>DASREC010000346.1:0-16586 GCA_035652295.1 Polyangia bacterium
CAGGATGCGCTCCTCGCGCTCCCGCGGCAGCGGGTCCGTCGTGTCGGGCGTGGCCGAGGAGCTCGACGCGTTGCCCGGCGCCACGGCGGTAACCTCCATCTCTATCCCCTCGACGACAGGCACGTCTGCGGACGTTCCCCCCGACTGTGGTTCTGGGCTCGAGTCGCTGCCGTCGCTGCCGTCGTCCCCCTCGCCGTCATGCCCGTTGTGGTCGGCGTGCCCGATTGGATCGTTGTTCGCGTAGCTATAGCGATTGACACCCACGCCGGACGCGACCGGACTCGCGGTATCCGCCGACGTGAAGCGTCCGAGCTGCGGATCGTAATAACGCGCGTGCAGATAAAGGAGCCCGGTCTCGTCCTGCCGCTCGCCGGTGAATCCGATCCCTTCGGCGGTCGAGACGTCATTGGACATCCGATCGCCATAAGGCCAATACGTCATTCGCCCGCCGGCGGGCCGCCCGCTCGTATCCGTCACCGAGTCGAGCGACTCGAGATGATCGCCGTGCACCCAATAGGTAGCCGCGCCGCTCCGCTGCGCCACGCGCTGCCCACCGAGACGGAAGTACTTGTTGAAGGAGCCATTGGAGACTTCGACGTCCTCGTTGAGGTAGTACGTGCTGTTCGCGCCGTTCACCTTGGAGAGCCGCGCGCCGTGCGCGTCGTAGCTGAAGCTCGAGCCGGCGATGCTCGTCAGTCGATTGAGGCCGTCCCACGTCGCGGTCTGTCCGTTGCGGGAAGACATGTTGCCGTTCAAGTCGTATCGATAGACGTTCTGCCCCGCGCTCGCGACCGCGTGCGTCCCGGGGTTGTAGCTATAGGGACCGAGCTGCGAGTTATAGGTGATGTTGCCGACGTTGTCGTAAGAGTAGGAAGTGTTCTTGCTGTAATCCGAGCGGCTCATCGCCGAGGTCAAGCGATCGAGATCGTCGTAGCCGTAGCTCCAGCCGTCGGAGCAGAAGGGGCTGTTGCGCGCGGTGATGCGTCCTTTGGCGTCTCGCGTGAGATCGACCGATACCACCGGCAGGGTCTGCGCCGGCGACGTCGTCTGCACGCTGGTGAGCCAGCCGCGCGCATACGAATAGACGCGATTGGTGGACGTGCCGTTGTGTGCATTGAAGTGCGTGAGATTGTCCGAGGCATCGTATTGCGCGCTATCGATGATTCCGGGAATGCCGAACGGCCGTCCGCCGCCGTCGTACGTGCGCGGCGCGCTCGACGTGCCGGCGGTATCGCCGTCGGGGTAGCCGGCCGCGATCAGCCGCCCGCCGGCGTCGTAGCTGGCGGTGAAGGTATAGGACGACGAGCCGATGGTGCGCGTATAGGTGGCTTGCTTGCCCGCGGCATTGTAGTTCATGGTCTCGCCGCCGTAGGGATCGATCACCGAAGTCAAATGACCAACGTTGTAATAGCCGCTGCGGTTCTCGTCATACGTCCAAGTCGAAGTCGCCTGGCTCGACGTCGCGGCCAGGCTCGTCATCGCCGACAATCGATCGATCGGATCATAGGCCATGGCCGTGACCTGTCCCTTGGCGTCGGTCTGCGTAGTCAGGTTGCCGGCGGGATCGTATTGAAACGTCCACGTCCCGAGATCGGGATCTCTGCTGGTGATGATGCGCTTGAGCGAATCGGTCGTATAGCTCCACTGGTTCTGCGCAGCGTCGGTGATCTGCGCGAGGCTGCCGCGCAGGTCATAGATGTATTGCGTATCGACCGGTGTGCCGCGCGAGAACACGCGGTGCAGCACCACGTTTCCATAGGCGTCGGAGAGATCGATCTGGTTGTGTCCCAATTCGTCGGTGTGCGTGGTCGCGAAGCAGGTCGCGCCCGGCGCCGGCGAGGCGCACGCGCCGGTGCCGTAGGCCATGTACGTAGTGGTGTTGTCGGCGAACTGCGTCTTGGTCCAGCGATCGAGCGCGTCGTATGTATAGTAGGACCACGTCGGCGTATCGGTGGCGTAATAGGGACGCGACTGCTGCTGCACGCCGGCGCGCGTTTGATAGACCGTATCGCTATAGATTGAATGTTGCGCGTCCGGCCCTTTGCGGACGGCGCGCCAGATGCGTCCCAGCCCGTCGAAGAACTGCTGGGTCCATTGCGGGCCGTTGCCGTCGGCGGACGGAGTGTCGGTATGGACGTACTGCGCGTTGGCATCTCCGCACGGATTGCCCGCGGTGCCGCAATAGCTGTAATTGACGACGCCGCCGAGCGGCGCGGTTATTTGCGACGGCCGGCAGAGCGCGTCCGGCACCATCGACGTATCTTGTTGATTGGCGTCCGTGGCCTTGGTTTCGACTGCACATAACGGATCCCAGATGTGGGTAGTCGACTTGCCGGCGGCGTTGGTCTCGATGTGTGGATAGACGTTGTAAGCGAGGTCGTATTGAATGGTCGTTGGGTTGTTTCGCTCGTCGACGATCTTGACGACGTTGCCGGAGGCGTCGTACGTGAACGAGTGCGTCACCGGCGTCGGGCCGGTGTCGAGCCAGCGCTGAACGGTCGTGAGGTTGCCGTAGCTCGGCTGCGCGTTCCAGGTGCCCGCGTAGTCGTAGAGGAGCAACGACTGCTCGAGCATGGTGCCGGCGGCGGTCAATCCCGCGTGCATCTCCATGACCGCGGGTTTATCGACTATGTACAGCGATCCGTTTGGTACATAGCCGAACGCGGCGACGCGCTCGTCGCCGCCGACGTCGTAGTCTCCATATTCGATGATCGCCCAGGGCTCCGAATAACCGACCTTCCAAAGCGGGTTCCAGGGATCGTAGTTGTCATAGCGCGTCTGGGTATACACGCGTTTTCCGTATGGACAGGGCCACGAATTGCAGACGGAGCCCGAGCCGTCATAGGCGTAACGCCACAAGCCCGTCTGCATCGATTGATACGGCACGTGCGTTCCATTGGTGGCGTATTCGTAGACCAATGACGTCAGGAGCACGCCTGCGCCGTTCGAGCGATTGATGATCTGAGGCTTCGAGACCGATCCGTAATCTTGCGCGAACCACGTCTCTTCATAGGGACAAGACGATTCGTAGTAATTGCACGGCAAGGTGGCTTTGACGTAATGAAAGCCCAAAAAGCGGCGATCGAGCGCGTCCCACAAGCCGCCCGAGTAGTTATAGACCGTAGTAGCCGCGCCGCTGCGGCCGTCTCCGGTCGTGGACTGCCACACCGTCGGCACGACGAACGGCAGGTTGGTGTTCTGCCACGACGATGACGGTTGATAGGCGACGTCGAGCGTGCCGCCGATTCCGTTGTCGATGTGGGTAATCAAGTTCTCCATTGGACCTTGAGCGAAGAACAGACCCGTCCAACCGCGGTCGGCGGCTTGAAACAGCAGATCGGTCTTGCCGTCGCCGTTGTAATCGCCGGGGGCGACGTTGTCCCAAGAGCGCGCGCACCAGCCGCCATAGCAGGACTGTCCAATGCCGGTGCCCGAGCTGTCGGGGTTCCAATATTGCGCGGCGCGGAACGGAATGACGGGATTGCCGGTACCGGTAAAGAAATAGACCCGCGCCGCGCCGTTGCTGGCGGGATTGTCGCGCAGCCAGAAGTCGGTGATGCCGTCGCCGTTGAAGTCGCCGCTGCCGAAGTAACCGTTTCCGCCGCCGCACCAGCCGCTGTAACACTGCTGTCCCAAGCCGGTGCCCGCCGTCGCCGAGCTCCACAACGCTTGCGCGACGAACGGCTGCGCGGCGTCTCCGGTAGACCAGAAGATGTCGGTGTTGCCTGAATAGTCACTGAGGAAGAGATCGGCTTTGCCGTCACCGTTGTAATCGCCCACCATCATCCCGAAAGCGCGGCACCAGTTGTTGTAACAGGATTGACCGACGCCGTTGCCCGGTGCCGGCGTCCACAAGAACGTCGCGGTAAAGGGGTCGTTGGGATTGCCGGTGCCGAAGAGCGCCGCACGGTAGGTGTTGCTGCTGTTTTGAACGTAGAGATCGATCTTGCCGTCGCCGTTGAAGTCGGCGATCTGGAATCGATCGCCGGTGCCGCTGCACCAGCCATTGTAACAATAGGTGCCCGGCCCGCTGGCGGTGTTGCTCCCGCTCCAGGCGACCGTCGCGGTGAACGGCGCCGAGCGGTTGCCCGTCCCCCAGAAGATCCATTTGTTGTTGGGAGTATTGCCGCTGTTGTTGCGCACGTCGTTTTGCACCAGGAAGTCGGTCTTGCCGTCGCCGTTGAAGTCGCCGGGGATGATTTGATCATTAACGCCCGCGCACCAGCCGTCATAACAACTCTGCGCCAGGCCATTGCCGCTGTTCGGCGACCACAGCATGGTGCCGGAGAATGGATTGTTGGGATCCCCGGTGGCGAACAGCACCATGCGCCACGTGCTCGAGTAGCTGGCCACGTACAGATCGGTCTTGCCGTCGCCGTCGAAGTCGGCGGGCACGACGATGTCGTCGCCGTGCGCGCACCAGCCTTGATAGCAGGTTTGTCCCAATCCGGTGCCCGAGACGGCGTTGTTCCACGCCAGGGTCGTGGTGAACGGCGCCGCGGAGTTGCCGCTCGCCCAGAAGACCGCGGCGTTGCCTTGATTGGAGTCGGAGTAGTACGCGTCGCGCATCAGGACGTCGGTCTTGCCATCGCCGTTGAAGTCGCCGGTCACGGCTTGATCGCCGATGTTGGAGCACCAGCCGTTGTAGCAATTGCCGCCGAGACCGGTTCCCGCGGTCGGCCATCCCCACAGCATCGGGCCCGCCAGCGGATTACTCGGCCCGCTGTTATAGGTGAACGTCGTCAGCGGCAGCGAGCTGGGGCCGTTCACGTTGCCGTTGGCGTCGACGGTGGCGTCCTTGCCGTACATTTGAACGGCTTGCAAGACCGATTGCGGGTTGGATCCGCTCGCCGCCCACCACAGTCGATAGGCGCGCGCGCGGGCGCCGTCGGTGGTTATGTCGATGCTCTTCAATAGCCAATTGGATTGACCGAGCGTAGGCGAGCCGTTGGCGAAGGTGAGATTGTCGAGCGCCCGCTGCTCGCGATTGAAGGTGACGGTCGTGCGGTTATAGGTGATCGACGCGGGATAGCACTCGAGGCCGGCTTCGCACCACCAATGATAATTGACGACGTTGCCGTTGCGATCCGAGACGCTGCTGAGTCCCCAGCGGAAGGTGCCGCCGACGGTGGTGTAGACGGGGTCGTATTGCTCGACGGTGCCGTCCTTGCGCGTGACCCGCCACGACGTGCCGTCATAAGCGACGCGGTGGTAGCTCTCGATCTTGGTCGCGTGCGTGCCGCCGTTGGCGCAGCTCGGGCTCACGCTGCCGGCGGCGCACGGGACCAGCTCCATTCCGTCGAGGAGAAAGATGTCGCCGCCGCCGTAATTGGGCGCGCCGCGGCCCGGGCTGGCGCGCTGGATGACGTTGACGCCTTTCAGGGTCCAGCCGACGCCGACAAAGCCGTCGCGCTGGCCCGAGTGATAATGGAGCGCGAGCGCGGGCTCGAGGCCGTGATAGGGCGGCACCTGGATGGGGATGTGGTGCGCGAGCTCGCCGGTGAAGCGCGCCACCGACGACGTGCCGAGCCCGGCCTGGTTGCCGTCGGGGTGCGAGACGTCGGCGGGCGGCGCCTGTAGCGGCGGCTGCGCATCGGCGAAGGCGGCGCGAGACGCAAAGAGCAGGAGCGCAGCGAGCGCGCGAGCGGGCATGGTTGGCATTTCGCACACGCGCCAGCAATGCCTGTACCGGAGCCCGGAGCGCGGGCGGCGCGGGCTTCGTCGGGCGCTGGTGTTGCGCGCGACGCATCAGCCGTTGCTGCGCGCGCAACACCCGGAGCCGCCCGCAGCGGCGTTGATCCGCCACGCCGGCACGAGCACCAGCGCGACGCGCCACTTCCTGGCTTTGGTTTCGAGCACGCTGCCGCAGCCGCGGTTGCGATCGCCGCGCGCCGCCGCTTCGACGTTCAGCGCGCCGGCGGCAGGCCCGGCGTCGGGCGCGGCGGGCGATCGCCGTCGACGCCGCCGGGATTGAACATCGGCGGCCGCGTGAGCTGCGGATTGGGCGGCTCGACGGGCGGCGGCGGGGATGCCTCGCGCTCGGGCGGCATGATCTGCTGCGCGGGGATGTAGCCCGGTTGCGCGGCGAGCTTCGAGTCCCGCGTCGCCGGGCGCGGCGTCGTAGTCGACACCAGCCCGCCGAGGCTCCACCACGGCGCGCGCTCGGGCGGCGCGTCGCTCGGCTCGTCGGCGCGGCGCGCGTGCCGCTCGGGCGAGCGCCCCGGGAGCTGCTCGAGGAGCACGGCGGTGAGCGCGATCAGGATCGCGCTCGAGATCGCCAGCCGGATCTTTGCGCGGCGATCGAAGAGCTTCGGCAGCGGCTTGCGCTTCGGCTTCATCAGTTGCACGTCGTGCTGGTGGTGTAGCCGACGCTCTGGCCCGAGCCGTTCAAGCACGCGGCCGAGCCGCCGCTGCACGTCGCGCCCGAGGGATCGCAGACGGTGTTGGCGGCGATGTACACGTTGTTGCACACGGTGCTGACGCCGTCGCAGCGATCGGCCACGTCGCACTGTCCCTGCGACGCGCGACAGATGGTGCCGGCGGGCGCGGGCAGCGGCGACGGGCAGTCGACGCCGCCCATGCACTTCGTCACGCCGTCGCACACGCCGTTCGTGTTCTGGCCGGCGCACACGTACGAGTTCGGAAGACGCGCCTGGTTCGGCGGGCACACGGCGGCCGACGGCGTGGTGCCGCCCGGACACATGCCGGGCACGTCGCAGGATCCGCGCGAGGCGCGGCACTGGCCGGCGACCCCGAAGGCGAACATCGTAGACGGGCCGCCGTACAGGTCGGCCGGGCACTGCTGCGTGCTCGCGGCGCAGTTCTGCGTCGACGCGTCGCACGAGCAATACTCGGGGACGTCACACGTGCTGCCGTCGGCGGCGAGCGCCGGGGGACGGCACGACTGCCCGGCGACGCGGCCCGCCGAGCGAGCCAACGTGGTGGCGGCGCAGGTCCCGTTGCCCGTCTTGTTGCACGCCGCGCAGTTGCCGCATTGAAACTGCGCGCCGGGATCGTTGTTGTTGCCATAGATGTTGTTCGCGTACTGAGCCTGGTAGCACGTGCCGTTGACCGGCGAGTTGCAGCAGCACACGCCGTCTTCGCAGTAGTCGGTGGACCAACACTCGCCGCCATAGCTGCACGTCGAGCCGTTGCCCTTGCCGCCGCGGATGAGGACCGAGCCGCTGATGACGAGCGGCGTGGAGCCCGACTGCACCAGGCCGTTGGTGAACATCTGCGTGGTGCCGCTGCCGGCTTGGATGGTGAGCGTCCCGTTGACGTTGAGCGGTTGGGCGACGTCGGCGCGCGCGGCGCCGGGGGCGAGCGCGGCGGCGAGCAGCCAGAGGAGGATTCGCGGTCGGCGGTGGATCGTCATGGCGCGTGCGCTAGGCAATGGCGGGGCCAGCCGCGCGGCGCGGGCGATCGCGCGGGTCGCCGCGGGCGCCGTTGCGCGACGAACAACACGTGTTGTGCCGCGCGCAACGGAGCGCGCGCGGATCGCCCGTCAACGGCGCGCGGCGCGGGCGGCTTCGCGCTTGCAATCCGTGCGCGCCGCATGAACGACGTGACCGACAATCGAGAGCGCAGGGCGCGGCGGCGCGGCGCTTGGGCGTTCGCGGCGTCGATCGCGGGGCTGATCGGCGCGAGCGTGTTCGCGGGCGCGATGGGGCGTCCGGCGCTCGAGCGCTGGCGCGGCGCGAAGCCGCGGAGCGCGGGCGAGCTGGCGGCGTTCCTCGAGCACGCGGCGGTCGACGTGCGGCTCGGGCGCGGCGCGCCGCTGGTCGCGCCGCTTCAGGCGGTGGCGAAGGAGATCAAGGATCCGGCGGCGCGGGAGCGCGTGCTCGCGCTGGTGGTCGAGGCGGCGCTGCAGGCCGAGCGGCTCGACGACGCGCTGGCCGCCGACGACGCGCGCGAGCCGCTGCTCTCCGACGCCGCCGCGCGCCAGGCGGTGCAACTGCAGCGCATCGGCTTGCTCGGCGCGCTGGGGCGACGCGCCGAGCAGGCGGCGCTCGCGCAGCCGCTCATCACCGGCGCCGACCCGCAGCTCGCCGACGAGGCGCGCCTGCGCGTGGCGGCGACGACCATGGACGAGCCGCAGCTGCGCGCCTGGGTCGCGGCCAGCACCACCCGAGATCCGGAGGAGGCGCGGCGCGCCGGGCTGGCGGCGCTGCGGCTGCTCGGCGACGCCAAAGAAGCACGCCGCCTGCTCGCGCCGCTCGAGACGCGCGACGCCGCGCTGCTGCGCGCGCTGCTCGACACCTACGCGCGCCTGGATGAGCCGCGCGAGGTGGCGCGCGCAGCGGCGGCGCTCGGCGTGCTCGCCACGGACGAGGCGGAACGCGCGCGGCTGGCGCTCGTCCAGGCGCAGGCGCTGGCGAAGCTCGGCGACGTCGACGGCGCGCTCGCCGCGCTCGCGCCGATCGCCCGCTCGTCGCAGCTCGACGCGCGCCTGGCCGCGCGGCGAGCGCGCTGGGACGTGCTCCAGAGCGCGGGCCGCCTGCGCGCCCAGCTCGCATCGCTGCGCGATCCGGGCGAGCGCGCGTTCGTCGCGCTCGAGGTGGAGCATGACTATGCCGGGGCGGCGCGCTGGTATCGCCAGGCGCTGGCCGCGCGCCCCGACTCGCTCGAGCTGGCGCAGGGCCTCGCCGACGCCGAGCGGCGCGTCGCGCTGACCGAGCGCCGCCGCCTCTACGAGCGGCTCGCGATCGAGGATCCCGACGACGCGCAGGCGCGCGACAAGCTGTTCGCGGTGCTGGTCGCGCTCGGCGATCGCGAGGCCGCGCGCCGCCACGTCGAGCGCGCGCTCCACGACGCCGCCCCCGGCGCCGCGCTCGCGACCGCGCGCACGCTGGCGCACGCCGGGCTGGCCGCCGACGCGCAGGCGTTGCTCGAGAAGACCTACGCCGCCGAGCGCGATCCGCTGGAGCGGCAGCAGCTCCTGTTCGCGCTGGGCGAGCTGTACGCCGAAACCCGCCGCGACGACGACGCGCGGCGCGTCTACACCAGCCTGGCGTCGGGCGGCGGCAGCGCGGAGATCCGCGAGCGCGCGGTCGCCCAGCTCGCGCCGCTGTTGCGTTGATGGAGGGATGATGCGCCTGCTCGCCGCCACGCTCTGCTCGTTCGCGCTCGGGTGCCAGCACCACGCGCCCGCCGCTCCGCCGGCGCGCGCGCCCGTCGAGGCGCACGCGCCGAGCCAGCCTGCGCCGGGCGCGTCGTCGTCGGCGCTTCACCTCGAGCTCGGGCGCGTGTACCTGCGCTTCGGCGACGCGAAGTCCGCAGCGGCGCAGCTCACCGAGGCGGCGCGGCTGGCGCAGGGCGCGGGCGAGCGCGGCCGGGCATACGCGGCGCTCGGCGCGGCGGCCGAGGCGGCGGGCGATCGCGCGGCGGCGATCGCGGCGCTCGAACAGGCGCTCGACGCGCCGGCGATGGACTCGGGCGACGCGTTCTCACGCCTCGGCCGGCTCTACCTCGACGAGCGCCGCTTCGCCGACGCCGAGTCCCTGTACGAGCGCCGCCTCGCGCAGCTGCAGGCGCCGAATGACTCCTGGCAGCGCGAAGAGATCCTGCGCCTCGAGTTCGAGCTGTTCCGCCGCGCCGGCACGCTCGCCGCGCGCACGGCGGCGATGGAGCGCGCGCTCGACGAGGGAACCTCCGACGAGGCGGCGTTGCGGCTGCTGGCGCTCGCGTACGGCGGCGATCAGATCGCGCAGGTGCCGGCGGCGCGCGTGGCGCGCGCGGTCGCGGTCCTCGAGCGGCTGCACGCGCTGTACCCCGACGATCCGCGGCTCGCGCGCACGCTCCAGTCGCTCTACGAACGGGCCGGCCGCGTAGACGAGGCGCTGGCGCTCGCCGCCGCGACGCAGGCGTTGGGGCGCGCACCGTCGCCGGCGCCCTCCATCGACTGCGCTCCCGACTACACGCCGCCGCGCGGCTCGTCCGCGCTCGACGCCGCCGCCGAGGCGGTGCGCATCCGCTGGCGCGCCGGTCACACCGACGACGCGCTCGCCGAGACCGCCCGGCTGGCCGCGCTCGCGCGCGAGGGCGTGGCCGCGCCGCTCACCGCCGCGCAGCTCTATGTCGAGGAGGGCAAGCCCGATCTGGCCGCGCGCGCGATCGAGCGCGCCGTCGAGCGCGCGCGCACGCCTCAGGAGAAGCGCACGGCGTCGCTGGCGCGCGAGCGCTCGCTGAGGGCCGGAGGCCGCGCCGACGAGCTGCGCGCGCTGCACGCCGCGTGGCAGCGCTCGCCCGACGAGTGCCTGCGGCAAATTGCCGCAGCGCGCGCGCGCGACGATCGGGCGATGACGGCGCACGTCACCGCGGCCGCGCCGCCGGCGGGCCGGTGACGCGCGCGCGCACACGCTGGTTCGCCGCCGCCGCCCCGGCGCTGGCGCTGGCCGCCTACGCCGGCGCGCTCGACCACCCGTTCGTCTTCGACGATCAGCGCGCCATCGTCGGCAACCCGTCGATCCACGCGCTCGGCGAGCTGCGCTGGGTGCTCTCCGGCAGCCGCCGGCCGCTGGTCAATCTCTCGTATGCGATCGATTGGGCGATCGGCGGCGGCCGACCGCTCGCGTTTCACGTGACGAGCGTGCTGCTGCACGCGCTCAACGCGTTGCTGGTGTTCGCGCTCGCGCGGCGCATCGCACGCGACGCCGCCGAGCGCACGGCGCGCCCGCTCGACGAGGATCAGCTGGCGTGGGCGCCGCTGGCCGCGGCCGCGCTGTTCGCCGTGCACCCGGCGCTCACCGAGGCCGTGGGCTACGCGAGCGGGCGCGCGGGCGTGCTCGCCACGACGTGCGTCCTCGCGAGCGTGCTCGCCTGGCGCCGCGCGCTCGACGGCCGGCGCCGCTTCATCGCCGTCGCGCTGGCGCTGTTCGCGCTCGGTCTCGCGTCCAAGGAGACGGCGGCGATGCTGCCGTTCGTCTACCTCGCCTACGATCGCTGGCTCGCGCCCGACGGCGCCGGCGGCGCGCGGCGGCGGCTCGTGCGCTTCCACGCCCCGCTGTTCGCGCTGTGCGCGGCGGCGGGCGCGCTGCGTGTCGCGTCCTACTTGCGTCTCGAAGGCGGGGCCGCGCGCCCGCTGTGGCCGCACCTGCTCACGCAGCTCGGCGTGGTGTGGCGCTACGCGCTCTTGCTGGCCGCGCCGATCTCGCAGTCGATCGTGCACGCGGTCGCGCCGGTGACCTCGCCGCTCGACGGGCGCGCGTGGCTGTGCGGCGCGGCGCTGCTCGCGTTCTCGGCGTTCGCGTTCGCGCGCCGCCGCCGCGCGCCGATGCTGGCGTTCGGCTGGGCGTGGTTCCTGTTGTTCCTCGCGCCGGTGAGCCTGGTGCCGCTCGTCGAGAGCATGGCGGAGCACCGCGTGTACGAGCCGAGCGTCGGCGCGTTCCTGCTCGCGGGCGCGCTGGTGATCGCGGCGCGGCGGCCGGTGCCGGCGCGGCTGGTGGCGGCGGCGACGGCGGTGCTGGCGCTGGCGTCGGTGATGCGCAACCGCGTGTGGGCCGATCCGATCGCGCTGTGGCAGGACGCGGCCGACAAGGCGCCCGCGGTGTGGGCGCCGCACTACGCGCTCGGCGACGCGCTGCGCTCCGCCGGCGACTGCCGAGGGGCGGTGCCCGAGTACCGCCGCGCGATCGCGCTGCTCGCCGCCGAGCCGCGCGCGCACACCAACCTCGGCATCTGCCTCGCGCAACTCGGCCTCCTCGACGAAGCGCGCGGCGCGCTCGACGACTCGCTCTCGCTCGCGCCCGACGACGCGGCGGTGCACGTCGACGTGGCGGTGCTCGAGCTCGGGCGTGCGCGCCACGACGAGGCGCGCGCGCATCTCGAGAAGGCGATCGATCTCGCCCCCGACTACGTCAAGCCCAAGATCTATCTCGCGCGCCTGTTCGCGCGCGTTTATCACGACCAGCCCGCCGCGCGCCGCCTCTGCAGCGACGCCCGGCGCATCGCGGCCGGCGCCGGTGACGTGGCCGGCTGCGAGGAGCTGTAACCCGATGGAGCCCACATGAGGACCAAGGATCGGATCGCGGTGGTGTGCGCGGCGACGGCGGCTTCGCTGATCGTCGGATTGGTGGCGTCGGCGCAGAACCTCGACGTCAAGGGCACGACCAACGCCGAGGGCGGCCTGTTCGTCGGGCCGAGCACCAGCCCGTCGGCGGTGCTGTTCAGCGGCACGACGGCGGTGAACGGCGGCGCGGGCGCCGGCGGCGTGTCGTTCTCGGGACGGCCGCGCATGGGCGACTGGGGACAGTGGCTCACCGTCGGCGAGCCGAACGGCGGCATCATCATTCAAGTCAGCACCAAGGTGGCGACCGGCTCGTCGCCTTCGCTCACCGCCGCGCCGACGCTGCGCAACGTGCTCGACGACGGCAGCGGCAACGTCGGCCTCGGCACGCTCTCGCCCTCGCAGCGGCTGCACGTCGCCGGCGCCGGGCTGTTTCAAGCGAACGGCTCGTTTCTCTACGGCATGGACGGCGGAGGCAGCTATCGCTTCGCGGTCAACAACGACAGCGGTCCCAACCTCAACTTCTACGGCAACGACGGCTCGTGGTTCACCTTCATGACCGTCAACAACGCGGGCGCGCGCACCGTCACGTTCAACACCGGCGTCAGCATGGGCACGACCGCCAGCTGCTGCGCGGGATCCAATCCCACGCTGTCGCTGGCCGAGGCCACGAGCTCGAACGGCCGCCTGCCGTGGCTGCAGTTTCACGCGTCGGGTTACCAGGAGGGCTTCATCCGTCTGGCGCGCGATCTGCGCACGCTCGAGTTCGGCGACGATCAAGGTTGGGGCATGGCGATCGCGCTGCTCAACGGCTCGGGCACGCGCACGGTCAACATCGATCCGCGCGGCAACAGCACCTGGTTCAACGGCGGCAACGTGGGCATCGGCACCACCGCGCCCGCCGCCACGCTGCACGTGAACGGCAACATCCGCATCGGCGGCACCATGGAGATCGTCGAGAAGGGCGGCGACAACGGCACCGCCACGTGCGCGCAGTTCTGTTTCGGCTCGCAGTGGGCCGGCTGGTCGGGGAGCTGCGTGGCCGCGTTCAACAGCGACACCGGACAGCCGACGCCGTGCACCTCGTACAACGGCACGAACGGGCTGTCGTGCTTGTGCGCGCGCTTCGCGTCGGGCGTGGTGTCGCTGCCGCAGCCGTCGGGCGGCTCGTGCCCGAGCGGCTACATCAACTGCGGTGGAACCTGCGCCAAATCGCCGGCGGTCTGCCCCTGACCTTCGCCCGCGATCGAGCGCTCAGATCGTGCTCGGATTGAAGATGAGCTTGACCGTAATCGCGGCGTTGCCCGCTCCGGCCGCGAGCGTGGCGGTGGTGCTGTTCGGCCCCAGCTCGAACGCCTCCGCCTCCAGCGTGTAGCTGCCGGGCACCAGGTTCGACAGCGTGAGCTTGCCGTTACCGTCGGCGAACGCGACGCGCGTGACGGGCCCGTGCGCGGTCACGCGCGCGTTCGGGACCGGCTTGCCGGCGCCGAACGCCTCGATCACCGACACGTCCACGCTGCCGAACGTGGAGGTGAGCAGCGCCTCCGAGAAGAACGTCCGCAGCTCGCCGCTCGGCCCGAGGTGACCTCCGAACGCGGCGTACTCGTGAAAGAAGAGAAAGAACCAGTTGCCGGGCGTGCCGGCGCTCTTGTCGATCAGGTTCGCGCCGCCCGAGGTCACGTCCCAGTTCTCGAGCAGGTTGCGCATGAACGGCGTCATCTCGCCGACCGGCGAGATCTGCCAATAGCTCTTCTCGGTGGTCGTGTCCGGCAGCAACACCACCGTCGCGCCCGCCGTGACGGCCGGCGCCACGTCGGCCGCCGTGATCGCCTGGTAGTCGATCTTCGGGAGCCTGGTCGTGTCCTGCTTCGACTTGAGATCGGGCGCGCTGATGATGAACGCCTCGAACCCTTTCGAGCCGCGCGTGGTCGCCGCCGACGCGAAATTCGAGATCCCGGTCGGAATGAGCTTCTTGATCGGACTCTCGAAGCTGATCGAGATGACGCGCGCCACGTCGGCGACGTTGGTGGCGAGACAGTCGGTCATGGGCGGATTGCCACCGGAGTGCCCGGCCAGCCACAGCTCGCGCGTCGACGGATCGGGCGCGGCGGTGAGCGAGGTCCCGACGGCGCCGATGTTCCACAGCGTGAGGAACGCGCTCGCCATCGACTTCTTCAAGCCGCCGAGCTGTTGCAACCCCGTATAGCCACCGCCGGGGTGCGCTTTGTTTCCGTCGTAGCCGAGCGGAAGATACAAGACGTGCGCCTCGCCGGCGTCGTTGAGCGCGCCCTCGAGACCGACCGGACGGAACGAGCCGCCGGTGCCTGCCATGTCGGTCATCGGATCGGGCGGAACGGGCGGCGGGCCGGTGGCCGTCGACGGCGGCACCGGCTCGATCAGCATGGTCGCGTTCCCGACACCCGCGGCGGTGAGCGTCGCGAGCGACGACGGCGCCACGGGCGAGAGCAGGTAGCGCGAGAGGATGAACGTGGTCGTGTCCTCGTGGCTGGTCTGCGCGAACCCGGCCGAGTCCGGCGTGTAGCGCACGCTGTTCGCAGGAGCCGCTTGCGGGCGCATGAAGATCAGGTCGGCCGGCTCGCGCGTGGCGCTCGACGACTTGCTCACCGTCGAGAGCGCGGCGTCGGGCGCGCACGCGAACCAGATCATGGGCGGCGCGCCGGTGGTCCACGCGAGCACGCGCAGGTTCGCCACCCGGCCGGCGAGCGCCGGGTTGAGGTACCAGCCCCACTTGTCGCCGGGCGCGTGCACCGTCCACCACAGATCGGTCACGTCGACGAACTCGGCGTTCACCGTCAGCGTCTGCGGCGTCGACGTGCTCACGTCGAGGAGCGGGTGCGTGCCGGTGAGCTCGACCGCGGCGCTCGCGGCGCGCGCCGGCGCCGAGGTCCCGGAGGCGCCCTTGGTGAACGTCGCGCGATCGATCACGTACTTGGTCGCCGTGAGCAGGCCCGACGCGTCGGCCTCGAGGAGCTGGCTGAACTTCAGGATCGTCTTGGTCGTGCCGGAAACTTTGGCCGTGAGCTCGAAATCGAAGCGCAGCAGATCGCCGTCCGCGACCGAGGTCGATCCTTTGGCGGTGGTCGCCGGCTTGCCGAGCGTGAGCGGGATGTTGGTGACGGTCGCCGACGGTGAGAACCAGGTGCCGGCGCTGGCGGGCGCGACCAGCCCGAGCTTCGCCGGGCCGGGCGAGGGCGTGTTGGTCAACCAGAAACTGAGCGAGACCGCCTCGTCGATGAGCTTGCTCACCTTCGAGCGCGTGCCCCAATCGACGGTCAGATCGATCTTCTTCGTCGGGAGCGTGACTTGCGCGGTCGTGGTGTTCGGCGGCGGTGGCGGCGGCGCCGCCGGCGGGGGCGCCTTGTCGTCGCCGCCCGCGAACGCGCTCGCGTTCGACGAGCCGGCGGGCGTCGTGGCGGCCGCGTCATCGGTCGACTCGGGCCCGGGGACCGTCACCGACTGCGTCTTCGACGGAAACCCGGCGTGCGACGCGGTCACGTCATAGCTGCCGGCGGGCACGTCGAAGAACATCGCGATGCCCGAGTCGTCGGCGGTCTGGTCCGGGAAGCCGCCCGGGCTGATGCTCACCTGCGCGCCGGCGATCGGCTGTGGCGGCGCGGCGTCGTCTTGCACGATGACGCGCAAGTTGAACTTCTGTGGCGCGCAGAGATCGATGTCCTCTTGGGGATTGCCGACCCACTGCAGATACTGCGTGCAGCCCGGTGATGGACACGGATCTTGCGGAGCCGGATCGACGGGGCCGTCGAACAAGAAGATCTCGACGCGGCGATTCTCCTCGCTCGCGGCCTGCGTCTGCACCGCGAGGTGGAACAATCCGCACCCGTGCGTGACGATCGGCGGCGAGCCCTGCGGCATCGACGTGCCCTGGAGCCCCATGTACGCCGTCACGAGCGCGCGGCGATCGTCGGGCGGCGTCTGGCCCTCGTCGCGCAGCTTCTGGCGCATCAGCTCGTCTTCGTGCGCGCCCCACCGCTTCGAGGGCTGCGGAGCGTCGTACCAGGCCATCCACGCGTCGACGTTGTCTTCGAGGTACGCGGCGACCGACTGCGCGCGTTCGTTGGAGAGCGGCAGGTTGTAGGCGGCGCCGCCTTGCGCGTCGGTGTGGCCGTTGACCAACATCGTCATGCCGGAGTGCCGGTTGTAGAACGCGACGATGTTGCGCACACCGTCGATCGAAGGCGGCAAGAGGAACGATTTGTCGGTGTCGAAGTGCATGCACGTCGCGCGTCCGCGAAACACGCGCGTCGGTAGCGTCACGTCCTGCGACTTCCCGATCGAGACCGTCACGCCGCCGGGTGTGTACTTGATGGTCATCCGCTCTTTTTCTTTTGCGCGTCGTCGATATCGGGGAACACGAGCGTGCAATCGCCTTTTTGCGTGAGCGCGGTGAGCTTGAAGACGCCGTTTGCGTCCGTGTTGCCGGTGCGCTTCGCGCCATCGGGCAGCGTCAACTCGTAGTACAGCGGTTTGGTGATCGGCTTGCCGCTCGGGTCGAGCACGTGCACTTCAATTTCGTCGGGATCGACTGGATGATCGTCCGGCC
>DASREC010000347.1:0-2774 GCA_035652295.1 Polyangia bacterium
TGATCGGCGGCTATCTGTGCGATCGCTACAACCGCCGCCTGCTCTATCTGATCTCCGGCGGGCTCACCGCCGCCTGCGCGTTCGCCATGGCCGCCGGGCCGCGATCGCCGCTCACCTTCGCCGTCGGTGCGACGCTGTACAACCTGGTCACCGGCTTCTGCTACTCGACGTTCACCGCGATGGTGGTCGAGACCATCGGCTCGGGCGGGCAGGCGATCGGCACGCGCTACGCGATGTTCCAGTCCGCGGGCAACCTGGCGATCGCCTACGTCGGCTTCGTCGACACGCGCTTTCAGCCGGTCGAGCGGACCATCGCCGCCGACGGCGTGCTCAACCTGGGCGGCGTCGCGATCCTCGCGCTCATCTTCTGGCGGCTCGGCTCGTTCGGCAAACGCGCTACAGGGCGCGCCTGACCGCTTCGAGCAGCGCCGCGATGAACGCATCCGGATGCTCGCGGTGCATGAAGTGGCCGCCCGGCAGCGGCACGACCTCGTACGGTCCGGTGAAGCAGCTGCGCGCCCGCTCGTAGGCGCGCGGCGCGATCATGTCGTGCAGGCCGGCGAAGCTCACCGACGGCACGCGGATGTCGAGGCGGTGCGACGGCGGCAGCGACAGCGGATTCAGCGCCGCGTAGTAGCCGCAGGCGGCCTCGAGGCAGCCCGGCTCGGCGAACGCGCGCTTGACCGCCTCGGTCTCGCTCGCCGGGATCTCGCGCCACGCCGGCGACCAGCGCCGCCACAGCTCGTCGATGTAGCGAAAGCCGCCGGCGCGGATCTTGTGCGCCGCCGACGCGCGCCGCAGCGTCACGAAGTGCCGCAGCGACCAGGCCAGCCGCAGCGACGGCGCGAGCGATCGCGGATGCGGAATCGCCAGCGTCACGAGGAGGCGCACGCGCTCGGGCCCGAGCGCCGCCGCGGAATAGGCCGCGCTCGCGCCCCAGTCGTGGCCGACGACGATCGCGCGCTCTTCGCCGAGCGCCTCGATCAGCGCCAGCACGTCGCGCCCGAGCGTGTCGGGATCGTACGGCCCGTCGAGCGCGGTCGGATGGTAGCCGCGCATGAACGGCGCGACCGCGCGGAAGCCGGCGCGCGCCAGCTCGCCGAGCGCGCGATCCCAGGTGTTGGCCGTGTCGGGGAATCCGTGCAGCAACACGACCAGCGGCCCGGCGCCCTCGGCCAGGTAGCCGAAGCGCAGCCCGTTGGCATCGACGAACCCGGTCACTTGGCGGCGGTGCGGTGCTCGGCGCGGTAGTCGACCAGCATCTGCAAGACGCGCGCGATCAGCGGCTGCGCCACCAACCCGCCCAGCTTCTCGCGCGCCTGTCGCGCCGACTCGAAGAACTGCGAGCGGAACGTCTCCGACACCGGCACCGAGACCATCCCCTGCTTGCCGAACAGCCCGCCGAGCAGCTCCTCGTCCATGCGCCGTCCGAGATCCTCGAAGCGCGCATCGCCCTTGGCGAACTCTTCGCGCAAGACCGCCTGGTGCGCCTGCGGCAGCTTGTCGAAGACGCGGTTGGGGATGACGATGCACGCGGTCAGGTAGCGCGTGCGCAGATCGGTGAGATAGTGCGCCTGCGTCGACCACTGGAACGCCAGCGCGGCCGCCGGCACGGCGATGAAGCCATCCACCACGTTGGTCGAGTAGCTGCGCGCCGCCGACAGCAGCGGCTGCACGTTGACCTGCAGGCCCATCGCCTTCTCCGACTGCACCTCGACCTCGTTGAGATCCCAGGTCCACAGCTTGGTCGCGCGCAGCTCGGCCATGCTGCGAATCGGATTGCGCGAGAACACCACCGTCGGGCCGAGCCCGCTCGTGATCAGGAGCGCGAAGCCGGCCTTCTGCGCCTCCTCGGTGAGCGTCGCGCGCAGGGAGTGCATCGCGTAGGCGGCCTCGTCGCGGCTCTGGAACAGCCCGGGCAGGCCGAGCACGCGCATCGACGGCATGATCCGATCGCACAAGGGGCCGCCCGAGGCGACGCCGTCGAGCTGTCCCTTGTCCATGCGCGCGCCGGTTTCGATCTCGTCGCCGGCGATGCCGCCCCAGTACCATTTGATCTTGATGGCGCCGTTGGTGCCGGCGGTGACGCCGTCGGAGGTCTGCTTGAGCTGGCGCGCCCAAGCGGTGCCGTCGGGCGCGGCGGTGGCGAGCCGCAGCGTGATCGGCTCGGCGTGCGCGCTCGCCGCGAGCAGGAGCAGCGTGGCGCAGCGGATCACGGTTTTGCCGCCAGCGAGAGCGTGAGGTGCATGTATTCCCCCTTTTGCAGGTTGATGCGGGCGGGCGCCGAACGCGCGCCCGACGAGTCGCGCAGCTCGACGGTGTGGCCGCCGGCGGCCAGGCGGATGCCGAGCGTCGGCGTGTCGTAGCCGGTGTAGATGCCGTCGACGAACACCTGCGCCACGCTCGACGATTCGACGGTGATGGTGCCGCGCGGCTCGGTCTCGGGCTCGAGCGTGAACGAGAGCTCGGTGAGCGTGTCCTCGGGCTTGATCGAGTGCACGATCGGCTCGTAGCCGGCGCGCTCGATCCGCACCTCGTGGAAGTCGTCGTCGGCGACGGTCATGAAGGTCGGCGTGGTGCCGAGCACCAGCTTGCCGTCGAGAAACACGGTGGCGGCGTCGGGCGCGGTCGAGACCGACACGCGGTGGCTCGAGGTCGGCATGCTGATGTCGACCAGCGTGCGCTCGCCGGGCTTGACCTGCACGTGGCGCTCGACGTCCGAGCGGCCGGCGTACTTCAAGCGAACCACGTGCTCGCCCGGCTGCACGCCGGCG
>DASREC010000348.1:0-10630 GCA_035652295.1 Polyangia bacterium
GACGCGGTCGTCAAGAAGCTGCGCGGGGATTTTTGAACGTGTTCAGTTTTTCGCTTGCGAGGCGCCCGGCGGCGGAACGGGCGGCGTGGTGAGCCGCTTGACCAGCGCCAGGCACTCGCGCTCGGGCATCGCCTCGGCGCGGTCGAACTTGAGCGGCGTCTTGGTGGCGAGGTCGAACTCCTCGTCGGTGAGCCGGCCGCGCTCGTGGCTGCGGCGCATGATGCGCTTGATGTACGCGTCCCACTTGGCGTCGAGCGTGCCGTCCTTGTGGCAGTACTGCACGTAGCGCCGCTTCGGGTTGGGCAGGATCGACGAGAAGAACGCCGCCTCCTGCGGTGCCAATTCCTTGGCAGGTTTGCCAAAATAATGGCGCGCCGCCCGCCCGATGCCGTAGATGCCCGGCCCGAACTCGATCACGTTGAAGTAGATCTCGAGGATCCGCTCCTTGGTCAGGTGGTGCTCGATGTACCAGGTGAGGAACATCTCCTGGAGCTTGCGCGACAGCGTCTTCTCGCGCGTGAGCAGCACGTTCTTGATCATCTGCATGGTGATCGACGAGGCGCCGAGGCGGAAGTAGCCGCGCTGGAGATTCTGCTGCAGCGCCGAGCGGAACTCCGACGGGATGAAGCCGTGGTGCTTGAAGAAGCCGTTGTCCTCGGTGGTCATGATCGAGTTGACCAGGTGGCGCGAGATCTGATCGTACGGGACGAAGTCGGGGTTCTCCGGGCCGGCGAGGAACGCCATCCACTTGCCGCGCTCGGGCTCGACCGTCTGCACGAACGTGGTCAGCAGGCGATCGGCGCTCACCGCGTCGGGCGCCTCGACCGCCTTACAGCCTTCGATGCCGACCTTGCCGCCGAGATCGACGCCCGAGTCGAGATCGTCGAGATCGAGCGCGAGGTGCAGATCGGTGGAGAACGTGCCGGTGAGCTTGAATCCCTGCAAGGACGGCGTCAGCTCGACGGGCAGCGCCTGCAGCGCCACCTGGCAGTGCAGCGGGCGCACCTGGAGCGTGGCGGCGAAGCGCGGCTTCGGGCCCAGGTTCTCGACGTCGGCGGTGAAGGTCGCGTGCACGTTCCGGAAGTCGACCACCGCCTCGACGAGGTTGAGGCGCCGCGCCTTGACGTCGAGCGTGCCGCGCGCGTGCGCGTCGAGGCCGAGGTGCGCCACCGGCTGCGGGCCGAGCATCGGGTGCGCGACGGTCAGGCCGGCGAGGTGGAACGCGCCCGAGTAGTTGAGCGTGCCCGCCGAGTAGGTGAGATCGAGGTGCGCGTCGACCTCGGCCTTCTTCGGGTTCATCACGCGCGTGACCGCGCCCTCGCGGCTCCACACCGACTCGAGCTGCGAGAGCTTGAAGCGATCGGCCCTGAGCTTGAGCAGCCCCTGCTCGTGGTCGAGATCGATCCAGCCGGTGGCGTTCCACAGCGTGGTGTCGGCCCCGCCGTAGCTGCCGCGCACCTCGACCACCGCGCGCGTCGACGACGCGTCGGGGCGCACCGCCAGCGTGATGCCGGTGAGATCGAGCCCGCGGAACGGCGACGCCGCGCCGGCCTGCGCCTCGACGGTGGGCACGCCGGCGAGCTTGCCGTGATCGAGCACGAAGCCGATCTTGACCAGGCCGGCCGACGCGCGCGGGCCGGCGGCGAGGTGGAGCTGCGGGCCGTAGAGGCGGGCTTCGCCGGGGCCGTCGGTGGAGAGCTCGGCGTCGAGGCGCGTCACCTGCGCTTCGCCGTTGGGATCGCTGACCGCGATCGCGGCGTCGACGATCACCACGCGATCGATCCTGGTCGACGCGCGCGGCCGGGGCGCGGACGATTCGGCGCGCGCGGCCTGCAGGCGGTCGAGGATCGACGACACGTTGTCGTCGGCGCCGCCGCCGCGCACCAGCTCGATGCGCGGGTGCTCCAGCTCGACGTCGGTGACCTCGAGCGGCCCGGACAGGAGCGAGCCGACGTGAAAGCGTGCGCGCACCAGCGGCGCGACGAACGGCGGCGACGCGCCCGCGCCGTCGACCACCAGCTGGCGCAGCTCGACGCGGCCCCAGCGCACCTTGACGTGCTCGACGGAGACGCGCCGCCCGAGCCGCGCCTCGAGCTTGGGCAGCACGCGCGCGCGCACCACCCAGCCACCGAGGAGCGGCCCGCCCGCGCCGACCAGCAGCGTCGCGATCACGAGCGTCCACACGAGCGCGCGCAGCAACTTCACGGCGCGTGAGTCTAGCAAACGAAATTGTTCAGTGCGGGATTTCGCAGCTGATGCCGAGGATCAGCATCTCGGTCTCTTTGGTCTGCTTCTTCTGCGCCGCTTGCAGGAACACGCCGCCCTCGTCGAGGACCAGCTGCGTGTTGAGCTCTTTCTTGGCGCCGTGATCGATCTCGAGCCGCAGCTTCACGCGGTGCTTGCCCTGCGCCGTCATCACGTGCTCGACGTACGTGATGGTCGCCGTGCGCCCGTTCGGCAGCTTCTCGGAGTCGGAGCCTTTCGGCTGGAGCGACATCTCCTTCGCGTTGACCAGCTTGAAGTGCTTCCAGTCATCGAACGGCTCGCGCTCGAGGTACGGGCGCAGCTTGGTGATCTGCGGATCGACGAACGGCGCATCGTGCTGCGCCATGATGATGCGCAGCGAGCATTTCGCGGTCGGCTCCTCGGCGCGCGCCATCGCGCTCGCCGCCAGCGACGAGAAAATGAGCGCGAGCCGCAAACCGCGCATCAGTCCTCCTCCATGGTGAAGAGGATGGTGGTGTGGTTGTCGCCGCCGTGATGCGCGTCGGGAACGTCGAGCACCGTCGCCTGGAGCCCGTCGGTCTCCAGCATCTCGATGTCGCAGTTGTCGGTCGGCACGTGCTTCGGATCCCATGGCTTGAACAGTAACAGCAACGTGGCCACCGCCGCTATCAGAAGGCCGGCGCTCGTGCCCATGAAGCGCCGCCCGCGCACGCGATCGCGCCAGCGCCGGGTGCGCTCCTTCTTGAGCGCGGTCTCGACGCCCGACCACACGTCGACGTCGGCCGCCTCGGCGTCGAGCACGCCGGCGGTGAGCGCGCGCAGCTCGCCGAGCGCCGCCAACCGGAGGCGATCGTCGTCGGTGAGCGCCGCCTCCACGCGCGCGCGCTCGGCCGCGTCCAGCTCGTCGTCGAAGTACCGCTGCAGATCCTCGTCGCGCTTGTTCATCGTTGACCTCTACGCCGCCGGGTCCGCCGCGTCGCGGTACTCCAGCAGCATCTTCTGCATCTTCTTGCGCGCATGAAACAGGCGCGACATCACCGTGCCGATCGAGCAGCCCGCGATATCCGCCATCTCTTTATAGGAGAGCCCGTCCACCTCGCGCATCACCAGCACGGCGCGGTGCGGAGGGCTCAGCTTGTCGAGCGCCTCGCGCAGCCGCGCGCGCAGCTGCTTGTCGTTGAGCGCGCGCCCGGGATCGAAGCCGGTGCGGCGCGGCGAGATGCCGGTCTCGTCGGCGCCCTCGTTCGACTGCGTGTCGTCGAACTCGACGCGCTCGCCGCGCTTCTTGCGTAGATGATCGATGCACAGGTTCATGACGATCCGATACAGCCAGGTGAAGAACTGCGCGTCGCCGGCAAAGCCCTCGAGGTTCTTGTGCACCTTGAGAAACGCCTCCTGGCAGATGTCGCGCGCGTCGTCATGGTCGTGCACCATTCCGAGGGCCACGGCATACGCCCGGCGCTGGTAACGAATCACCAGCTCGCGAAACGCGGCCGGATCGCCCCGGCGGGCCTGGTCGACGAGCCTTTGTTCGTCCGCGTCCACACCGGCTCCGTCAGCCCTCTCGCAAGAAAGACGCGAGGGGTGCGCGATTATTCAGCACGATTCCAGGGGAGAACGGAAGCTTGCGGAGGGAAAAACGAGAGAAAAAAAGAGGCGGCGGCACATCTCCGACGTTGGGGGGAGTACGCCGGAAACAGCCACCGCCCGACAGCCATTATGGATAATTCCAAACTCACTGCAACACTTTTTTTCGCGGTGGTGCGTTTTTTCTCTATGGCTTGCGTGCCGCTCGTCGGAGATCAAAGATCGGAGCCTCGTGAGCGCGCCTGCGCCTGGTAGCACGAACGACCCGATTCGCCAATTCCTGGCGGCGGTGCGGGCGCGCTTGCGGCGGCGGCAGGCGTGGGGCGGCGCGACCAGCTTCGTCGCGGTGACGATGGCCGCCGCGCTCGGGCTGCTGCTGCTCGCGGCGCTGGTCGGCCCGTCGACGGCGTGGCGCCCGCTCGCGCTCGTCGGCGTCACGGTGGCGGCCGCGCTGGCGGCGATCGCGGCGGCGCGCGCGCTGCGATCGTTCGGCTCCGACGACGCGGTGGCGCGCTTCGTCGGCGGCCGCCTGCCCGCGCTCGGCGGGGACCTGCTCTCGGCCGTCGAGCTCGAGCGCGAATTGCCCAAGCTCGAGCAGGATCCGATCTTGTCGCCGGCGCTCGTCGAGGCGCTGCGCCGCAAGGTCGCCGATCGCCTGGCCGACGTGCGCCCGCACGGCCTGGTCGACATGCGCCCGCTGCGCCGGCAAAGTTTCCGCCGGCTCGCCGCGGTGGCGTCGGGCTACCTGCTGGTCGTGTGGCTGTGGCCGGGCGCGCTCCGTCGAGGATGGGCCGAGCTCGAGTCGACGCGCCCCGATCACGTGGCGACCAGCGCCGAGCCGATCGTCGGCGACCTGCGTCTCGAGCTGCGCTATCCGCCGTACACCGGCCTCGCGCCGCGCGTGATCCCGTCGAGCTCGGGCCAAGTGCTGGCGCTGCCCGGCACGACCGTCAAGCTCGCGGCGCGCGCGCTGGTGCCGATCGCCGAGGCGCAATTGGTGATCGACGAGGACGGCCGCGACGCGCCCGAGGTGCGCCCCGTCGAGGTGCGCGGCCGCGAGCTGGAGTCGAGCTTCACGGTGCGCAAGCCGGGCAGCTATCGCCTGGTGGTGTCGGGCGCCGGCCGCCGCGTGCGCGAGCCGGAGGCGCACCGCATCGACGTCGAGCCCGATCGCCCGCCGCGCGTCGATCTCTACGCGCCGTCGGAGTCGCTGGAGGTCGCCGGGCCGCGCCGCGTCGAGCTCGGCTGGTCGGTCGACGACGACTACGGCCTCGGCGAGATCCAGCTCGTGTGGAAGGCGGGCACGCAGCCGGAGGCGCGCCGCACCATCGCCGCTCCGCCGCCCGCAGGCTCGCGCTCGTCGGCGGGAAAGTTCGAGTGGGATCTGGCCGAGCTGGATCTCAAGGCGGGCGTGCGCGTCGCGTATCACCTCGAGGCGAAGGACAACGACGTCGTCTCCGGCCCGAACGTCGGCGTGTCGCGCACGTTCTATCTCTCGATGTTCAGCCCGCGCGAAAAACACGAGGCCGCGATCGCCGATCAAGAGCGGCTGCTCGAACAGGCGGTGGCGCTGCTCGCCGATCGCGTCGAGCTCAAGCGCGGCGACGACGGCGAGCTGACCGACGCGATCGCGCGCATCCACAATCAAGCCGAGGCGCTCCTGCTCGCGCTCCAGCGCGCCGAGCAGTCGATCGAGGGCGCGGGCGGCGCCAAGAGCGACACGCGCGCGCAGCTCCGCGACATGCACGCGCGCCTGAGCCGCCTCACGCGCGAGGAGGAGCAGGCGCTGGCCGAGCTGAAGCGCCACCGCGCGCCCACGCACAACCGCGCGCTCGAGACCGGCAACGGCCGCCACGTCGTCGAGCTGGAGCGCGACGTCCTGCAGCTCGACGATCTGCTCGGCCGCCAGCGCCTCGAGGAGCTGCTGGCCGTCGGCGACGAGATGACGCAGGCGCGCGATCGCCTGAAGTCGCTGCTCGAGCAGTACAAGAAGACGCGCTCCGAATCGCTGCGCAAGGACATCGAGCGCGAGCTGCGCGAGCTCGAGCGCCGCCTCGCCGAGCTGGAGGCCAAAGCGTCCAAGCTCGCCGGCGAGATGCCCGATCAATTCCTCAACGCCGAGGCGATGGGCAAGAACGACATGAAGAGCGAGCTCGACAAGATCCGCGAGATGCTTCAGCGCGGCGACGTCGAGCAGGCGATGGCCGCGCTGAAAAAGATGTCGTCGTCGCTCGACCAGATGGTGGCGTCGATGGAGAGCGACCTGCGCGGCTTCCGTCGCGAGCGGTTCAGCGCCGAGGAGAAGGCGATGGCCGAGCTCGAGGACAAGCTCACCGACCTCGCGCACGACGAGCAGCAGCTCAAGAACGAGACCGAGCAGGTGCGCCAGCGGACGCGCGCCGAGGCGCAGCGGCTGATGCGCGACAAGATCGAGCCGGTGATCAAGCGCGCGCGCGAAAAACTCGCGCAGCTCAAAAAGCACGTCGAGCAGATCGAGCCGGGCGCGCTGCCGCCGTACGATCTCGAGGAGCTTCAGCGCGCCAAGGACGAGGTCGACGGGCTCGACAAGGCGCTCGCCGGCTCCGACGTCGACGAGGCGCGCTCGGCGGCGCGGCACGCGGGGCAGGAGCTGCAGGCGCTCGACTCCGATCTCAAGGACGAGGAGTCGCGCATGTTCTACGGGCGCAACACGCGGCCCGGAGCGAAGAAGGCGCGCGAGCACGCGGGCGAGGGATCGCAGCTGGCGAAGCAGATCGCCGACGAGCTGGCCAAGGCGATGCCGCAGCCGGGCGAGATGATGAGCGCCGAGGATCAGAAGCGCATGAGCGAGCTGTCGCAGCGCCAGCAGGCCACGCGCAAGCGCACCGACGAGCTGGCGCGCGAGCTCGAGCGCAAGACCGGCCCCGACGGCAAACCGATGGCGCTGCCGCCGACGCTCGGCGAGGGGCTCAAGCAGGCCGGCCAGCACATGGATCGCGCCGAGGCCGAGCTGGCGCGCAAGGACGCGCGCGACGCGTCGGGTGAAGAGGGGCAGGCGCTCGACCGGCTCAACAAGATGCAGGAGCAGCTTCAGCGCGAGCGGCGGCCGCGCGAGCAGATGGCGGGCGGGCGCCTCGACAAGGAGCCGGTGAAGATCCCCGGCGCCGACGAGTACCGCGCGCCGAAAGAATTTCGCCAGGACCTGCTCGAGGCGATGAAGCGCGCCGCGCCGTCGGAGTATCGCGAGCAGGTCAAGCGCTACTACGAGGAGCTGGTCAAGTGACGCGCGCGCGCCTGGCGCCGGCGTTCGCGTTTGCGCTGGCGTTCGCGTCGCCGTTCGCGCTCGCGCCGGCGAGCGCGCGCGCCGCCCGGCCGAGCGCCGAGCACGCCTACCGCCTCATTAATGAATGGCGCATCGAAGAAGCCGAGCCCGAGATCGCCGCGCTGGTGAAGTCCCACCCGCACGAGCCCGACGTCGCGTTCCTCGACGGCAACCTGAAGTTCCTGCACGGCGAGTACGCCGCCGCCGCCGAGCGCCTGCGCGAAGCCGCCGCCGCCCCGCGCGATCCCTCGAGCGAGCTCGGCGAGGAGGTGCGCGAGCTGCGCGATCTCGCGCGCGCCACCGCCGACGCCACGCAAAAGTTCGTCGACGCCGGCCCGCTCCCCGGCGGCCACTTCGTGATCCGCCACGCCAAGGGCAAAGACGAGCTGCTCGTCCCCTACGCGCTCGAGGCGCTCGAACACGCGTACTCTGCCCTCGGCGAAGATTTCGGTGATCGTCCCTCGGCCGCCCACCCGATCCGCGTCGAGATCTATCCCGAGGTCGCCGATCTCGCCAAAGTCTCGACGCTGACGCTCAAGGAGATCGAGACCTCCGGCACGATCGCGCTCTGCAAATACAACCGCATCATGATCGTCTCGCCGCGCGCGCTGCTCGCCGGCTATCCGTGGCTCGACACGCTCACGCACGAGTACACGCACTTCATCGTCTCGCGCGTCTCGCACAACACGGTGCCGATCTGGTTCCACGAGGGGCTGGCGAAGTTCGAGGAGCGCCGCTGGCACGCGGCCTCGGGCGGCGGCCTCACGCCGACGATGGAGCACCTCCTCGCGACCGGCCTTCAGCGCAAGCACCTCATCACGTTCGAGCAGATGCACCCGTCGATGGCGAAGTTACCGTCGCAGGAGGACACCGCGCTGGCGTTCGCCGAGGTCTACATGGCCGTCGAGTACCTGCACGCGCAGGTCGGCTGGGACGGCGTGCGCAAGGTGATCGCCCAGCTCCGCGACGGAAACGCCGACGCGCAGGCGGTGGCGCAGGTGGTCGGCCGCCCGTTCGATCAATTTCAGCGCGAGTGGCGCGCGTGGCTGCACGGCCGCAAGCTGCGCGCGCGCCCCGGCCTCGTGCCGACGGAGCTGCGCTTCAAGAAGGCGCCGGGCAAAGCGACCGAGCAGTCGGAGGACGACGCCGCGGTGATCACCGAGGAGAAGGCGCGCAAGCTGGCGCGGCTCGGCGGCCTCTTGCGCGCGCGCAAGCGCTTCAAGGCGGCGGCGATCGAGTACGAGAAGGCGCAGGCGCTCGTCGGGCCGGGCAACCTGCAGGTGGCCAACAAGCTGGCGCGCACGTACCTCGAGCTCGACGATCCGGCGCGCGCGATCGCGGCGGCCGAGCCGGCGCTCGAGCTGTATCCCGACCAGGCGGCGCCGAGCGCGACGCTGGGCGCGGCGTGGCTCAAGCGCGGCGACTTCGCCAAGGCGCAGCCGTACCTCGAGACCGCGATCGCGATAAACCCGTTCGATCCGGCGATTCACTGCGGTTTGGCCGAGTCGTTCCGGCGCACCGGCGATAAGCGCGCCGCGCGCGAGGAGGCCGCGTGCCGCGCGCTCGCCGGCGAATGACCCGCGCTTCGTTCGCGCGCCCGCTCGCGTTCGCGCTCGCGTTCGCGTGCGCGCTGCCGGCCTTCGCCCGCCGCGGCCCGCGCGTGAAGGACAACTCGATGCCGCTGCGCGCGATCATCACCGACCACGGCGCGCGCGTCGCCAACTGCGTCTTCTCGACGGCGCAGGTGCCCGAGAACGCCGTCTCCGCCACGCGCACGCGCGACGAGTTCCGCTCGGGCGACGAGATCTGGGCCCGCTGCTACCTGCCCGATAAGGCCGGCTCCAACCGCGCGCGCGAGCTGGTCGACAGCGTCCTCGTCGACGGCAAACCGGCGTGGGAGCAGGCCTACGACCAGCCGCTCCCGCAAAGCGCCGAGTCGCGCCTCGTCCCCTACGGCGAAGTCTTGCGTACGCTGCTCGCCCGACTTCCGCCCGGCCCGCACCGCGTGCAGATCATCGGGCGGCTCAAGCGCGGCGGCAAACAGCAGCTGCTTTATCGCGGCAGCTTCGCCTACGTGCGGTGACGAAGGCGGTGTGGCACAATGAGCGCTCGTCGATGAATCCCGAATCCGAGGCGGCGGAGACCGAGCCGCATCCCCTGCACGATGACCTGGCCGCCGTCGAGGAGATCGCGCGCGCGCGCTCGGACATCAAGGCCGAGGTGGAGAAGCGCATCATCGGCCAGCAGCCGGTGATCGATCAGCTCTTGACGGCCCTGTTCGCGCGCGGCCACTGCCTGTTCGTCGGCGTGCCCGGCCTCGCCAAGACGATGCTGATCTCGACGCTGGCCGACGTGCTCAACCTGAGCTTCAGCCGCATCCAGTTCACGCCCGACCTGATGCCGTCCGATATCACCGGCACCGACGTGCTCGAGGAGGATCACGCGACCGGCAAGCGCGCGTTCCGCTTCATTCGCGGGCCGCTGTTCGCGCACATCGTGCTCGCCGACGAGATCAACCGCACGCCGCCGAAGACGCAAGCGGCGCTGCTCCAAGCGATGCAGGAGTATCGCGTGACGGCGGGCGGCGAGACGCACGCGCTGCCGGCGCCGTTTTTGGTTTTCGCGACGCAGAATCCGATCGAGCAGGAGGGCACGTATCCGCTGCCCGAGGCGCAGCTCGACCGCTTCATGTTCCAGGTCGACGTCGGCTATCCGTCGGACGACGAGGAGATCGAGATCGTCAAGCAGGCGACCAGCGCGTACGCGCCGTCGCTGCGAAAAGTTTTGTCGCCCGAGCGCATCCTGGCGTTGCAGGAATTGGTGCGCCGCGTGCCGGTGGCCGATCACGTCGTGCGGCACGCGGTGGCGCTGGTGCGCGCGACGCGCCCGCCGGCGAAAGGCGCGCGCGCGACGGACGCGAGCGGCCCCAACACCTCGCCCGAGTTCATCCGCGAGAACGTCGCGTTCGGCGCCGGCCCGCGCGCGTCGCAATACCTGATCCTCGGCGCCAAGGCGCGCGCCATCCTCGACGGCCGCCCCGCTCCGTCGGTGGAGGACGTGCGCGCGCTGGCCCGCCCGACCTTGCAGCACCGCCTCATCACCAACTTTCACGCCGAGGCCGAGGGGATTCGCACGCCCGCGCTGATCGAGCGGCTGCTCGAGGTCGTCCGGCCGTAGTCATGGCCCTTTTGGATCCGCTCGCGCTCGCCCGCCTGCAAAATCTCGAGGTGCGCGCGCGCACCGTCGTCGAAGGCGCGCTCGCCGGCCTGCACCGCTCGCCGCATCACGGCGCGTCGGTCGAGTTCGCCGAGCACAAGGAGTACACCGCCGGCGACGAGATCAAGCACATCGACTGGAAGGCGTACGGCAAGTTCGACAAGTACTACGTCAAGCGCTTCGAAGAGGAGACCGAGCTGCGCGCCTACCTCGTCATCGACAGCTCGGCGTCGATGTCCTATCGCGGCGCCGGCGTCTCCAAGCTCGAGTACGCGCGCATGCTGGCCGCCTCGCTCGCCT
>DASREC010000349.1:0-6756 GCA_035652295.1 Polyangia bacterium
GGCCGCGTCGCGCGGCGTGTAGACGCGCGCGCCCTTGGCGAACGCGCGCTCGACGGTGTCGTCGTAGGCCGTGGTCACCACCGCGCGAAACGGCAGCGCCCCGAGCGCCAGCAGCGGCGCGGACAGCTCGTCGACGCCGTCGGTGGCGCGGGCGATCTCCGCGCCGAAGCGATCGCCCAGCCGCCGCCGCACGAACCCTGCCGCCGCCAGCGGCCGCGTCTCGACCAGCTCCCAGACGTCGCGCGACTCCTCCTCCGGCAGCGCGCCGAGCAGCCGCCCGATCAGCTCGCGCAGCGTGAAGCGCGCATCGGCGACGCGCGGGCCGGCGCACAGCACGCAGCGCCCGCTCTTGAGCCGCTCGACGACGTCGACCAGCTCCTCCGCCAGCACGAACGGCTCGCCGCCCTCCTCGTCCTCGATCGCCGGCTCACTCTCATTCGCCGGCTCACTCTCATTCGCCGGCTCGCTCTCGATCGCCGGCTCACTCTCATTCGCCAACTCACGCTCGATCGCCGGCTCGCTCGCATTCGCCAATTCAGTCTCGATCGCCGGCTCACTCGCATTCGCCGATTCAGTCTCGATCGCCGGCTCGTTCTCGATCGCCGGCTCGCCCTCGATCGCCCACTGGCTGTCGATCGCCGCCTGGCTCGCGGTCGCCGGCTCGTGCTCCTCATGCGCCGCCGCGCGCGCGAGCTCGTGCTCGCCCGTCTTCGCGCTCTCCACTTCGCCGTCGTGCTCGCTCGCGCTCTCGATCTCGCCGCTATCGATCTCCCCGCTCGCGCTCGCGTTCGTGCTCGCGTCCACGCGCTCGATCTGATCCGTGTTCGCGCTCTTCGCCGCGGCCAGCGCCGCCATCCACTCGTCCTCGGAGAGCTCCGCCTCTTCTTCCGCCGCCCATGGCTCCACCACCACCTTCGCGACCGGTCCTGAACTCTCCGTCTCCATTCCCGGCCTCCACGGCGGAATTACCGCGGCCTCGCCATACGCAACAACCACGCCGCGCGTCCCCAGCGACGCGCGGACGCGCAATTCCCATCGCCGCTTGGGAGACTTTCAACTGCACACGACGCTTTGCACCCGCTGGGACTTTTCCCCCGTGGAATTCCGCCTCGGCGTCGAGGTGAGTCGCTACGCGCGCGCCGGCTACGTGTCACGACGTGGCTGTTTCGCCGCGCCTGGGGCCGGCTCCCCCGATTTTTCGCGCGGCGCTCCGCGGACCGCGCGGCGATCGCGCCGGCGCCGCGTGGCATGCTTGCTGCTCAATCACCGGCGAATGGGCTCGTCCGTCCGGCTCGCCGCGTTCGTCTGCGCGGCGCTGCTCGTCGCCGGCGCGGTCGAGGCCGCTCCGCGACACGCGTCGCGAACCGCCAGCGCCAAATCGATCGACGCCGCCGCGAAGCCGGTCGACCTGACTCCGCCCGAGCCGGCGGTGATCCCGCGCTCGCCGTCGGCGTCGCTCACCGAATCCGTTCCCGATCGCCCGCCCGAGCGCACGCGCCGCTGGGACGTCTTCGGCGGCGGCCTGGCGCTGTTCGCCACCGGCTACGCGCTCGACGTCGGTCTCACCTACGGCCTCGATCACCAGCCGAGCGGCCTGTCGCTGATCCCGCTCATCGGCCCGCTGATCCAGTGCGGCGACAGCTGGGCGATGATCGCGCCGGCGCAGACCGGCAACCCGCAGGTGGACGCGCAGGCCAATCCGCAGATCGCGGCGATGAACCACCAGATCCAGGTCATCGCCTACGCCGTGCTCAGCGTCGACTTCGTTATCCAGCTGGCGGGCGTGACCATGGCAATCGTCGGCGCCGCGTCGACGCGCCTCGTGCCGGGCTACGCGTCGCGCCCGACGCGCACCGCGTGGCAACTGCGCGGCGCAGGCGTGGCGGTCACGTTCTAGACGCGGCGGCGGCGCGCGCGCGAGCGGCGATCGGCAGCGCAAAGCCGAGCGTCGCCGACGACGCGAGGATGATCGCCGCGGCTTTGAGCGGCGCGTCGGCGGCGAGCCCGCGCGCCCAGAGCGTCGCCAGCACGACGCCGTGAAACGAGATCAGCGCCAGCGCGACGGCGACCAGCTCGCGCGCGAGCGGCGGCGCGCCCGGCCGCCAGCCGCGCAGCGCCAGCGCCGCGACGATCGCGCCGTGCGCCGCGACGATGATCCCGTCATTCACGCCGAGCGCCTTCAAGCCGTGAAACGGCAGGAAGCAGACGATCCCCGCCACGATGGTCGCCGCCGCGATCAGCGGCGCCAGCGCGCCCATCGCCGCCAGCGATCGCTTCTCGATCCGCCGGCGCAGCATGCGGCAAAATGCCGCATAGATGGCGCCGAACACCAGATACCAGTAGTAGCTGGTCACCGGCACGCCGAGCCAGCGCGCCGCCAGCTTGCTGTCCGCGTTCGACCAGATCCACCAGCGCGCGTCGACGCCGAGGATATCGAACGGCACGTCGATGAGCGCGATCGCCAGCCCGACCACCAACGGCTCGGCGATCGCCCCGAGCGCGAACCGCTCGACCAGCTTCAGCCCCGTATAGTGAAACACCGGATAGACGCAGACGACGTAGAGCGGCAGCAAGCGGTGATAGAGCTGAATCGTGAACTGCCCGTGATCGTAGTTCTGATAGTAGTTGAACGCGATCAGCTCCATGAAGATCCCGTAGACGAACGCCACCAGCCATTGAAACAGCGGCGCGCGCTCGCCGTCGCGGAACCGCCCGATCGCGTGGCGCAGCGTGAGCACGAAGCAGCCGATGACGACCAGCTCCAATCCGACGAAGTGCAGCGGCCGCGACAGCGGATTGCTGAGCGCGAAGAACGTGGGATCGGCGTGCACCGGCATCAGCTCTTCTCCACCGGCGCGCCGCGGCCGCCGAACGTGTGCTCGTCATAGCGCCGATCGAGCCGCCGCACGGTTCCGTGCAGGCGATCGAACAGCGACGTGTGGTGCCCATAGTTGCAATGAAAGTAGACGTGGTGATCGTCGTGGAACTGATTGCTGGCGTGCAGCGGCAATCCCCAATTCACGCGAATCCCGGTGTGGTCGATCATTCCAATCAAATAGGTATATCCAATGACGATCAAATAAACGGTGACGTGCACCGGAATGACGAACGCGGGCAGGATGAGGAAGAACTGAAAGATCAGGAACTCGACGGGGTGCGACGCCGTGGTGGTGAAGACGATCGGCGAGACATAGCGGTGGTGCCAGCGGTGCAAATGGCGAAACAGCAATCGGTGGTGCAGCAATCGATGGCTGTAATAGAGACCGGCGTCGATGGCGAAATAGACCAATAACCCGCTCAACGGCGCATACCAGAGCGGGCGCGCGCGCCAATCGAAATAGAGCGACGAGCGGCCGCCGCGCAGCACGTACCAGGTGAAGGTCGCGCCGACGATCGAGCCGACCAGGATGCTGACGCTGCCGAGCGCGAACGCGTGGCGCGTGAGCGCGCGGCTGAGCCAGCGCGCCGGCTGGAGCTTCCACTCGCCGGCGCGCTCGCGGCGGCGCACGTAGAACCAATAGTGGATGAGGCCGCCGATGCCCCAGAAGGTGAGCACGGTGACCGCGAGCGAGCTCAGGACGCAGACGAGCCACAGGCGCATTCCGGCTCCGGGGGTTGGCAATTAACTAACCAGTCAGTAATATATTCCTCGACGTGCTGTCAATACGCTTGGCGACCGAGCGCGGCCGGCGCGCTAGACTGGCGCGCGCATGAAGCGCAAGGCCCACCTCGGGCGCCCGCCGGGCGCGACCAGCAAGGCCACCACCGCGCGCATCGTCGCGGCGGCGCGCGTGTGCTTCGCGCGCACCGGCTACGCGGGCACGACCAACCAGCAGATCGCCGATCACGCCGGGATCTCGACGGCGGCGATCTACCAGTACTTCGACTCCAAGACCGAGCTCTACCTGGCGACGGTGCGCGACGCCAACGAGGAGATCCTGCCGCACTACCGGCGCGCAGCGGCCGAGGCGACCTCGCTGCGCGGGGCGCTGCGCGCGGTGCTCACCGCCTCGGCCCGGCTGCACGCGCTCGACCCGTCGCTCACGGCGTTTCTCTCGGCGCTGCCGGTGGAGATGCAGCGCCACGAAGAGCTGTCGCGGGCGATGAAGGGGCCGAGCGAGATCGTCGAGATCTTCTCCGACATCGTCGACGGCGGCGTGCGCTCGGGCGAAATCTCCGCCACGCTGGCGCCGCGGCTGCTCCTCCTGTTCGTCGCCTGCACCATGGGCATGTCTCTCTTCGCCGCCTCCATCGACGGCACGCAGCTCTCCGCCATCGCCGACTCCTTCAGCGATCTCCTCGACGGCACGCTCTTCTCGTCGGGGCGCAAAGCGCGAAAGGCGAAACGACGCGGACGCCGGTAATGTCACGCGCGGGCTTGCGACTCGCGTTCTTTTTTTCGGCAGTCCTCAGGCGCTATATGGCTGACTTCCGACTCCTTGCCGCTCCGACGAGGAGGGCTTACCCGAAGCCATAGGACTGGTTGTGCTCGTTTGGACTGCGCGCCCTCCGGGCTGGCGAAAAAAAGAACGCGAGTCCGCCCGCGCTACTCGGCATTCCTAGAGTCGGCGTTGCCGAAAGCGTAATGAGCGGGTGGGCGCGAAAATCGTTTTTCGCCGGCGTTGAGGAGCGCTCCTCGCGTCTGCGCGAGGATGCCAGCGACGAATCGAGCGAAGCACGGTGAGGCCGCCGCAGGCACGCTCACGAACCTCCGCCGACCAGCGGCGGCCGAACCGCGCAGTCGCTGCTGCGCAGCAGCAGCGGCGAGCACGGCGTATGCGAGCGTCCGGCGAAAAACGATTTTCGTGCCCGCCCGCGAGAGCAGCGAGCGTCAGATGGACTTTTTGATCAGGCTGCGTGCCAGCGGGCGTTTCGTTTGATGCCGACGACCTTGGCGCGCTTTTCTTCGCGCAGTTTTTGGAGGGCGGCGCTGAGGCGCGGGCGGTTGGCTCCCAGCTTGTCGGCGAGCTCGCCGATCGCCATGCCGGCCTTCGCGCCTTTCAGCGTTTTGTAGACGGCGTCGGGGTTCAGACCGCGGCGGCGTTTGCGGCGACCATTGCCGGAATCTTTGACGACTTTCGGCGCATTCTTTTGCAGAACTCGGGCGATTTCCTGCGCGAAACGAAGCAGGATCGGGCGAATCGTAGTCTCGAATGAAGTCGGACGGGCCATGCCGAGTCTCCTTTGCCGGAAAGCAGCGCTCCTTAGCGGTCGCACATCAATAAAATAATGGCAACCATAAAGGTGATCCTTAAGCAGCCGGGTATTGCCGGCTAGAGCGCGGGCAAGAGCTGCGCAGCGGCGGCGCGCCACTCGTCCGCTTCGGCGCCGCTCGCGCACGCCGCCGAGTAGCAGGCGAACGCGTAGACCCTGGCGACGAGCTCGCGCGGCAGCGCGCCGGCGGCGGCGCACTCCTTCGGCGTCGTCGGCAGGCTGGCCTGCTTCAGCTCGTCCTCCAGCTCGCCGCGCGCCACTTCGCGCGTCGCCGGATACAGCCGCTTCGGATCGAGGCGCATCCCCGTCGCCACGCCGAGCGCGCGCAGGCGATTCTTTTCGCGCGCCGACGGGCGCCCGGGAATCAGCGCCAGCAGCGCGGCGGCGAACATCCCGAGCGACGTGTAGTACGCCGACGACGGCACGCGCGAGACATTCTCGCCCCAATGCGTGAGAAACGGCCACGCCACGCCGAGGAACCACAGCCACACGCGCGGGTACGCGAGCGCCGCGCTCTTCCACTGAAACGGGATCGGCACGCCCTCCCACGACATCGACGACACGTTCCCGGAGCGCGAGAACGTTTGCTTGGTGACGTACATCGAGCCCGTCGGCAGCAGCAGCGCGAGGAACTTCGTGGCGACGAAATGGCCGTCGACCTCGTCGATTACGCCGAGCATCATGCGCGAAAGCATACGGCGGCGCGGGCGGCTTCTTGCGGGTGTGCGCCGGCGCATCGAGCGGCGCGGCGATTCGTAGTATAGAGGGGCGTTGAACGGGGGTGCTCGATGAAATGGGTCAGGACGGCGGTGTTGTGCGGCGCGCTCGGATCGGTGGCGTTGATCGCGGCGATGTGCGGCGGAAACGATCCGAACCAGCAGAATTCGCGCATCTCGTGCGCCACGAGCGCCGACTGCACGGCGGGCGGCGCGCAGGGGAAGTGCGAGACCAACGGCTACTGCGCGGTCGCCGACTCGACGTGCCCGACGGGATATCGCTACATGACCAACACGGGCGTGAGCGGCACGTGCGTGCAGCCGAAGTGCAGCCCGAGCCCAACGCCAAGCCCGAGCCCGTCGCCGAGTCCGTCACCTTCGCCAAGCCCGAGCCCGTCTCCTTCGCCGAGCCCGTCGCCTTCGCCGAGCCCGTCGCCTTCGCCGAGTCCGTCGCCGTCGCCGAGCCCGTCGCCTTCGCCGAGCCCATCTCCGTCACCGTCGCCGAGCCCGTCGCCGACTTGCGATCCGACGCTCTAGCTCAGCGCCACGACGCGAACCAGAACCAGCGAGCCCCGGCGAGCTTGCTCGCCGCGACCGGCCACCCGCTCCAGATCGGATAAAAGTAGACGAACGCCGCGAACGCCAGCGCCGCGTAGCCGCTCTGAAGCCACGCGCCGCCGCGCAGCCGCCGCCGCGCGTCGTCGAGCGCCGCCGCCACCGCCAGCACGCCGAACGGCACCGCCGGCAAAAAATACTGCGCGAACGTCACGCGCCCGACGATCGCCCACGGCAGCCACGCGCCGAGAAACCCCGCCAGCACGATCCC
>DASREC010000350.1:0-2757 GCA_035652295.1 Polyangia bacterium
GGCATCGTCGTCGAGTGCCAGGACGAGCGCAGCCAGCACAAGAACCGCGCACGCGCGCTGTCGCTGCTCAAAGCGCGCCTGCTCGACGAGGAGCGCAGCAAGCAGACGAGCGCCCAGGCCGAATCGCGGCGCCTGCAGGTCGGCACCGGCGACCGCAGCCAGCGCATCCGCACGTATCGCTACAAGGACAACCTCGTCACCGATCATCGCATCGGCCTCGAGCTCTACAAGCTGCCCGAGATCATGGAAGGCGAGCTCGAACCCCTGCTCGGTCCGCTCGCGCAGGAATTCCAAGCCGACCAGCTCAAGGACATCGCCGGCGACGCCGCGTGACGGCCGGCCGCCGCGGTCTACGCCTGGACCGGCGCCTGTGGCAGCATTGACATCAGCATCCGCGATGGGCGCACCGTGAACTTCGATCCCGCGCTGGGCGTCGGCCTGACCCGACTCATCGAAATGATCTCGGTCGATGATCTCGCGGGCGCGCGCGTGCACGCATCGAAGCTGCTCGAGCGCTACCCCGAGCAAGCCGAACTCTGGCGGCTGTCCGGCATCTGCGCCCTGCAGCAGGGCGAACTCGAGGAGGCGCAGCGCGCCCTCGACCGCGCGCTCGAGCTGGCGCCGCAGTCGATCGAATCCTGGTGCAACTTGGCGAGCGTCTACACGGCGAGCGGACGCCTCGACGACGCCGAGCGCGCGCTGCGCCGTGCGCTCGCGATGGCGCCGACGCATGCGCCGGCGCTCAACAACCTGGGCAGCCTGCTCGACGCGCGCGGCGATTATCACGGCGCCGCCGACTGTTTCGCCAAGGCGATCATGCAGAAGCCCGACTACGCGCGCGCCTGGCTCAACCAGGGCGCGGCCTTGCTCGCGATCCGCCAGCTCGATCGGGCCGAGACGAGCGTGCGCCGCGCGATCCAGCTCGCCCCGCACTGGGCCGACGCGCATTTCCTGCTCGGCAACGTGCACAACACGGCGGGCCGTCTCGACGGCGCCGTCGCGGCGTGGCGCGAGGCGGTGCGGCTGGCGCCCGGCAATCCGCAGTTCCAATACCAGCTCGCGCTCGGCAGTGAGCGCAACGGCGATCTCGCCGCTGCCGCGCGCGCCTACGGCGCGTGCCTGCACTCGGCGCCCGAGTTCTGGCCGGCGCTCTCGCAGCTCGCCTTCCTGCATCGGCGCCTCTGCGACTGGCACGCGCTGCCGCCGCTCAGCAAACGCCTGCTCGAGGCGGTCGATCGCGACGTGCCGGGCATCACGCCGTTCTCGCTGCTCGTCGAGGATTCGACGCCCACCCAGCAGCTCGCCTGCGCACAGCGCTTCGCGCAGGCACGGCAGGCCGAGATCGCCCCGCTCGAAGCGCGGCTCGCGCCGGCGCCCCGCGCGCGGCGCAGCGGGCCGATCCGCGTCGGCTTTTTTTCCGCAGGTTTCGGCGAGCATCCGACCGCCCTGCTCGTCGCCGAGCTCGTCGAGCGCCTGCGTGCGTCGTCGCTGCGCACCTTCGCCTACGCGACGACCGCCGACGACGGTGGGCCGCTGCGGCGGCGCCTCGCGGCGGCGTTCCACGAGTTCCACGACATCGCCGCGCTCACGCTCGAGCAGCGGCTGCGCCGCTTGCGCGACGACCAGCTCGACGTGCTCATCGATCTCGACGGCTATTGCGAAGGTTCGCAGCCGGCGCTGTTCGCGCTGCGCGCGGCACCGCTGCAGGTCAACTGGCTCGCCTATCCCGGAACGCTCGGCGCGGAGTGGTACGAGTACCTGATCGCCGACCGTTTCGTGATCCCGCCCGAGCAGCGTGCGCACTACCAGGAACGCGTCGCGTACCTCCCGCACTGCTATCAACCGTCCGATACGACGCGCAGCGCGGCTGCGCCGCCGCCGCGCGCGGCCTTGGGCCTGCCGGAGCACGCAATCGTGCTCGCGAGTTTCAACCAGACCTGGAAAGTCACGCTGCGCAGCTTCGCGCGCTGGATGAAGGTCCTGAAGCTCGCGCCGAATACGGTGTTGTGGCTGCTCGAAGGTCCGCGCAACGGCGGCGCCGAAGACCACTTGCGCCGCGCCGCGCGGGCGGCCGGCGTCGATCCGGCGCGCCTCGTCTTCGCCGCGCACGTGCCGCACCTCGAACACGTGGCGCGCTACGCTCACGCGGACTTGTTCCTCGACACGAACCCCTACAACGCGCACACGACGGCGAACGACGCGCTGTGGGCCGGCTGCCCGGTGCTGACCCAGCCGGGCGCCACGTTCGCGTCGCGCGTCGCAGGCAGCCTCAACCGCGCGCTCGGGCTCGAAGACATGAACGCTGCGTCTGACCAGGACTACGTGGATCGCGCAGTGCGGCTCGCCAGCGACCCTGACGCGCTTGCGGCGTTGCGCGAGCGCGTCGATGCCGCCAAGCGCAGCCGCAGCCTGTTCGACATGGCGGGTTATGCTCGCGATTTCGAAATGCTTCTCACGCAGATGTTCCGGCGCTTCGAGCGCGGAATGGACCCCGAGGACTTCGAGGCAGGCCAATGACCGCAAAAGATCAATTCGTTCCGTTGTCCATTTGTGTACTCACGGTTTCCGACACACGCACCGCCGAAAACGACACCTCGGGCGACTATCTTTGCGCCGCGATCGCGGAAGCCGGCCATCGTCTGCACGGACGCGCGATCGCGCGCGACGACCGCTACCGCCTGCGCGCGATCGTCTCGGCATGGATCGCGGAGTCCGGTATCCACGGCATCCTCGTGACGGGCGGGACGGGTTTCACGG
>DASREC010000351.1:0-5722 GCA_035652295.1 Polyangia bacterium
CGCATCGGCAACGCGGTCACCATGGTCGTGCAGCCGACGTTCTCCACGCGCGGCGACGGCGCGCGCTTCGCGCTGCTGATGGTCACGCCCGACGTACCGACGGTGACGCTGGCGCGCGCCAGCCTGTTTCACGATCTCGCCGTCGTCACTGCGCCCAACGTCGTGCACCAGCAAAAGACCGTCGAGGATCCGACGCTCGGCACGCAGTGCGGCGGCGGCTACTACTCCGACGCCGGGGGCTGCGGCGGCGGCTTCGGCGGGAGCTACGGCGGTCCCGTCAATCCGCCGGTCTATCAGCCGCCGACGCCGGGCGCCGAGGACGCCGGCATCCCCGCCGACGTGACCACGCTCGGCCCGTACGAGCTGGCGGTCCTCGGCGGCGCCGACCTCGCCGCCGTCGAGGCGTGGCTCACCGCGCACAACTACTTCTTCGACTCGAACGACACCGCCGCGCTCGCGCCCTACCTCGCGCTCGGCTGGACCGTCACCGCGGTGCGCGTGTCGTCGAAGCCGGCGGCGATGGTGCCGCTCACGCCGATCGCGTTCACCTTCGAGAGCGACGTGCTGCGGCTGCCGGTCGCGGTGGCGCACGATCCGTCCGGCGGCACCATGCCGCTCACCGCCTACGTCGCCGCCGACGGGCGCTACGACTTCACCGGCGCCAACGTCCCCTACGCCGAGTACTCGAACACCGTCACCGGCGCCGGGTTCCTCACGCGCAACGATCTGACGATCGATCTATCGGCGCCGATCGATCTCGATCCGATCGGCGTGCGCGACTATGGCAACACCGAGCACCAGGACTCGGTCACCGTCATCGACGAGGTGCACGTGCCGGTCAGCCAGTGCGACCCCGCCCCGAGCGCGCGCGGCTCCGGCTGCGGCTGCGGCTGCAACGTCGCCGGCGAGCGCGCGCTGCCGTTTCCGCTGGTGGCGTTCGTGCTGTTCATCGCGCTGCGGCTGGCGTGGCGCCGCCGCTCGTAGCGCGTGGCCGAGCGATGCGCCACTGTCGTCGATGACGACAACTTCAGAACGAGCTCGCGGCGCAGCGGTGCAGGCACTCGCCCGACTGGTACGAGCACGCCTGGCGGCAGTCGGCGGTCTGGCCGGCGCACCGGGCGACGCACGCGGTGTTCTCGCGATCGCAGTCGTCGTCGCACGCCTGGTCGGGACGCGGCGCCGAGCGGGGCTCGGGCATCGACGCGCAGCCGGTCGCGAGCGCGGAAAAAATCGCGAACGCAAACGTGACGGCGGCGAGCGCGCGCATCGCCTCATCATAGCGCTAGAACCCGACGCCGACGCCGGCCATCGCGTAGGGCGTGTAGGCGTCGACGAGCGGCGAGTCGGGATCGTTGGTCTTGTAGAGCGGCAGGTGCACCTGCGCGAACAGGTCGACGTCGAAGCCGTAGAAGCGCAAGGCGCGCACGCCGGCGCGCAGCGCCACCGAGAACAGCACCGCGTTGGCCGGCGTGGCGGCTGCGCCGTTCTGCGTGCCCTCGAAGCGCGCGTAGTGCAGCCCCACGCCCGGCCCCACATAGAAGGTGGTGTTGGCGCGCGCGCTGACTTCCCACAAGACGCCGAGATCGCCGCCGGCGAGCACGCGCAGCACCACCGCGCCGTCGCGCAAGCTCGACGGTGAGCCGGCCGCCTCGAGCCGCGCGAACACCTGTAGATGATCGATCCCGCGCGCGACGGTGAACGCGGCGCCCGACGCGAACACCGCGTTGCGGCCGCCCGAGCCCATGACCTCGAACAGCTCCAGGCGATAGCGGTTGGTTCCGTGGCGCACGACGTTCGCGCCCGCGCGCCACACCGCGTTCATGCGCGAGAGATCCTCGGCGAGATACACCGGATCGTGCTTGAGCACCTGGCGCAGCCCTTCGGACAGTTTCTCCTCGACGTCGTGGGGCGCCTTGATGGAGAAGCGCACCGGCACCTCCTGGTTCACGCGCGCCGTCAGGTAGCGCCCGCCGGCGACGGAGAAAAGCTCGACGGTGAGCCGCGACGCGCAGCCTGTGGCGACGAGCTGGTGGCTCGGGTGATGCGCCAATTCGTCCTCGACCAGCTTACGGAAATTTTCCGCGTCGGCGTCGGCGCGCGCGTCCAGGCACAGCGGCGTGGCCGCGCGCGCGGGCGCGTGCGCGAGCGCGAGCAGCGTGACGGTGGCGAGCGCGCGTCGCATCATCGCCCGCTAGAAGATCATGCCGAGCGTCAGCGCCGCGCCGGGGAACCAGGTGCTGATGTTCGCCGCCCCATCGCCGTTCTGCACCACGTACGCCGGCACCAGCAGCGCCGCCTGCAGATAGAACTGCACGCGGCTGGCGCGCATGAACTCGACGCCGCCGATCAGATCGACATCGAACCCGCCCGACGCCAGCGTGTAGCGATCGCCGTGCGCCGCGCGCGAGTCGAGCGGGTTGATCTGATAGAACCACAGCACCTCGAAGCTGCCGCCCGCGCCGACGTAGAACGACGACAGCCCGCGCGGATTCAGGTAGCGCATGAAGTGCAGCGACGCGCTCACGTTGCCGCCGTAGTCGACGTGCCCGCCCTCGGTGTTCTGCTGCAGCCCCGATTTGCTGGTGCCGATGCCGAGACCGAACATCGCCTCGAGTCCCCAGCTCTCGAACTTGCCGCGGTAGCCGAGCGACAGCGCGATCGGCCCGAACAGGCGCACGCTGCCGGGCGCGGTGCCGTCGGAGGCGCGCGCGGTCGGCAAGCTGCCGCCGCGCAGCTGCGTGCCCAGGCCCATGACGAAGTGGTTGGTGCCGCGCACGCGCTGCGCCGCGCGCTTGGAGTCGGCGCGCAACACGGTGTCGCGCAAGATCGTCGTGTTGATCGGCTTGTCGTAGAGCAGCGCCAGCACCGCGCGCTCGGCGAACTGGCTCAGCTCGTCGGAGAACAGGTAGTCGATGCGCTCCTCGCGCCCGGTGCCGCTGTAGCGCGCGAACGCCGTCCAGCCCTGCGTCAGCGGATACAGCTCGACGTCGAGGTGCTCGAGGCAGCCGCTCTCGACGGCAGAGTAGCCGCGCTCGTGCGTCACGAAGTATTCGATCAGCCGCTTGAGGTAGGAGACCGCGCTCTGGCCGATGGGCACGCCGACGTCGGCGCCGCTCTCGGCGGCGGCTTCGGCCGACGGGCGCTTGACCGTGACCGAGACGCAGACGGTCTTCTCCGCGGCGAAGAGCGGCCAGGCCGCGCCGAGCACCAGAACGCCGCAGACGAGCGAAACGCCGGTTCGTCGCATGGGGGTGTCCTTTCTCGCCGCTTTCGCCGCGAGCACGAGGTGACGACCCGACATGGCAATGCGCGCGCCATCGCGCGATTTCGTGAGCTACGCGGCGATCGGTCGGACGAGTGACGGGAAGCTGACGACGGACGTCGAAGCCCCGCCGCGTTCGACAGCGACGCGGCTCACACCACTACGTGGCGGTTACTTCGCGAGCTTCGCGCGCCAGGCGCGCAGCTGCTCGAGCTCGTTGGCGCGGCGCGCGGTCTCGTCGAGCCGGCAGCCGTGCTCCATCTTGTCGCGCCCGGTCTCGCCGACGTCGGGCAGCGATTGATTGAACGTGCACTTGGCGTCGCGATACTTGACCCACGCGCGCTGCACCTCGCGCAGCTCGTCGAACACCGGCTTGGGCAGCAGGCGCGACAGCTCGCGGTAGCGCGCGTTGAGCAGCTCGTCCCAGATCGCGGTCTCGTGGATCTGGCAGTCGAACACCGCCATCGTCTCCGGCCCGTCGAGGCACAGCGCCACCGCCTTGCCGACGCAGTCCTGGTACGTGCCCTTCCTGGTCTTCTCGAGCTCGGCGAGGCACGACTTCACCGCCGCGCTCTCCGCCGCCGGCGGCTTCTCGTCGGCTGCTGCGGCAGCGGCGAGCACGGCGACGATCGCGAGCGTACGCACGCGCCGATTCTATCACCCGCGCGGCAATCGCCGGACGCCCGCCGGCTGTACTTCGGAGTTTCGTTTCGGGGTAAAGTGGGTGGATGCGTAGACGAACGAGGGGCAGCCTGGCGGCGCCGTTCGTGTTGACGGTGATGTTGTCGCCGCTCGCGGGCGCGACGCCGACGGTGAATCCGCCGCCTCCGCCGCAGAAGAAGAAGCTGCCCAAGGCGCCCGACGGCGCGAATGTGTTTCGCCGCGACGACGGGACGTGCTGGTACGTGCAGAACGTCCAGTGCCCACCCAACGTGAATTGCAACCCGCCGCCGCCGATGCAAGTCGAGTGTCCGCCTCCCGACCCGAAAAAGTGAGCCCGCGCGCCCGCGCCGCGCCGACGGAGCGTACGCGCGCCGAGTGGACGCGCCGGGTGGAGGCCGAGTACGCGTCGGCGGCGATCACGCAGCACCTGACGCTGTGGCTGATCCAGATCGGCTGCTCGCCCGATCTGATCCGCGACGGGCTGGCGATCGTCGGCGACGAGCTGGCGCACGCCGAGCTGGCGCACGCGGTGGTGGCGGCGTGCCCGTCGCCGCCCGGCCGGCCGCTCACGCTGGCGCGCGCCGGGCTCGGCCTCGCGCGCACGGGCGACGACGCGCTCGAGGACGACGTCGTGCGCGCGTGCGTGCGCGTGTTCTGCCTGGGCGAGACGGTGGCGGTGCGGCTGTTCCGCGCGCTGCGCGCCGGGTGCACGGTGCCGGTGGCGCGGCGCGCGCTCGACCGCGTGCTGCGCGACGAGGTGCGCCACCGCGACTTCGGCTGGGCGCTGCTCGGCTGGCTGCTCGACGGCGACGCGGCCGACGCGCGGCGCGCGCTGGTCGAGCGCGAGCTGCCCGAGCTGTTCGCCGGCCTGCGCGAAAACTACGGCGCCTCCGACGCGCGCGCGTGCTCGCCGTCGGAGCGCGCGTGGGGCCTCATGCCCGCGATCGAATATCGCGACGTGCTGGTGGCGACCGTCGAGCGCGACTTCGTGCCGCGCTTCTCGCGCCTCGGCCTCGACGCGCGCCGCGCGTGGCAGTCGCGCGCATGACCGGCAAGCAGCTGCGCGCGCTGGCGCTGTCGCTCCCCGAAGCGGTCGAGAAGCCGCACATGCAGCGCACGTCGTTCCGCCTGCGCGACAAGATCTTCCTCACCATGTCGGCCGACGAGACGCACGCCGCGCTCAAGATCCCGTCGCGCGAGTATCGCTATCGCTTGATCGCCGAGCAGCCCGACGCGTTCGAGGATCTCGGCGGCTGGACGCGCATGGGCTTCGTCGGCATCCGCCTGCCGCGCGTCGAGCGCGCGCTCATGCACGAGCTGGTGATCGCCGCGTGGCGCCGCATCGCGCCCAAGCGCGCGCTCGCCGCCTACGACGCGCGCGCGCCGCGATGACGCCGCTCGACTGGATCGCGCGCTGGCAGGAGCCGCCGTGGAGCGACGTGCAGGCCGCGCTGCGCGAGGGCCGCCCGACGGGCGAGCGCGATCTGCGCGGCGTGGATCTGCGCGGCGTCTCGCTCGGCGCGATCGATCTGTCGGGCACCGCGCTGGCGTTCGCGCGGCTCGACGGCGCGGTTCTCGACGGCGCGCGGCTCACCGGCGTCTACGCGCCCTACGTCTGCGCCGTCGGCGCGCGGCTCGCCGGCGCCCGGCTCGACGGCGCCGATCTGCACGAGGCGCGCGGCCTGAAGGGCTGAAGCCGGCGGCGTTCCGGCCGCATTGCTTTTACTGCGCGGCACCGATACAGGGTGTCCCGGTGACTTTCTGGCTCAGCAAGATCTTCTGGTGGTTCCTGGCGCC
>DASREC010000352.1:0-19073 GCA_035652295.1 Polyangia bacterium
GGCGCTCGAGCGCGAGATCGCGCGGCGCGAGGCGCGCGTGCAGCTGCGCGTGCTCGCCGACGCGTGGCCGCCGCCCGGCGGCGAGGAGGTGGTGCCGGCGAGCGAGCTGGTGCGCGCGGCCGAGCGGGCGCGCGGCGTCGAGCCGCGCACGTACGTGACCATCGCCGGCGCGGTGCGCGCGCCGCAGGTCGCCGGCGCGCGCGCGGGCTCGACGGTGGAGGAGCTGGTGGCGCTGGCCGGCGGCGCGCTCGCCGACGACTGGGTGGCGGTGGCGGGCGGCGCGCCGTCGGGAACGCTGGCGCCGCGCGACGCGGTGGTCGAGGACCCGCTGCTGCTGATCCTGCCGGCGTCGCACGAGGTGGTGCGGCGGCTGCGCACGCCGATCGCCGATTGGCTCCAGCGCGCCGCCTCCGCGTGCGAAGGCTGCCGCCTGTGCTCGGAGGCGTGCCCCGCGCCGCTCGAGCCGCACCAGATCTTGTGGACGCTGGCGACGCTGCGCGAGGACGGCGTCGATCTCGCGCGCGCGCTCGCGTGCACCGGCTGCGGCCTGTGCGACGCGGTCTGTCCGTCGGTGCTGTCGCCGCGCGCGCTCACCGTCGCGGTGCGCGACCGCCTGCGCGCCGCCGGCGCGAACGGAAACGCGGCGCGCGCGAACCGGAGCGCCGTCGAGAAACCGGGCGGCCTCGACGTCGCGCTGCTCACGCTGCGGCTCGGCCTGGCCCCGTTCGCCGCGCCGCCGGCGATCCGCGTCTGAGCGCGCGTCCGCTCAGCAGCCGTTGCCGCCGGCGTCGGCGCAGATGAGCGCCGCCGTGCGCGCGACGCCGAAGATGCGCGCGTCGTCGATCAGGCCGTCGAGGTCGTCGTTGTTCGGGCTGTTCGACCCGATGCACAACCCGTTCGGCTGATTGGTGGCGATGGCGCCCGAGTTGGCGTGGGTCGCGATCTCGACGCCGTCGTAGTAGAGGCGCATCACCGCCAGGTCGTAGGTGCACGCGACGTGGTGCCACGCGCCGGTGACGATCTGGTTGTTGTTGCTCTGCACCGTCGCGCCGGCCGTCGAGCAGAGCAGCACGCCGGGGTTGTAGACGAACAGGCCGTACTGGCCGTCCTCGTCGGCGAACCCGGCGCGCGCGCCTCCGCCCGGCAGCGCGGTCGGCTTGATCCACATCTCGATCGTCAGCTGCGAGACGTCGAACGTCACGTTGTGCGCCACGTGCGCCAGCGCGCCGGTGTTCATCGAGAGCGCGCCGCCCGCGTGGCCCATCGGCGACAGCACCGCGCCGCCCGAGAGCGCGAGGTCGTTGTGGTTGGCGGTGCCGTCGTGCGCGGTCGTCGAGGCGACGCCGTCTTCGAACTGGTAGCACGCCACCACGTTGGGCTCGCCGCAGAACGGCACCAGCAGATCGGGCTGCGTCGCGAGATCGGGCAGCGGCAGCGCGAGATCGGGCAGCGGCAGCGCGAGATCGGCCGGCGCGGTCGCGAGATCGAATGGCGCGCCGGCGAGATCGAATGGCGCGCCGGCGAGATCGAACGGCACGCCGGCGAGATCGTCGGCGGCCGCGAAGTCGGGCGCCGCGCCCGAGGCGTCGAGCGGCACGCCGGTGACCTCGAAGAAGCAGCCGCTCAGCGACACGCCCAGGAGACACGCGAGCGCACGGATCGGCACGTCCGTATTGTATCAGTCATCGCTCGGTCTCGCGATGTGGGCCTGCTTGCGCGCGATCGTGCATTTCCTTCGCGCGCGCGATCACGGGCGCGAGCCCGTCGGTGGTGGCGAAGTCGCCGAGGCGCGCGACCTCGACCCAGCGGGCGTCGGCGCAGTCGGAGCCGGCGCGCAGCGTGCCGCGCGGCCGCGTGCCGAGCAGATCCAGGATCACGTAGTGGTACTCGATGCGCCCGTCACCCGCGCGCAGCACGCGATCGAGCACCTCGACGATCGGCCCCAGCTCGCACTGAAGGCCGGTCTCCTCCGCCAGCTCGCGCGCGGCCGCCTCCTCGAGCGTCTCGCCCAGCTCCACCTTGCCGCCCGGCACCGTCCACTTGCCCACCGACGGCGGCGTGGCGCGCTGGACCAGGAGCACGCGATCCCCGTCGAGCAGCAGCACGCCCACCGCCACCACCGGCCGCTCGGGAAAGCGCGACGGCGCCGCCATCACCCGTACGATTCGCGCTTGATGCTCTTGTCGGGCACGCCGAGCGTCTCGAGCGCCGCCAGCACCGTCTCGAGGAACCGCGGCTCGGGCTCGATGCCCTTCTCGCGCGCCGCCGCGCGCTCGAACGGGCCGATCGCCGGGCCGCACGCGTAGACCACGCACGACGACGGATCGGGGATCACGTCGCGCAGGAGCGCGGTGTCGATGCGCCCCTTGCGCACGTGCGGCCCATACGCCTCCGGATTGCCGACGCGCGTGAGCGTGTGCACCAGCTTCAGCCGATCGGGATTCTCCAGCGCCAGCCGATTCAGGTCGTCGCGGAAGATGATGTCCTCCCACGTCTTGTTCGAGTACACGAACGTGTGGCGCAGCTTCGGATGATTGGCGAGCGCGTGCTTGAGCATGGAAAAATTCGGCACGCTCCCCGAGCCGGCGCACACGTGCACCAGGTGATCGGTGCGCGACTCGATGTCGTCGGGCAGCGTGTACGGCCCGGTGAAGCCGGTGATGTTGAGGCGCATGCCGCGCGTGGTGCGCTTGACCAGCATCGGCGAGAGCAGCGGCGGATATTTGGTCACGCCCGAGACGTAGCGCTCCTCCTTGACCGTCACCGCGAGGTAGCGCTCGTGCGGCGCCGACGCCATCGAGTAGGCGCGCGGCGGCTCCTTCTTGCCCTTGACGTCCTCGAAGAACGCGATGAAGCGCGCGAGCGATTCGAACTGGTGCGGATCGATGGTGAGAAAGTGGCCGGCCTTGTAGTCGAGGCGATCGTTGCCGGTGAACAGCACCAGCGTGGCGGTGTCGGGCGTCTCGACGATCACGTCGGCGACCATCACCTCCATCTCCTTGATGCGCTTGCGCGGCGAGGTCACCGGATCGATCGCGGGATCGGGAGGGCTCATCGTTTGCGCTTTCCGGCCGCCGCGTCGGCGAGCTTGAGCGAGAGCGCCACGCCGTCGCGCAGCGGGATGATCGTCGTCAGCAGATCGGGCGCGCTGAACGCGTCCTCGTCGTACTTCACCACGCCGCGCGTGTCGGCGTCGCGCTTCGACTCGGGGAGCGTCACCTTGCCCGACCACAGCACGTTGTCGGTGATGATGTAGCCGCCGGCGCGCACGCGCGAGCGCGCCAACTCGAGCGCGTCGGGATAGCCGTGCTTGTCGATGTCGATGAACACCACGTCGAACGGGCCGGGATATTTCTTCAGCACCGCCACCGCGTCGCCGACCTCGAACGTCACGCGCGCGCCCAGCCCGGCGCGGCCGAGATAGTCTTTCGCGTCGGCCGATTTTTTGGCGTCGCCGTCGGTGTGCACCACGCGCCCGCCCTCGCCGACCGCCTGCGCGAACCAGTACGTCGAGTAGCCGAACCCCGAGCCCAGCTCGAACACGTCGCGCGCGCCGATGGAGAGCGCCACCTGCTTGCACAGCCGGCCGACCAGCGGCCCGATGATCGGGAAGCGCTGCTGCTCGGCGCGCTTCTCCATCTCGAGCAGCACCGGGTCGCGCGACTTCTGGTGGTCGTGCAGAAATTTTTCGATCGACTCGTCGACGATGCTCATCGTCTCGTCAAACCTTTCCCGCCGACGGGCAGTCGGCGACGAGCGCGCAGCCGGCGCAGTTCGGAGAGCGCGCGAAGCAGACGCGCCGCCCGTGCCAGATGAGCTGATGGCCGAGCTGCGTCCATTTTTCGCGAGGGAGCTTCTTGCACAGATCGCGCTCGACCTTGACCGGGTCGGTCTCGCGCGAGAGGCGCAGCCGGTACGCCAGCCGGCCGATGTGCGTGTCGACGACGAAGCCCTCGTTCATCCCGAACGCGGTGCCGAGGATGACGTTGGCGGTCTTGCGCGCGACGCCGGGCAGCGTGAGCAGCTCGTCCATGGTGCGCGGCACCTCGCCGTCGAACTCCTCCATTAATAAGCGCGCGGCGCCGAGGATGCTCTTGGTCTTGTTGCGGTAGAAGCCGGTCGACTTGATCAGCGACTCGAGCTCGGCGGGATCGGCCGACGCCATCGCCGCGGCGTCGGGAAAGCGCGCGAACAGCGACGGCGTGACCAGGTTCACGCGCTTGTCGGTGCACTGCGCCGAGAGGATCACGGCGACCAGCAGTTGAAACGGCGAGCCGTAGTCGAGCTCGCAGTGCGCCTTCGGATACAGATCTTCGAGGCCGGAGATCAACCGGGCGATGCGCTGGTTCTCGTCGGGCTTGGCGCGTTTCTTCGTCTTGAGGGCGGCGGGCTTGAGCCGAGCTGCGCGCGGCATGATTCGTACCTTAGCACGCTGGCGCGGCGCTCAAGGCGCGCTTTTCGGCGCGTCGGTGGTGCGCGCGTGGACCAGGCCGAGGCGCTGGCGGGCGACGAACGCGGCGCCGAGCGGAGCCGCCTGGTCCTTGAGCTGCGTCGGCACGATGCGCACGTGATCGGCGTCCCGCTCGACGAGAAAGCGCTCGCGCGCGCCGGCGCGGATCGGCGTGACGAAATCTTCGCCCAGCCGCTCGGCGATGCCGCCGCCGATCACCACCACCTCCGGATCGAGCGCGTTGACCAGGTTGCCGACCAGCAGGCCCAGGTGGAATTGCGCGCGCGCCATCACCTTGCGCATGACCTTGTCGCCGTCGGCGAGCGCGCGCGCGATCACGCTCGACGTGAGGCGCGGGCGATTTTCCTTGGCCATGAGCTTGAGCACCTTCGACTTGCGGCCGCGCTTGACGAGCGCGCGCACGTCGCGCTCGATCGACGTGCGGCTGGCCAGCGCCTCGGCGCAGCCGATGCGGCCGCACGGGCAGCGCGGCCCCGACGGATCGAGGCACATGTGGCCGATCTCGCCGGCCGCGCCGCGCGCGCCGAGGTGCAGGCGCCCGCCGACCACCACGCCGCCGCCGATGCCGGTGCCGACGAACACGCCGACCATGGTCTGCGCGCCGCGCCCGACGCCGTAGGCGAACTCGCCGAGCACCGCCACGCGCACGTCGTTGTCGAGGAACACGCGCACGCCGCCGAGCGCCGCCGACAGCTCGGGCCCGAGCGGCACGTGCTCCCAGCCGAGGTTGGGCGCGCGATCGACGATGCCGGTGTGCGCGTCGACGCCGCCCGGCACGCCGACGCAGACCGCCTGCACGTCGGCCAGAGGATGGCTCGACGCCTTGACCGCGTCGCGCACGATCTTGGCGATGCGCTCGATCACCGCGCCCGCGCCCTCGTCGGGCAGCGTCTTGCAGCGCGCCTCGCCGAGCACGCGGCCGTGCTCGTCGACCGCCGCCGCGTGCATCTTGGTGCCGCCGAGATCGACCCCCACCACGAGCCCGGTGCCGTTCTTCATGCGGCCATCGTACACCGCGCGGCGCGCGGTTACAGCGCGCTGTTCGGCACGTAGCCTTCGTTGCCCTCGGCGTCGCGCACGCGCGAGTAGTCGCCCTGCCGCTCGAGCACGCGCACTTTGGTCGAGCGCTTGGTCGACACCGACTCGCCGCCGGCGCCCGAGACCGCCGCCGCCGTCGGCGCCGGCGCGGCCTGCATGGTCACCTCGCGGCGCGGCGCCACGTTGTACAGGCCGTCGAGCCGCGACTGGTCGGCGCGCTTCTCGGCGACCACGTTCGAGCTGAGCTGCTCGAACGCCTGTCCCGCCGCCGCGACCTCCGGCCGCTGCCCCGGCTGCGTGAAGAAGTGCCCGGTCACGTGGATCACCTGCCCGTCGCCGACGCGGAAGCGCACGCCGAGCACCCCATCAGATGACCCGGCGTAGCGGGCGGCCACCTGCTTAGAGCTCATCAGCGTCTCGACGCGCTGCTTGTCGACGACGTCGAACAGATAACCGCCGCCCGCGAGCTGCCAGCGCGGATGCCCCTGCCCGCCGCCGATGTGCTTGAGCAGCCCGCGCTCGCCCGAGACCTGCATCGGGAAGATCTCCTCCGTCGAGGTCTTGCCGTTCCAGCGCACGAAGCCGGGGAACGCGCTTTCCAAAAGATAGTGAACCGCGTGATCGGTGGTGTAGAGGAACCCGCCCGCCATGACGAAGCGGCGCACGCGCTCGCGCGCGGCCTCGGACATCTCGCCGGTGCAGTTGACCATCAACACCTGCTGCCCGTGCAGCGGCAGCTGCGGCAGCTCGTCGGGCGCGACCACCACGAACTTGATCTGCGCGCGCTTGAGCACCTGCTCCATGTGATCGGCCGAGCCGGTGACCACCACCACCTCCGCCTGGCGCAGCCGCTCGGCGCGCGCGGCGGCCGACTCGGGGTGCTGAGCGCCCGCGCTTCCGGCGACGGCGGTGACGAGGGCGAGGGCGACGGCGGCGATGCGCATGAGCGGGCCTCCTGCCCCTTCAACGCGCGGGGCGGTTTCACGATCTAGTACGCTCGGGCGCCGCGCCGACTTCTCGACACGCCGTCGGCCGCTCATTACAGTCGCGAGATGGCCTCGTCCAAGATCCGCCACGAGCTGCGCCGCGCGCGCGACGCCGTCGAGCTGGCGCTGTTCACCGGCGCGCCCGCGGCCGGCGACGAGGTGCGGCGCGCGCTCGCGAAGCTGGCGGCGGAGAACGGCTCGGCTGAAACCGCGCGGATCGACGAATTGGCGCGTCTCGCCGAGGGCCGCGGCGATCGCGCCGCGTACCGCGATCGGTTCGGCGTGGCCGGCGTGCGCCGCTTCGAGACCGCCGGCGGCGCGGCCATCTACCTGCTCGCCGTCGAGACCTTCCCCGATCACGTCAACAACATCTACCTCGTGCGCGATCACGGCCGCGTCACGCTCTACGACTGCGGCTCGCAGACGCCCTCGACGCAGGAGGAGCTGCGCCGCGCCGCGCTGATCCTGAAGCAGGTGTTCGCCGAGCGCGCCGGGTTCGACGACGTGAGCGACGTGGTGATCAGCCACGCGCACATCGATCACTTCGGCGGCGTCGGCGCGTGGCACGGGCGCGCGCGCATCTGGGCGCACGAGTTCGACGCGCGCGTGGTGTCGCGCTTCGAGGAGCGCATCGTCACCGTCGCCATGCAGCTGCGCGTGTTCCTCGAGCGCGCGGGGCTCGACGCGCCGACGCGCGCCGAGCTCGAGCAGATGTACGTGTTCACCAAGCAGCTCTTCATCTCGGTGCCGGTGGATCGCGCGATCGCCGACGGCGCGGAGGTGAACGGTTTTCCGGTGCACCACGCGCCGGGCCACTGCCCGGGGCAGATCTGTTTGCAGGTGCACAACGTGCTGCTCACCGCCGATCACGTGCTGCCGCGCATCACGCCGCACCAGTCGCCCGAGAGCATCACGCCGTGGACCGGGCTCGATCACTACCTCTTGTCGCTGGAGAAATTTCGCCGCATCGGCGGCGTCGACCTGGCGCTGCCGGGACACGAGGAGCCGATCCCGCGGCTGGCCCAGCGCATCGTCGAGATCGAGACGTTCCACCGCGCGCGCCTGGAGAAAGTTCGCGCGCTGTGCGCCGAGCCGAAGACGATCGCCGAGCTGGCGGAGGCCCTGTTCGGCGAGCAGCGCGGCTACGGGCGGCTGCTGGCGCTCGAGGAGGCGGCGGCGCACGCGGAGTACCTCGCCCGTCGCGGCGCGCTGGAAATGGCGAACCTCGAGGAAATGATGCACGCTGCGAATCCGGTGGTTCGATACCGCGCGGCGCGGGTTCAGCTATCCTAAGGAGGATGAGCGTGGAAGAGGAGGGGGCCGTCGAGATTCCCATCGACGGGGTGCTGGACCTGCACACCTTCGCGCCGCGCGAGGTGAAGCGCCTGGTGGTCGACTACCTCGACGAGTGCGCCGCGCGCGGCATCGAGGAGGTGCGCGTGATCCACGGCAAGGGCACCGGCGCGCTCCGGCGCACCGTGCACTCGGTGCTGGAGAAGCACCCGCTGGTGGTCGCGTTCCGCCTCGCCGGCGAAGGCGAAGGCGGCTGGGGCGCCACGCTGGTCACGCTGCGCCCGCCGCGCCGGGCGTGAGAGGGAGCTGCTGATGGACCTGTTCCTCATCCGCCACACCAAGGCGGCCGACGGCGCGCTCTACGGCGACGACGTCGAGCGGCCGCTCACCCACGACGGCCGCCGCGCCGCGCTCGACGTCGGCGAGTCGCTGGCGCGCCACGGCGTCAAGCTCGACGTTATCTGGTCGAGCCCGCTGGTGCGCGCCGTCGAGACCGCCGAGCTGGTGGCGGTGAGCGTCGGCTACACCGGCGGGCTGGAGATCGCGCGCGCGCTCGCGCCCGAGGGGCGCCCGTCGGAGATCCTCGGCATGGTGCTCGAGCAGGAGCAGCGCGAGCGGGTGGCGCTGGTGGGCCACGAGCCGTCGATGGGAAATCTCTTGTCGGCGCTGATCGGCCGCCCCGGCCTCAGCCTGTCGAAGGGCGCGGTGGTGCGCCTGCGCTACGAGGCGCACAAAAAAGCGCAGGTGGTGTGGATGATGAAACCGAAGCAGCTCGATCCGTCGCCGTCGCTCGACGGGCTCTAGCCCCGTCTACGACGCCTGCCAGCGCGCGATGATCTCGGGGTGGAAGCGATCGTCCTCGTCGTGCATGCGCTGCCATAAGACGCCGAGGATCTCGCGCGTGTGCTCGACGAACGCCGCCGCGTCGCCGGCGATCGCCTGCGCGCTCGGCCAGCGCTCGCGGTACGCGTCGTAGCGCCGCTCCAGCTCCGCCCGCTCGTCGAGGAACGTGCGCGCCAGCTCGCGCAGCGACGGGTCGCGATGCTGCAGCAAGCTCGGGTAGAAGCTGCGATCCTCCATCGACAGGTGCACGCGCAGGATGCCGGTGAGCGTCGACAGGCACTTGTACGCCTCGGGCGCGCCCGCCTGGAGCCGCCCGGGATCGAGCCACCCGAACATCCGCGTCGCCGCCTTGACCAGCTCGCGATGCTGCCGCGAAAGATTCTCGATCACGTTGCGCACGAGGGAAATACGAGCGACGCGGGGCGCCGGATCGCTTACTCTGGGTGCATGCGCTTTGCCTACATCCTGGCCGCGGTGGCGCTGTGCGCGCTCGCCGGCGGCTGCGGCGACGACGACTACGGCGCCGACGGCCCGTCGGTGAGCTACGACTTCAGCGCGACGGTCAACGCCGACCTCAGCCCCGATCTCACGCCGGTCGATCTCGCGACGGACTGATGGTACGTTCGCGCCCTCTCACTGGAGGGTTGCGATGCGGTTCGAGCGGGAGTTGGTGTGCCGTCGCTGCGCCGGCGCGGCCGCGGGTGACGCGCTGCCGTTTGCGCTGCCGGGCTCGCACGCGGTGTTCGCGCCCGATCGCGTGTGCCGGGTGCGCCACGTCAAGGTGGAGGTGGCGCTCGACTTCGAGCGGCGCCGCGTCGAGGGCGTGTGCACGCAGCTGCTCACGGTGCTCAACGACGGCGCGACGCGCCTGGTGCTCGACGCGGTGGAGATGACCATCCACGCGGTCACGCTCGCCGACGGCGGCGCGCTCGAGCACGACTACGACGGCAAGCGCGTGGTGATCGATCTCGGCGAGCGCGCGCAGGGCGACGAGCTGGAGCTGATCGTGCGCTACGCGTGCGAGCCGCGCCGCGGCCTCTACTTCATCCACCCCGACGACGCGTACCCCGAGCGCCCGCTCCAGGTGTGGTCGCAGGGCCAGGACGAGGACAACCGCTACTGGTTCCCCTGCTTCGATCATCCGCACGAAAAATCTTCGAGCGAGGTGATCGCCACGGTGCCCGAGCGCATGATGGCGCTGTCGAACGGCTCGCTCGTCGAGGATTCGCGCGACGCCGCCGCGAAGACACGCACGTTCCACTATCGCCACGAGCTGCCGCACTCGAGCTACCTGATCACGCTGGTGGCCGGCGAGTACGCGGTGGTGCGCGACAAGTTCGAAGACGTCGACGTGGTCTACTACGTCACGCCCGGCCGCGAGGCCGACGCGCCGCGCACCTTCGCCAACACACCGGCGATGATGAAGCTGTTCTCCGAGCTGACCGGCGAAAAATATCCCTACCCGCGCTACAGCCAGATCACGGTCGCCGAGTTCATCTTCGGCGGCATGGAGAACACCAGCGCCACCACGCTCACCGATCAGACGCTGCACGACGAGCGCGCGCACCTCGATTTCTCGTCGGAGCCGCTGATCTCGCACGAGCTGGCGCACCAGTGGTTCGGCGATCTCTTGACGTGCCGCGACTGGTCGCAGGGCTGGCTCAACGAAGGCTTCGCGACCTACTTCGAGATCATCTGGAAGGAGCACTCGAAGGATCGCGACGAGGCCGACTACGATCGCCTGCTCGACATGGAGGCGTACCTCGACGAGGATCGCTCGCGCTACCGCCGCTCGATCGTCACCAACGTCTACCACGAGCCGATCGACGTCTTCGATCGCCACCTGTACGAGAAGGGCGGCTGCGTGCTGCACATGCTGCGCACCGAGCTCGGCGACGCGCGCTTCTGGAAGGCGATCCGCCACTACGTGCAGAAGCACCGCGGCGGCAGCGTCGAGACCCGCGACCTGGCGCGCGCCGTCGACGAGGCGACCGGGTGGAACGCCGACCGCTTCTTCGAGCAGTGGGTGTTCCGCGCCGGACATCCGGAGCTCGAGATCGAGCACGCGTGGGACGACGAGCACAAGCTCGCGCGCGTGTCGGTGAAGCAGAAGCAGGAAGTGAAAGATCAGACGCCGCTGTTCTTCCTGCCGCTCACGGTGCGCTACGTGGTCGACGGCGCGGCGCGCGACGTGAAGATGACGGTGAGCGAGGCGCAGCAGACGTTCCTGGTGCCGCTCGACGGGAAACCGGCGCAGGCGATCGTCGATCCGGGAAATAATTTTTTGAAGACGCTCGAGGAGAAGAAGCCGGACGAGTGGGTGCGCGCCGAGCTCGGAGGCGCCGAGCGCGCGATCGATCGCGTGCGCGCGGCGCGGGCGCTCGGCAAGGCGGGCGATCCGACGGCGATCCCGGCGCTCACCGCCGCGCTCGGCAAGGACTCGTTCTGGGCGGTGCGCGGCGAGGCGGCGCTGGCGCTCGGCGAGATCCGCACCGACGGCGCGCGCGACGCGATCGCCGCCGCGCTGCCGCACGAGGCGCACCCGAAGGCGCGGCGCCAATTGGTGCGCGCGCTCGGCCGCTTCCGGCACGACGAGCGCGCCGCCGACGCCATCGGGCGCGTGCTCGAGCGCGACGCCAGCTACTTCGTCGAGGCGGAGAGCGCGCTCGCGCTCGCCAAGACGCGCTCGCCGCGCGCGTTCGAGGCGCTGCGCGCGGCGATGGCGCGGCCGTCGTACCTCGACGTGATCGAGTCGCAGAGCCTGGCCGGCCTCGCCGAGCTGCGCGACGAGCGCGCCGTCGACATCGCGCTCGAGGCGTGCGTCTACGGCAAACCGGTGGTCGGGCGCCGCTCGGCGATCGCCGCGCTCGGACAATTGGGCGGCGAGTTCGCTTCGCGCAAACGGCCGATCCTCGAACGTTTGACCGAGCTATTGGAGGATCCCGATTTTCGCGCCCGCATCGCCGCGGTCGAGGCGCTGCGCGTGCTCGGCGATCGCGACGCGGTGGGCGCGCTCAAACGCGCCGAGCGCCGCGACCTCGACGGCCGCGTGCGCCGCCGCTCGCGCGAGGTCGCCAAGATGCTCTCCGAGCACGGCGGCGCCGAGGAGCAGGTCAAGTCGCTGCGCGACACCGTCGAGAAGTTGGAAGGCGAGAGCCGCGCGCTGAAGGAGCGCATCCTGCGGCTGGAAGCGAAGGCGGAGAAGACGGAGAAGCCGCATGACTGAGCCGCGCGTCTCGGGGCGCATGGCGCGCTCGTTCTTGCGCTACCTGCGCGAGCGCGTCGGCGAGGCGGCGTTCGACGCGGTGATGCGCTCGCACCCGGCGATCGGCGAGCCGGCGGCCGGCGACTGGATCGCGATCTCGACGTGGCAGCCGCTGATCGAAGACTTCGAGCGGCGCTTCGGCGATCCGGCGACGCTGCGCCTGGTGCGCGAGATGACGCGCTCGACGATGGCGGTGGCGATCTCCAAGGGCTGGTCGGCGTTCCTCTCGGGCGCGACGCCCGACTCGCTGCTGCAGCAGAGCGGCCGCTTCTGGAGCATGAGCTACGACGCGGGCAAGCTGGTGGTGGCGGCGCGCGGACCGAAGCGCGTGCTGTTCGCCGTCGAGGATTGGCCGTCGCCGCCGGCGTTCGTGGTGGCGTCGGTGGCCGAGGCGATCGCGGTGTTCCTGGCGCGCCTCGGCGAGCGCGAGCCGCGCGCGGTCGATCGCGTCACGGGCGGCCGCGCGGAGATCGAGCTGACCTGGTGAGGTTGAACATCAGCACGCCGCCGAGGTAGGCCGACGCGCCGAGCACCACCACGCCGAGCGCCGACAGCACCAGCGGCAGCTCGCGCGTCGACGGCGACGGCGGCAGGCGGTGGCGCGCGATCAGGCTGGCGGCGAACAGCGCCGCGGCCAGCGCGTTGAGCGCGGCGTGATAGCGGCCGAGCCGCCGCGCCGGGCTGCGCGGCTCGAGGCGCCGCAGAAAATCGCGCGCGCCCGTCGCCGCCGCGAACAGCGCCGCCACCAGCCCGCCCGCCAGGTTGAAGCGCGCCGCCTCCGCCATCGCCGGCCCGTAGCGCAGCGACAGCACGTCGAACACGAAGCTCATGCCCCACAGCGCGAGTGGAAATTGAACCAAGAGCGGGTGCAGCGCGGAGCGGGCCACGCGAACAGTGGATGCAAGCAAAGGCCCGTCGCTTGCTTTGTCGAGAGCCATGACCCACGGATCACGCAAGCATCGGAAACGCGGTTCTCGTCGCAGCACCGAGCCGGAGGCGACGCGCGTCGCCAAAGAGGTGCTCGCCCGGCCCAAGCGGCGCAAGGCGGTTCGCGCGCGGCGCGCGCAGCCGTCACACGGCTCCGGCCCGTCGACGCGCGCGGCCTCGCGCGAAGTGCCGCCCGTCGCGCAGCGCCCCAGCTTCATCCGCGGCATCTTCCGCATCGTCCGCAACCTCCTCGACCGCGGCTGAGCAAGAGCGGATAAACGCCAAGACGCCAAGACGCCAAAAAACTAAAAAGGTTTTCCTGGCGTCTTGGCGTTTAATCCGCCGCGCGCGCGACGGGGCGGCGTCCTCGGTGTAGCATCCACGGTCATGTTCGCCGTGCCTCGGCGGTTCGCGCGCGCCGCGATCGTGCTCGCGCTGGTGGTGCGCGCGGGCGGCGCGAGCGCCGGGCCCGGCACGCTCGATCGGCTCGCCGACACGCTGGTCGATCGCGCGCGCCCGTCGCTGGATCGGATCGCCACGCTCGACGTCGGAGTGGCGGTCTCCGCGCCGTGGCCGCGCCTCGCCGGCGATCTCTCGGAGCTGGTGTCGTCGCGGCTGCGCGCGCTCGGCGCCCGCTCGGTGGTGAAGGGCGGCGGCGACTCGGCGTGGGCGCGCGCGAACGGCCTCGAGCGCGTCGTGCGCATTACCGTCGACGCGCAAGGGCCGACGCTGCGCGCGAGCGGCGCGGTGGTGGCGCTCTCGGGCGGGCTGTGGTCCGACGAGAGCGAGACGCGCGCGCACCTGTACGCCGAGGCGCCGCTCGACGCCGAGCTCAAGGCGTACCTGCCCGGCCCGCTCCAGCCGCCCGGCGCGTGGCAGGCGCGCGGGCTTTTGGCCGGCGATCTCGACGTGCTGGCGCTCGACGTCGGCGACACCGACGGCGACGGCCGCGCCGAGATCGTCGCCGCGACGGCCAGCGAGCTGGTGGCGTTCGATCTCGTGGCCGACGCGTCGGGCGCGCGCCTGGTCGAACGCTGGCGCGCGCGCCTCGACGGCCGTCTCGCCGCGCAGCGCCCGCGCGCCGACGTCGCCACCGTCGCCGTCGAGGCCGGCGCGGTCTCGGCGCACGCGAGCCCATTCGCCGACGGCGTGCGCCGCGCGGGCAAGTCGGCCGAGCCGGCGCGCGGCTATCGCCTGCGCGGCGTCGGCACGTGCGAGCTGGAGCCCGGCGTCGACTGGTTCACGCCCGCCTCGTGCGGCGTCGCGGCCACCGAGCTGCCCGAGCGCTTCTGGACCGCCGCGTCGCTCAAGCGCGCCGACTCCTCGACGGCGATGGCGGCGATCGTCCCCGGCCCTGCGGGCGGCACGCTGTGGCTGCGGCTCGGCGCCGCGCCGCCGATCGCCGTCCGCGGCGTCGGCGCGCAGCTGGCGCTCGCCACGCTCGATCGCGGCGAGGTCGTCGTCACGTCCGATCCCGTCGAGCCGGGCGAGCCCGACGCGGTGGTGGTGCGCGCGCTCGCGCCGGCGGCGGCGGTCCTGCACCGCGTGGAGCGCCTGCCCGGCCAGGTGCGCGCGCTCGCCACTGGCGACGTCGACGGCGACGGGCAGCCCGAGCTGATCGCCGCCGTGCGCGACGACGCCGCGCGCAAGACCGAGCTCTGGATCATCCGATGAACGCCCGCGCCGCGCTCGCGCTCTCGCTCGCGTCATTCGCTTCGCTGGCGTCGTACGCGCCGCGCGCGCACGCCGAGACGCGCGCGGCGTACGGCGGGCAGGCGCTCGGCGCGCTCGCGTCGTCGGCGGTCGATCTCGATCCGCTGTCGCTCAATCCCGGCGACGGCGAGATCGCCGCGCTCCTCTTCGATTCCCCGTTTCGCGTTGATCCACTCGGCCGCTTGCGCCCGCAGCTCGCGCTCGCGCTCGACGTCGATCGCGCGACGCCGCTGCGCGCCCGCCTGCGCCTGCGCCCCGACGTGCGCTTCCACGACGGCACGCCGCTGCGCGCGAAGGACGTGGCCGCGTCGCTCGCGCGCGCGCTGCAGTCGCCCGCCGGCTGGATGCTCGCGCCCATCCGCGCCGCGCGCGCCGTCGCCGACGACGTGGTGGAGATCGATCTCGCGCGCCCCGCGCCCGATCTCGCGCTGCTGCTCTCGACGCCCGCCGCGCTGGTGACGCCCGGTGGCGCGCACCGCTCGATCGGCTCGGGCCCGTTCCGCCTCGACGCCGTCGACAACGGGCAGGTCCGGCTGTCCGCGCACGCGGCGTGCTTCGCCGGGCGGCCGTACCTCGACGGGCTCACCTTGCGCGCGTACGGCTCGCGTCCCGAGGAGGCGGGCGCGTGGGACGTCGGCGCGCTGCACGTCGCGCGGCACCTCGGCGCCGGCGTCGATCGCGCGGCGGTCGAGGGGCCGATGACGATCACCGAGTACCTGGCGATCGGGCGCGGCATCTCCGACGCGTTCGTCGCGCCGTTCGCGGCGGCGTTCGAGCTCGGCATCGATCGCGATCGGCTGCGGCGGTTGGCGGTGCGCGAGCGCGCGGTGCCGGCGCGATCGCCGGCGCCGCCCGCGCTCGGCGGAGCGAGCGGCGTGCCCGTGTACGATCCGGCCGCCGCGACGCGCGCGTTCGCCGACAAGGTGCCGGCCGAGGCGCGCAAGGTCTCGCTGGTCGTCGACAAGTCGCGGCTCGAGGATCGCGCGGTGGCCGATCGCATCCTCGCCGACCTGGCGCGCGTCGGCATCGAGGTGGCGATCGACCTCGCCGACGCGGCCAGCTATCAGCAGCGGCTGCAGTCGGGGCGCTACGAGTTGCTCCTCGGGGCGAGCGCGCCGCCGGCGCCCGACGGCGGGCTGGCCGAATTGGCGCTGGTGGCGGTGGCCGATCCGGCGATCGCGCGCGCCGCGCTGCTCCGCGCGCCGGCGGCGATCGGCGCGCAGGCGGCGCCGCGCGTCGTGCCGCTCTATCACCGCGCGCCGCGGCTGCACCACGCCGCCGAGCTGCGCGGCCTCGCCGTCGACGGCGCGGGCCGCGCGTCCTGGGCCGACGCGCACTGGCGCCGTTAACGCGGCGGGATCTCCTCGAGCGGATCGTACGCCAGCGCGAAGTCGATGCGCTCGCCGATCGGCGGATGATCGTAGAGCCAGAAGCGGATGAACGCGCCCGGCTCCGGATCGTCCAGGTCGATTTCGCCCATCACCTGAAACGCGTGCGCGGCGGCCGCCTGATAATCGCGCACCAATCCGCGGATGGCGCGCAAGCCGTAAACGTCGGCGGCGTGTTCCTGGTGCCGGCTGAATGCGCTCGATATCGGCGTGGCCGCAAAGCTGAATATTCCGAACACCAGGATCAACAGCGGCAGCGACGAGAGATCGGCCGCGTCGCGGATCTCCAATTTGGCGCCGAAACGCGCAATCGCCCAATTCACGCTGCGATATCCCAGGTACAAAGACGCGAGCAGCATGGCCAGCACGAAGGCGATGCCCTGCTGAATGTGCCCGAGCACGTAATGCCCGAGCTCGTGCCCGAAGACGAACATGATCTCGGCCGGGCTCAGCCTGGCAATGGTCGTGTCCCAGACGACGACGCGCTTGGTGGCGCCGAGGCCGTCGACGTAGGCATTGAGCGAGCGCGATTTTTCGCTGACCGTCAGCTCGAACATGCGCGTGGTCGGAATGTCGAAACCGCCGCGATTCACGACCTTCTCCAAATCGTCGGCGAGGTAGGCGTGTTTATCGGTGAGCGGGGCGAGCTTGAAAAACAGGGGCTCGATCACCAGCGGCGCGATGAGCTGCAGGAACAGGACGAGCGGGATCGCCGCCAGCCACGAATACAGCCACCAGCGACGAGGACTTCGCCGGATCAGCGCGTACAGCCCCCACGCGAGCGGCGTGCCGAGGCCGATCACCAATAGATCGACTTTGAGCACGTCCCAAAACCACGAACCCCAGCTTTGAATCGATTGGCCGTATTTCAATTGCAGCCATTGACCGTAGATATCGACCGGTAACGTCAATACCGCCAATAAGACGATTAGCGCGGGTACGTAAAGCAGGGTTTGCAGGAAGCGGCGCCTCGACGCGCGCTCGGCCAGCGTGCGCAGCCGCGTGCCGACGCGCGCGACCACCAGCAGCGCCGCCACCGCCAGGCCGTAGAGCGCGCCGGCGAAGTAGAGGCCGTACTCGGCGCGCGCCTTGGCGAGGGCGCGCGCCCGCTCGGCGGGCGGCAAGTGGTAGCCGCTCGGGCGCTGCGCCGCGCTCGCCGCCGTCGGGGACGGCTCGGGCGCGACGTCGGCCAGCGACGGGCGGGCGAACGACAACAGGGCGAGCACCAGCACCAGCCGCATCCGCGCGCTCCTTCGGCAACATCGCGAAGGTATCCGATCTAGACTTACCGCGTGCGCCTCCAGACGCAGCTCGGGCTCGCCTTCGCGGTGGTGACGCTGGCGCCGATCGCCGCGCTCACGTTCGGCGCGCGCGTGATGATGAAGCGGCAGTTCAAGGCCGAGTTCAAGCGGCAGATGGACGAGGCGGTGGATCAGATCGGCGCCGAGCGGCGGCGCGTCGGCGCCGACGTGGAGCAGGCGCTCGGCCACATGGCCACGCCCGACAACCAGCTGCTGCATCCGCTCCTGGTGAAGCTGGCGCACGGGCCGCTCGCCGACGACGTGCAGCAGACGCTCATGGACGACGTGGGCGAGCAGATGCGCGCGCTCGGCTTCGACGTGCTGACGCTGCTCGACGAGCGCGGCACGGTGCTGGCGTCGGGCAGCTTTCCCGGGCGCGCCGGCGACGTGGACGCCGAGGCGCTCCAGCGCGCGCGCAGCGGCGGGACGATCGCGCATCTCGTCGACGAGCAGGTGGTGGTGAAGGGGCGCAAGCGCGTGGCGCTGGCGCTGGAGGCGGCGCGCGCCGTCGAGATCGCCGGCGTGCCGCACGCGCGCGTGTTCGTGATCGGCGGGCGCGTGCTCGGCGCCGAGTTCCTGCAGCCGCTCAACGCGGCGAACGCCGAGCTGCGCGCCGCCGACGACACGCTGCTGGCGAGCAAGAACACCCACCCGCTCGTCGACAAGCAGGCGCTGCGCATCGCGGTGCCGCTCACGCGCGCTGACGCGACCATCGCGGCCAACGTCATCTACTGGGAGTCGGACGCCGAGCTGCGCGACCAGCTCGAGCGGCTCACCGTCGGCGCGATCGCGGCGGCGATCGTCGGGCTCTTGTTCGCCAACGCGGTCGGCTGGCTGCTGGCGCGGCGTATCTCCGGCCGGCTGGGGCGGCTCGCCGACGGCGCGCGCGCGGTGTCGCGCGGCGAGCTCGACACGCAGGTGCCGGTGCGCGGGCGCGACGAGCTGGCGGAGCTGGGCGCGGCGTTCAACACCATGACGCGCGACGTGCGCGCCGCCCGCGAGGACCTGGCGCGCGCCGAGCGCGTGGCGGCGTGGCGCGAGATCGCGCAGCGGATCGCGCACGAGATCAAGAATCCGCTGACGCCGATCCAGATGGCGATCGAGACGCTGCAGCGGGCGCAGGCCAAGGGGCCGCAGGTGTTCGACGCGCTGTTCGCCGAGTCGGCGCGCGCCATCCTCGACGAGGTCGCGCGGCTCAAGCACATCGTCGCCGAGTTCTCCGCGTTCGCGCGCATGCCGCAGCCGGAGCTCAAGCCGTGCGCGGTGGGCGAGGTGGTGGAGGCGGCGCTCAAGCTGTACGACGGCGCGGTGCCGGTCGAGCGCGAGCTGGATCCGTCGCTGCCGCCGGCGCTGGCCGATCGCGATCAGCTGACGCAGGTGCTGCTCAACCTCGTCGAGAACGCGCGCGAGGCGGTGACCTCGCACCCGGCGGGCGGGCGCATCCGGGTGCGCACGCGCGCGGCCGACGGGCGCGTCGAGCTGGAGGTGGCCGACGACGGGCCGGGGATCTCCGACGAGGCGCGGGCCAAGCTGTTCACGCCGTACTTCACCACCAAGGCGCGCGGCACGGGGCTCGGGCTCGCCATCGTGCACCGCATCGTCACCGATCACGGAGGCGAAATCCGCGTCGCCGGTTCGCCGGGGGCGGGCGCTACGTTTACGGTCTCGCTGTTGCGCGCCTGAAGATCGGGCGGCGGACGGGAGGCACGCGCGGGCTTGCGACTCGCGTTCTTTTTTTCGGCAGTCCTCAGGCGCTATATGGCTGACTTCCGACTCCTTGCCGCTCCGACGAGGAGGGCTTACCCGAAGCCATAGGACTGGTTGTGCTCGTTTGAACTGCGCGCCCTC
>DASREC010000353.1:0-12141 GCA_035652295.1 Polyangia bacterium
GCTGCTCACCGACGAAGGCTCGCTCAAGCAGATCAAGCTCGCCGAGATCCGCAGCCTCAAGATCCTCGACGGCACGCTCGAGATCGGGTTGTCGAAGGCGCTCGACGTGGCGCTCGACTCGGGATCGTGGAAGCCGGTCGAGGTGGCGGTGCGGCTCTCGGGCCACGCGCCGCACGACCTGGTCGTCAGCTACGTCGTCGAGATGCCGACGTGGAAGCCGGCGTATCGCGTGGTCGTCGGCAAGGACGGCCACTCGCTGGTGCAGGGCTGGGCGGTGGTCGACAACGTGTCGGGCGACGATTGGAAGGGCGTGCAGCTCTCGCTCACCGCCGGGACGCCGCTCGCGTTCACCTATGATCTCTACACGCCGCGCTTTCCGCAGCGGCCGCACCTCGACGTGCCGGATCAGGTCGCGCAGATCCCGCTCGACGCGTTTCAGACGCAGGGCGGGATCGCGGCCGGCGACGCGCCCGAGGCCGAGGCCGCCGCGCCGCCGCCTCCGCCGCCGCCGCCGGCCTCCTACGCGCCGGCGAAACCGAGCGGCGGCTACGCGCGCGGCAAGTCCTCCGTCGCCACGCGCTCGGCCGCGCCCTACGACGAGGGCGCGATGGGCAAAAAAGATTCCGGCTACTACCACCGCCCCGCGGTGAGCGAGGAGCAGCTCGCCAACAGCTACAAGACGCTGGTCGCCGGCGCCACCGTCGGCAGCCTGTTCCGCTACGACGTCGAGGAGCCGGTGACCATCGACGAGCGGCAGTCGGCGCTGGTCAACATCGTCAACGCCAAGGTGCCGGGCGAGGAGGTGCTCTTGTTCCGCGTCGGCGCCGATGCGGTCTCGCCGTATCGCGCGGTGCGCTTCAAGAACGACACCGGCTTCGTGCTCGAGGCGGGGCCGATGGCCATCTATCACACCGACGACGCCGGCGGCACGTTCCTCGGCGAGGCGCTCGCGCAGCGCATCGAGAAGACCGCGACCACGTTCGTGCCCTACGCCATCGACGGGCGCGTGCGCGTCACGCTCGCCGAGGAGCAGAAGGAGCAGGGCATGACGCTCATCAAGGTCGTGCGCGGCGTGATCACGGTGCAGGCCAAGATGGTGACGCGCTACTCCTACGACGTCGACAACGGCTCGGGCGAGGAGGTCACGCTCTACGTGCGGCGCGAGCGGCGGCCGGGCTGGACGCTGACCAACAAAGAAAAGATCATCGAGGAGGGCGGCGCGTACTACCTGCCGATCGCGCTGCCGAAGAGCGGGCGCACCAAGGTCACCGTCGAGGAGCAGACGCCGGTCGAGCGCGTGGTCGACATCTGGAACGACTTCGGGCGGCAGGTGATCGGGCTGTACCTGTCGAACGCGTCGGCCGATCCGCGCGTGGCGGCGTCGCTCAAGGAGGCGCTGGCGCTGCGCGAGCGCGCGGGCACGCTCGACGCGCAGATCGCCACCAGCGAGTCGCAGCGCGCGACGCTCGCCGAGCGCGAGAACGAGGTGCGCAACAACATCCAGGTGCTCGGCAAGGCGTCGAAGAACGCCGACCTGAAGAAGAAGCTCGAGGACACGCTGGTGGGTCTCGAGACGCAGCTCAACGACGTCACGCGCAAGCTGGTCACCGCCTCCACCGAGCGCGGCGAGGTGCGCGACCGCCTCGCCGTGCTGATGAAGGACATCAACCTCGACGCCGGCCACTAGCCGCCGCCGTAGGGCGGCGGCGCGGATCGGTCAATGCGGCAAATTGCCGCACCACCTCTGCGGCCACGCCCGCCAAAACCTGTCGATCCGTCCGCGCGCGCCGCTCGTACCGAGCGCAAGGAGGTCTACGTGCGCCACCACCTCGTTCGCGCGGCCGCGCTGGCCGCGCTCGTCGCCTTGCGCGCCGACGCGCAGACGGTCACGCCGCCGCCGGCATTCGTCACCTTCCCGCTGCTCTCCGACACCGATGCGGGCGATCAGCTCGGCTTTCACGTCGCCGACGGCAAGTTGGGCGCGAGCGCCGCCGTGACGCCGAGCGCCGCGACGGCGATCGAGAACGCGATCGTGCGCGCGCCCGCGCTGCCGCTGCCGCAACCCGGGCTGCAGATGGGCGTCGAGCACGACGTCTCCGCCGAGGCCGATTCCTATGAAGGAGAGACCGCGGCCGCGGCCACGCCGGCGCTGCTCGTCGGCGGCTCGAACCATCTCTATCCCGGTCTTTGCAGCGCGGCCGCGCCCACCGGCGCCGTCGGCGACTGCGGGCCGCTCGCCTTCGCGTCGCGCGACGGCGCGACCTTCACGCGCACGCCGCTCACGCGCACGTTCAACAACCACACCTATTTTCTCGGCTTCGATCCGTCGGTGGATTACGACGCGAACGGCGTCTTCTATTTCGCGTACGGCGTCGCCGACGTCGGCGCCAAGAACCTCGGCGCCAACGGCGTGGTGGCGGTGCGCTCCACCGACGGCGTGAGCTGGACGCCGCTCACGCCCATCACCAACAACCCGAAGGGGCCGACGTTCGACGACAAGTTCTACGTCGCGGTCGATCGCTCGCGGAGCGCGTTCGCCGGCCGCGTCTACGTCGCCTGGACGCGCGACGTGGTGATCAACGCCAACGCGTTTCCGCCGGTGCTCGATCAAACGATCGTCGAAGCGTACTCCGCCGACGGCGGGCGGAGCTGGAGCGCGCCGATCCCGGTGAACGATCGCCCGCACAACCAGCGCGTCATCGGCGCGTATCCGGCGGTCGATCAAGCGAGCGGCGTCGTGTACGTGAGCTGGCACGACTTCTTGAACCCGACGCGCGAGGGCCTGTACGTCGATCGCAGCACCAACGGCGGCGCGAGCTGGAGCACCGACGTGCTGGCGGTGCCGACGCACACCGGGTTCGCGATGGACCTCGGCTGCAACGGCACGCGCGGGCAGTCGCCGGCGCAGGTGCTGAAGGTCGGCGCCGGCGGCGCGCTCTACCTCGTGTACGCCGATCGCGTCGCCGGGCGCGGCTTCGACGTCCTGTTCACCAGGTCGATCGACGGCGGCCGCACGTTCTCGCCGCCGGTGCGGCTCAACGACGACGCCGGCAACGCGCACCAATATCATCCGACGCTGAGCGTGGCGCCGAGCCCGCGCGGCGACGTGCTCACCGTGAGCTTCTACGATCGGCGCGACGATCCCAACAACTGCCTCTCGCACCTCTATTCGACGTGGAGCCTCGACGGCGGCGCGAGCTGGGCGCGCAACGTGCGGCAGACGACGCAGCCGTCGAACTTCAAGGGCAACCAGAACGGGCCGGGCGACTACTCGTCATCGGCGCCGTTCGCCGGCGCGGCGTATCCGTTCTTCGCCGATCACCGCGCGTCGAATCCGTCGACGGTCAAGGGCGGCGGCTTCGACGTCTACGCGGTCAACGTCGGCGGCGGCATCGCCTCGGCCAGCGCGCACTGACGCGCGGTCGCGCGCTACGCCGCGGCGGCGGCGAACGGACCGAGGCGGCGGCGCTCGAGCTCGGCGGTCATCAAGCGCTGGAACTCGCGGTTGCGCAGCTGCGCCAGCGCCACCATCGCGTAGTAGCCGCGCGGCAGCTTCGGGCTGGCGTCGACGTGGCGCAGCTGCTCGTAGCTGCGCGCGGCGTGCGCGTGGTGATCGGCGTGACGCGACAGCCCGACCAGCGAGTAGAGCGTGAACCACGAGTCGGTGTCCCAGGCGTCGCTCGGCCCGGCGCGCTCGCCGGTGCGCGTGAGCCCCCAGTGCTCGAAGAAGTTGACCGCCTCGAGCAGCGTGATGGCGTTGTACGCCTGCCACAGGAACACCAGCAGCGCGACCGGACCGGCGGCGATCGCGATCAGCGCCAGCAGCGCGGCCTCGGCGGCGAGCCCCTGGAGCACGCGCGTTCGATCGATGCGCCACGCGCTCCGAAACTGCGCAGGCACCGTGCGCAGGAAGAACGCGGTATAGCGCTCGCCGAAGCGCGCCGTCGCCGGATCGTCGGGCGTGGCGACGCGCGCGTGGTGGCCGCGCAGATGCTCGACGAAGAAATGATCGTACAGCACGGTCCACAAGAGCACGCGGCCGAGCCAGCGGAACGCGCGCGCGCGGCGATGGATCAGCTCGTGCGCGACCACCAGCGTGCCCCAGCCGGAGTTGTTGCCGACGAACCAGCCGACCAGGATCAGATCGATCGTGAAGCCGCCGATCGCGACCATGCGCACGAGCAGCGCCACGGTCGCGAGCTGCATCACCGCCAGCGTGCACACCAGCGCGGTGAACGGCCAGCGCGGCACGCCCTCGGGCGGATCGTCGCGCACCGCGCGCGCGCGCCCGTCGAGCAGCACCACCGCGACCACCAGCGCGAGGCCGGGCAGCGACTCCCACGCGCGGTGCGGCCCGGTGGCGACGTAGATCAGCGTGAGCAGCGGAAACAGCAGGCTCAGCAGATGGCGGATCCACAGGCGACCGGCCGCGACGCGCTCCATGCTCGACCTCCCCGACGTTCAGGGGAAGGAAACCGCCGGGCGCGCCGTGCCATTCCCGCGACGCGCCGCGCGCGGGGGAGAAAATCGCGCGCGGCGGTATTAGAGTGCGTGAAGCGACTAATCTTGGCGATCGTCGGGGGCGCGTTGGCTTGGATGATCTGGGCGCGAGTCGTGATCGGGGGTGACGCGGCGCAGGTGCCGTTCGATGCGCGGGCGCGCGTCGCGTTCGATGGCGACGCGTGGCGCACGCTCGGGCCGATCGACTCGAGCGACCTGCGGCTCGGGATGGCGCGCGACCTGCTCGCGAGCGGCGCGCTCGACGGGCTCACGCGCGCGGAGGTGCTGGCGCGGCTCGGCGAGCCGACGTATCGCGACGCGCGCTCGGGCGAGCTCGGCTACGAGCTCAACGAAGAGCACCGCGGCGGCAACATCGATCCGTCTGCGACCGAGTACCTGGTGGTGCGCTTCGGCGACGACGGCCGCGTGAGCCGCGCCGAGCACGTCGAGTGGCGGGACGGCGAATGAGGCGCTCCTGGATGAGCGCGCTGTGGTGCGCCGCCTTATTAATGATGGGCGCGGGCGCGGCGCGGGCCGACCTGGCGTCGGCGCCCGAGCTGCCGCCCGACGTCGCGCGCGGGCTGCTCCAGCGCTGGCTCGCGGCGCAGAACGACGGCGACTTCGCGGCGTACCAGGCGCTGTACGCGGCCGCGTTCACCGGCGTGCGCCGCTCGGGCGAGCGCACCGTCGAGCTGGATCGCGCCGGCTGGATGCGCGACCGCGCGCGCATGTTCAAGAAGAAGATGCGCGTCGCCGCCGACGCGGTGACGACCTCGCGCGCCGCCGGCGGCACGGTGCTGCGTTTTCGCCAGACGTGGTCGTCGGCCACGTACAGCGACGTCGGGCGCAAGCAGCTCACGCTCACCGTCGAGGGCGGCGAGCCCCGCATCGCGCGCGAGGAGATGCTGACCTCGGTGAAGGACGATCCCGAGGTCGCGCCGCTCAGCGACGCGGAGGTGGCGGCGCTGCGCTGCCTGTTCAAGGACGTCGACGCGCGCTGGCGCCGCGTCGACGGCGGCGTCACCGTCGAGAAGGTGGAGACCGCGCCGCACGCCGGCGCGACCGCGGTGTGGGCCACGACCTCGAACGGCGAGGCGCTCGCGATCTGCCGCGGCACGCGCGCGCTGGCGCGCACCGACGGCTACGTCGGCCTCGGCGGTCCGCCCGGCGGCATCTTCGCCGTGACGAGCCGTGAGCTGCGCGGCGACTACCTCGAGGTGAAGCCGGGCGTGTGGGCGCTGGCGGTGGTGAGCGATCTCGGCACCTACGAAGACGTGCCCGGCTACGTCGGCTCGAACGACGGCCAAGAGGGTCTCGAGGACGGCGCGTCGGGCACGCTGCTCGAGCTGTTCGCCCCCGTCGGCGGCAAGCTGCTCGCGATGTACAGCGCGCCGCTCGTGGCGAGCGAGACGTGCAACTTCTCGAGCTGCACCAACCGCGACTGCACGCTCACGACCGGCAAGAAGGGCGCGAGCGGCTGGTTCGATCTAATCGAGAAGTGCCAGCTCACCGACGTCGAGCAGGGTCACGAGGTGAAGTCGTATCGCAAGAACACGCGCTACGTCTTCGAGAACGACAACTACGTCCAGGCGATCGCGCCGAGCAAGCCGAGCAAGCCGCCGCGCTGAATCAGCCGGGCGGCACGTGGCGGTCGAGGAACTCGAAGGTGTCGGCCCAGCACTTGCGCGCGGCGCGGCGGAACACCATCGCGTGGAACGCGTGCACCTCGCCCTCGTAGAAGCGCGCGTCGCACTCGACGCCGAGCTGGTCGAGCGCCGCCTTCAAGCGCCGCGTGTCGTCGAGCAGGATGTCGCGCGTGCCGACGGGGACGAAGAACGGCGGCAGCGGGCGATCGGGCGTCACGCCGCGTTCGAGCACGTTGAGCGGATCGGCCAGATCGAGCGCGCCCGGCCGAGCCAGATCGGCGCCGCCCAGGTACGCGTCGGTGACCTCCGTGAGCCGATCGCTCAGCCACGTCGAGATCGGCTTGCGCCGCGCGAACCGCTCGGTGTCGCTCACCTGCAAGATGCCGCACGCCGGCACGCACGCCTTGGGCGCGACGCCGGTGTCGAACACCGCGCGCGCGAACGGCTCCTCGCGGCGATACGCCGCCGCGACGGCCAGCCCGGTCACCAGGTTCGCGCCCGCCGACTCGCCCGCGAGGATCAGCCGCGCCGGATCGCCGCCGTGCTCGGCCGCGTGCGCCACCACCCACTCGTACGCCGCGCACGCGTCGGCCACCGCCGCGGGAAACGGATGCTTGGGCGCCAGCCGATAGCTGATGTTCACCACCACGTAGCCGCGCCGCGCGAAGCCGAGCGCCATCATCCAGTGCGTGTCCTTCGACAGGATGCGAAAGCCGCCGCCGTGGACGTAGAGCATCACCGGCAGCGGGCCCGAGCGCTCGATCGGCCGGTACACGTCGAGGCGGTGCTCCACCGCGCCCGTCGGCAGGTACGCGAGGTCACGCGTCACCTCGACGCCGTGCCGCTCGGGGCGCGCCAGCGGGTGCAGCCGTCCGGCGCGCGCCAGCACGTTGAAGAAGTTATCGACGATGAGCGCGCCGGTCCGGCGGCGCAGCCGGTGGCTGAAGGGCAGGCGATCGCGCATGCCCGATTGTGCGCGCGCGGGGCGGTTCGGTTCAAGCGAGCAAACAATGCGCTCACGTCCGCGCGCGCCGCGGCGATATGGTGATCTTGCATGAGCCCTGCGCTGCGCCCGCTGGTGTTGCTCGTCGAGGACTCGGACGATACGCGCGAGCTGATCGCGGAGTGCCTGGCGATGAGCGGCTTCGAGGTGCGGCAGGCGCGCGACGGCTTCGAGGCGCTGGCGATGGCGGTGGCGGCGCCGATCCCCGACGTGGTGCTGATGGATCTCGGGCTGCCGGGGATCGACGGGCTGGAGGCCGCGCGGCGCTTGCGGGCCGACGCGCGCACGCGCGGGATCCCGATCGTGGCGCTCACCGGGCAGAGCGCGCAGGAGCCGCCGTCGGGGCTGAGCGCGTTCTTGACCAAGCCGTGCCTGCCGGACGTGGTGGCGGGCGCGCTGCGCCGCGTGCTCGACGGGCAGCCGCGCGCGGCCGACGCGCGCTCGTTCAGCTGAAGCGCGCGTCGATCGCGATCGCGCGCTCGAGGCGGCGCAGGTATTCGCGGCGCGAGATGAACGTCGCGCCCAGCCGCTCGAGGTGCGGCGTCGGCACCTGCGCGTCGAGGAGCTGGAAGCCGCACGCGCGCATGCGCTCGACCAGGTGCGCCACCGCCGCCTTGGACGCGTCGGTGCGCCGGTGGAACATCGACTCGCCGCCGAAGAAGCCGCCGACCGTCACGCCGTAGAGCCCGCCCACCAGCTCGTCGCCTTCGTACACCTCGACCGAGTGCGCGTGGCCGCGGCGGTGCAGCTCCGAGTAGGCGTCGACGAAGTCGGAGGTGATCCACGTGCCCTCGCGGCCCGGCGCCGGCGCGGCGCACGCGCGCATCACCCCGCCGAAGTCCTCGTCGACGGCGAAGCGCCACGCGTTGTTGCGGATTGCCTGGCGCACGCTGCGGTGCGCGCGCCACGACTCGAGCTCGAACACCGCGCGCGGATCGGGCGACCACCAGCTCACCACCGGCCGCGACGACCACGGGAAGATCCCCGCCCGATACGCGCCGAGCAGCCGCTCCGGAGTCAGCCGCCCGCCGAGCGCCACCAGTCCCTGCTCGTCGGCCAGCTCCGGATCCGGCGGCGTGTTGCCGAACAGCCAGAGGCGCATGGCCGAAGGCTACGGCATTGCCGTTGCACTCGCTAGCTTGAGGTGCGGACGACTACGCGACGAGCTCTGAAGATCGCCGCGTGGATCGCGGGCGGCCTCGCCGCGGCGGCGCTGATCGCGATCGCGGCCGGCGCGCTCTGGCTGCGCGGATACGACAGTCACGAATGGGTGCGGCGCCGGCTCACCGAGTTCGTCAACGCGCGCATCGCCGGCGAGCTGCGCGTCGGACGCGTGCGCGGCTCGCTGTGGCGCGACCTCACGCTCGACGGCGTGGAGCTGCGCAACCGGCACGGCCGGATCGCGGCGCGCGCGCGCGCGGTCTACGCGCACTATCACCCGTGGGGCCTCGTGCGCCACCGGCCGTTCTTCGACACCCTCGTCGTCGAGGCGGCGGAGGTGCGCGTGGCCGAGGTCGAGCACGGGCAGCTCGACCTGTCGCCGCTGCGCCGCTGGCTGCGCGAGCACAACCGGCGGCTGCGCGTGCGCGACCTGTTCATCCACGGCGCGCGCGTCGAGCTGCCGCGCGGCAAATCGCCGCTGGTGGAGCTCGACGAGCTCGACGCGCGCGGCTCGCTGGAGTTCGCCGATCATCACCGCCGCGGCTTCGTCGAGCTCGATCGCGTGCGCGCGGTGGCGGCGTTCAAGCGCGGCCCGCGGCGCGCGCTCGCCGGCGCAGGGCGCTACGCGTTCGATCCGGAGACGATCGCGCGCGGCCACGCGCGGCTCGAGATCGGCGGCACGACCCGCCTGCTCGTCGCCGGGCGGCTGACGCACGACCGGCTCGATCTCGATCGCGTGACGCTGGCCGCGGCGCCCGAGCTCTTGCACCAGCTCTCGCCGAAAGAAGCGCCGCCCGACCAGATCCTCGTCGAGCTGCGCGCGCACGGGCCGCGCGGCAAGGTCCACGCGCAGCTCGACGTGCACCCGGGCCCGGGCGAGATCCACGCCGACGCCACGGTCGACACGCGCCGCTGGACCGCCACCGCGGTGGTCGATCACCGCCAGCTCGACGGCGCGTACTTCCCCAACCACCCGCGCTTCACCATCGACGCGCGGCTGCACGCGAGCGCGCGCCGGACGCCGCGCGGCTGGTTCGTCGACGGCGTGATCGATCGGGCGTCGGGGATGATCGGGAACGCGTTCTTCGATCGCGGCTCGCTCAACGGCTGGATCGATCGCGGCGTGCTCGAGGTGGCGCGCGCCGGCATGGACGTGCCGGGCGGCTCGGTGAGCGGGCGCGGGCGCGTCGGCTTCGACGGTAACATCGCGCTCGACCTGCGCGTGAACGTCAATTCGCCGTCGAAGCTGCTGGCCGCGCTGCACGGACGGGTGAAGCTGCCGGCGCCGCCGAAGGGCCGCTCGCTGGTGTCGATCGACGGCGCGCTGCTCAAGGCGCGCAAGCGGAAGGCGCACTTCGTGACGCGCAAGATCGGCCTCGGCAAGTCGGTGGCGCGCGCGCCGTCGGGCTCGCCGTTGTGACCGTCGTCAGGATCGTCGTAGTGATCGCCGTTACCCCACTCGATTGAATCTTTGCCGATCGCGCGTAAGCTCGACGAGATGAGCCTCGCCGACGACGAGGAGGTGCGCCGCGCCAACCACGAGTTCTACCGCGCGTTCGAGGCGCTGGCCGAGGACCGCATGGACGCGGCGTGGGCGCACGACGGCGCGGTGACGTGCGCGCACCCGGGCTGGCCGCTCGCCGTCGGGTGGAGCGAGGTGCGCGAGAGCTGGCGCACCATCTTCGCCAACACCGCCGACATCCGCTTCACCATCGAGGACGAGCGCATCGACGTGCGCGGCGAGCTGGCGTGGATCGTGTGCACCGAGCGCATCGCGTCGGGCGGCGCCGAGGGCGCGGTGCTGGCCACCAACGTGTTCCGCCGCGAGGCGGGCGCGTGGAAGCTGGTGCACCACCACGGCTCGCCGTTCGCCGCGCGCGTGCAGCGCCCCGCGCCGCCGCCGCCGCCCAAGGTGCTGCATTGAAGCGCGCGCCGATCGCGAGCGTCGCCGTCGCGGTCGCCGCCTTCGCCGCGCTCGTGTCGGCCGCGTGCGGTCCGCGCTCCGCGAAGTGGCCGGTGATCGATCCCGCGCTCGGTCCCGCGCCGCCGCGCGCCGAGACGCCCGGCTCGACCGCCACCGCCAACGTCACGCGCCCGCGCTTCACCTGGACGCTCGCGCCCGGCACCGACGGCGCGCGCCTCGAGCTGTGCCGCGACGAGAATTGCAAGCAGGCGCTCGAGATCGTCGACGGCGCCACCAACGCCGTGCCGACGCAGAACCTGCCGACCGGCGTCGTCTACTGGTGGCTGCGGGGCAAGCAGGGGACGCGGGTGGGCGCGGTCCACTCGCCGGTGCGCCGCCTCACCGTCGAGGCGTGGACCGAGCACGCGGGCCGCAACGTGCAAATCGCGGCGCCGTGGGAGGAGCAGCGCGCCGCCGAGGCGCTGGCCAAACTCGGCGACCAGGCGCTCGGCTTCTTCGCGCAGGTGTTCGGCCGCCCGCTGCCGCGCACGCCGATCCCGATCTTCTTGTACGGCACGCCGAACGGCTACTCCGACGCGCTTCGCGAGCTCGGCCGCGGGCGCCACGTGCACGCGTTCGCGTTCACCGCGTGGCCGGGCGTGGCGCACCTGCCGTTCTATCCGCGCGTCGGCCGCCCGCTCGCCGGTGGACCGGGAAAGCTCGAGAGCGCGCTCTTGCACGAGCTGGCGCACACGTACCAGGTCACGCAGTTCCAGCACTACAACGACGAGCCGCTGTGGCTGCGCGAAGGGCTGGCCGAGCTGCTCGCCGAGCGCGTGTTCGAAATCGACGAGGGGCCGAGCGCCGCTACGCTGCCGCCGTACACCGCGCGCATCCTGGCGGTGCGCGACGCGCTCGACTCGCATCGCTTCATTCCACTCAAGGAGCTGTTCGACATCGAGCGCGATCTGCTCGCCGGTGACGTCGCCGTCGAGAAGGCGGGCGTGTTCTACGCCGAGGCGTACAGCCTGCTGGCGATGCTCGACTCGCCGGCGAATCCCGAGCGGCAGAAAAAGCTCCGCGCGTTCTTGCACGACGAGCTGGCGCTCAGCGGCTTCCTGCTGGCGGCGCGCATCAACCGGCGCTTTCGCGCGCTGTTCGGCGAGCCGGCGGCGCTCGAGCGCGAGCTGGTGTCGTGGATCCGCGCGCAGCCGGTGCTCGAGTGGGAGCTCAAGGCCGGCGACCTGCGGCTGCTCGACGGCGGCGGGCTGATGCTCGACACGGCGAGCGATCAGCGCTCGCTGGTGCTCGAGCAGACGCCGGCGTCGGGCGAGTTCGCCGTCGACGCCGAGATCGAGCGCGACGCCGACGGGGCGCGCGAGGCGATGATCGTCATCGGCTATCGCGGCGCGAAGGACTTCTACGTCGTCGATTACATCGACGGCGGGCGCATCTTGCTGGCGCACTTCGACGGCAAGTGGACGCGCATCGCGACGCGCGGCACGGGGGCGAACCTGCTGCCGGCGGAGACGCGCATCAAGCTCAGCGTCGAGGTCAACGACAAGCACGTGGTCGCCTCGATGAACGACCAGGAGATGCTGAGCGCGGATTTGCCGACGGCGCCGGCGGGGCGGTGGGGCATCGGGTGCGTCGACGGCCACCTGGTTTTTCATGCGGCAAAACGCCGCAACGTGAACCCGCCGACCGCCGACGCGCGTTAACGGGACAGCCGCTGCATTCCGCGGGCGGGCGCGAAAACTGTTTTTCGCCGGACGCTCGCATACGCCGTGCTCGCCTCTGCTACGCAGAGGCTGCGCGCGGCACGTGCTTCGCTCGATTCGTCGCTGGCATCCTCGCGCAGACGCGAGGAGCGCTCCTCAACGCCGGCGAAAAACAGTTTTCGCGCCCACCCGCTCCATTCCGCTGAG
>DASREC010000354.1:0-12563 GCA_035652295.1 Polyangia bacterium
CGAGGGCAATGCCGACGAGCGCGGCACGCAGGCGTACAACCAGGCGCTCGGCGAGCGGCGCGCCAAGTCGGTGGTCAGCTACCTGCGCTCGCTCGGCGTGCCCAACGAGGATCTGCAGATCGTCAGCTACGGCGAGGATCACCCGCTGTGCCTCGGCCACACCGAGAGCTGCTGGCAGCAGAACCGCCGCGTCACGCTGCGCCCCGGCAACTTGAGCGCCTCGACGCCGCGCACCGTGCAGTAGCGCCCGGCGGGCGGCGGCCGGCTCAGCGCGATTCCAGCGACTGCACCGGCGCGCGATCGGTCGCCGCCGCGAACCAACCCGGCTCCGCGCGCAGCTCGGTGGCGAGCGGATACGGGCCCGGCTTGAGCGCGTTCAGCTCGGCCTCGCAGAGCTGCGACCACTCGTTGAACCACGACAGCTCGGTCGACTTGTTCAAGCACATCTTGAGCGCGTCCTCCGCCTTGTCGTCCAGCTCGGCGACGTGATTGCCCAGCTCGTCGCAGAACGCGTCGCGGAAGTACTGCTTCCAGTCGCTCGGCTTGACGCCCTCGGGCGGCGGCGGGGCGAGCGGCACCGGCGCCGCCTCGAGCTGCGCCGCGAACGTCTGAAAGAGCTGCCCGATGCGCGCCGCCGCGGCGATCGCCCAGTGCGCCTGCTTGAACAAGATCACGCTCTCGTAGGCGCGGCGCGACTGCTCGAGCTTCTGCGTCTTGGCTTCGAGCCACGCCGCCAGCCGCTTGCGCGACTCGGCGTCCTTCGCGCGCGCGCGGCCCTTCGCCCCCGGCGCGAACGCCAGCCCGTCGGGGAGCTGCATGGCCAGGAACTTCTCGTACTCCGCGTCGCCCTCGAGCATGCGCGCCTCGGCGGCGTAGAAGCTCATCTCGCGCACGCGCGCGTCGCGCTCGCTCTCGTCCTTGCCGGCGACCTTCTTGATCGCCGCGCCGTTTTGATACAGCTTGAGCGCCGCCGCGAAGTGCGCCTGCGCCGCCTTGGCGAGCGCCGGCTTGCGCTCGTGCAAAGCAATCGTCAAACCCGGTAAACACGTCTTGGCGTTCTTTTGCGCGCGCGCCGCGCGTCGATTGGGCCGCTTGATCTCGACGCACGCGCCGTTCGCGCCGTCGATGGGGCAGGCCGCGCGCCAGGCGATCTCGCCCAGCTTGACGTGCGCGATGAGCTGCCGGTCGACGCCGCCGCGCGCGCCCCATTCGCGCAAATACGCTTCCAGGTGTTGGCTCAATTTCGCCCAATCGCGCTCCTGCTCGAAGATCTGCCCCTCGCCGAACGCCACGCCCGCGGCGATATCGGTGAACTCCGAGCGCGGCCCGTAATTGCGAATGAACAGTTTGGTGTCTTCAATCGCCTTTTGACTTTCGCCGAGGCCGCGGCGGAAGAACGACGCGCGATACAGCGCCGTCGACGCCTCCTCCTCGCCGGGAAATCGCGTGGCGAACTGCTCGTAGTTCTCGGCCGCCGCCTCGAATGCGGCGATATCCTGGTAATTGCGTCCAATCATGTAAATCGATTTCTTGGCCAATCGCGAATCGGGCTTCGATTTGATTAGTTGCTGAAACGCGAGCACCGCCAATCCAATCATCTTGGCGCGCTGATAATCGATCGCGGCGTCATAGAGCATTTCATCGAGCTTGGGATCGTCGGGGAAATCGGTCGCCAGCTTTACATAGAGATCGCCGGCGGCTTTGTATTGGCGCGCGGCCTCCGCCGCCTCGGCGTCGGCGCGCCCGACGGCCACCTCGATGCCGCGGCAGCGCTGCGCGAAGTCGGCGTGCGTCGCCAGCGGCGGCAGCGGACACAGCTCGGCGACCGCCGCGCGCAATTCCGCCTTCTGCTCCTTTTGCGCGTAGCAATCGAACAATAGATTGGCCGCGAATACCGCCAATTCGTGCTCCGGATGGCGCAAAGCGATCTCGCGGAAAATCGGAATCGCTTCGTCGTAATGATCGAACTCGTAATAAACGAACGCCTTGTTGTATTGAATGCGGATCAATTCGGGCGAGTTTTTGACGTATTTAATGTAGTTATCGAACGCCGCGAGCATCTTGAGCCACGGCTCGGGGATCGCGCGCGGTTTGCCGTGCGCGCGCGCCTCGGCCGTCGCCGCCGCCGGTTTGTCGTCGAGCCGCAGGCAGGCCTTCCACGCCAGCACCGAGGCGAGCGCGGCGTCTTGCAGATACTTCGCGCTCGTGGACGAATCGAGCTTCACGACTTCCGAATAAACCGGCGCGGCCTCGCAATAGCGCCCGCTTTGACCGTCGAATCCCGCCAATCGATATAACAGCTCGCCGTAATAGAACAGCAGTGAATACCGATCCTTTTGATCGTGGAATTGATTCAAATAGGTTTTGTAGAGCGCGCCGGCCAGCTCAAAGGTCGATTGAACGCCGGTCTGCTGCGCCTCTTTGTGCCAGACGGTGGCCAGCTCGCGCAGCGTGTCGGCGGTGTGCTCGCGGCACTCGGCGACGGCGTCGGCCGGCACGCCGCGCACGCCGCGCAGCTTCGCGTAGACCGCCGCCAGCCGCTCGACCTCCCGCGCCGTCGCCGCCTGCGCGCGCGCGCCCGACGCCGACAGCGTGTTGCGTAAGACCTCCGATTGCCAGACACACAAGCGCGGCGAGGCGGGCGCGATGGCCATCAATTGGCGATACAGCTTTACCGCGTCCGAAAACTTTCCCTGCGAGTTATAAAGCTCGGCCAATTGCTCGAGCATCGCCGGCGCGGCGTTTTGCCCGATCTTTTGAAAGAACGGCCACGCGCGCTCGGGCGTGCCGACCTGCGCGTAGGCGCGCACCGCGTCCTTGCGCGCCTCGCGCTCGAGCGCCAATCGTCCCGACGAGCGCTGAATCACCGCCACGAACGTCCCCAGCGCCTGCTTGAACTCGCCGAGGTTGTAATGACACCAGCCCTTCTTATAGAGCGCATATCCGGCGAGCGGCGACTCTTCGTGCTCCATCACCTTTTCATAAAAGGCGATAGCGTTTTCAATGTCCTTATTATCGAAATAATATTCGCCGAACGCCAGGTACGCGTCGGGAACGAAGCGCGAGGTCGGGTGATCTTTGATCAGCCGTTTGTAATAGTTTCGCGCCGCCTCTTCCTTTTTTACCTGCATCAATAAATGGCCGAGATTGAAGAGCACCTCGTCCATTCGCTGATATTGCGGATATTGGTCGGGGTGATCGGCGACCGCGAGGTACTGCTTTACGGCGGCGAGCAGCGACGCGCGCTCCAGCCGCTCCTCGTCGGCCTGCTCGGCGGCGAGGCGCGCGGCCTCGGCGTCGCGGTGCGCGGCGCGCGCGTCGTAGATCGCCTGGTCGAGTTGGCGCGCGCGAAAGCGGTGATAGCGCTGCTGCTCGCCGTGCAGGTCGCCCAATTGAAACAGCAGCTCCGCCTTTTCGGGATCGTCATCGCGGGTGTTTTGAATCAATTTTCCGAGCAATTGAATCTGCGAATCGGTGACCGCGTGGACCTTGACGCCGACGGCGGAGAACACGTCCTCGGCGCGCAGCTCCGGCTGGCGCTTGTCGTCGCGCGCGCGCGGCGCGGGGTGGGTGAGCGGCGTCTCGCGCACGATCACGGCGGTCTCCTTCTTCGGCGGCGGAGGAGCGGCGTGCGCGGCGGAGGCGAGCGAGACGGCCAGGCCGGCCGAGAGGACGCGTTTGAACATGGTGGACTCCGAGTGAGTGGTGGCGCGGCGCGCGCGCGGACGCGGCGGCTCGTCGCGGCTCGAGAACAACAGCTCCGCGGCGGCGAGCGCGAGCAGCCGCGCGCGCGCCGACGGCGGCGTGGCCGCGAGATCCAGCGTCCGCACCGACGGCGCCCCGTCGGGCACGCGCACCCGCAGCTCGACCTCCCCGGCGACGCACGAAATGTGCAACAGCGCATCCGCCGGCGGCGGCGCCGCGCGCAGCTCCACGCCGATCAAATGCCGCAGCTCCGCGCGATCGAGATCGACGCAGCCGGAAAGATCGATCGTCTCGGCCGCGCGCGCCCGCACCGGCAGCGCGAGCACGACCACGACCACGAGCGCAATCTTAATCGTGGCCGTAGCCGTAGCCGTAGCCGTAGTCGTGAACGTGAACGGCCACGGCCACGTTCGGCTCATTCGATCCCGCCATGCCGCTTGACCGCCCCCAACCGATCGCCATGCGGCTGCTCCCGCAAATATTCGATCGCCCGCTCCCGCGCGCGCGCCGTATCGCCCGCGCGCGACCACGACTCGACCTCGCGCGCGAGCGCATCTCCCGCCAGCGCTCCCGACGGCGCGAGCGCGCGCGCCTGCGCGAACGCCTGCGCCGCCTCGCGCGGGCGGCCGAGCTCGTCGAGCAGCACGCGCCCGAGCGTGAACGCGGCCAGCGGCGCGCGCGGATCGTCGGGCCACGCGTCGGCGACGTGCGCGAGCGGCGCCAGCGCCTCGGCGGGATGGTGGCTCAGGCGCGCCACGTCGGCGGCGGCGAGCAACTCGGCGGGATCGTCGCGCAGCTTCGTGCCGGCGCGCGCCAGGGCGCGGAAGGCGCGATCGTAGTCGCCGTCGTCGGCGAGGCGGCGCCAGTCGGCGAGCGGCGGATCGGGCGGAAACAGCCCGCTCTGCCCGGCGCCGAGCTCGCTCGAGCCGGCCGGCCACTCGACGCGCACCCGGCCGCGCTCGACGGTGACGCGCGTGTGCGCGGCCAGCCGCTCGACGGTGAAGCGGGTGCCGAGCACCTCCACCGCCACGTCGCCGGCGTGCACGCGAAAGCGGCGCGCGGGATCGCGCACGACGTCGAACGTCGCGCCGCCGCGCTCGAGCTCGGCGGCGACGCGGCCCGGCTCGACGGCGCCGGCGCGCACCAAACTGCGCGCGTCGAGCGGCTGCGCGGTCGAGCCGTCGGCGAAGCGCACCAGCTCGATCGCCGGCGCGGCGAATTCCGGCGCACGTGGCGCGCGCGGCGCGTGCGTGAAGCGCCACGCGCCGGCCGCGACGGCGAGCGCGAGCGCCAGCGCCGACGCGACGCGCAGGCGATCGCGCCGGCGCCGGCGGCGATGCAGCCCGCGCTCGACCGCGCGCGCGCGCTCGTCGGGCCACGCCGGCTCGAGGTTGCGCGCGGCGCGCTCGACGCGGCGGGCGAGCGGGCTCACGGCTTCACCTCGTCGTCGAGCGCGCGGTCGAGCGCCGCCTGCGCCGCCGCCACGCGCCGCTTGGCCGTCGCCAGCGAGCAGCCGCAGATCTGCGCCACCGCGTCGAGCCGCTCGCCCTCGACGTGGCGCAAGGTCCACGCCAGCCGCTCCTTCACCGGCAGCTCGTCGAGCAGGCGATACACGCGCGCCAGCAGCGCCCGCTCGTCGGCCGGCACGCCCGGCGCCACCAGCGACGCGTAGTCGGGCGGGCGATCGAGCCCGACCCACGCGCGCAGCCGCCGCCGGCGCAGCTTGCGCGAGGCCACGCGCACCGTCACCGTCGCCAGCCAGCCCTTGATCGCCTCCGGCTCGCGCAGGCGCCCGAGCCCGCGCAGCGCCGCCAGGAAGACTTCCTGCACCACGTCGTCGATCTCGTCGTCGCGCCCGAGCAGCTTGAGCGCCACCGCCGCGACGTAGCGCGAATACCGTCGGAACGCGGACGCCAGCTCGTCGGTGGTTTGCTCCATGACCGGGACGAGCGTCGGACAGACGCCCAGCTGCGCGGGGGTGCGTTCCATCGGCTCTTCACCCCTCGGTGCGCGCGGCCGGAAAAAACGGCTCACTGGCTCACCCGGCCCAATGGGACTATTACGACGGGCGACGGCGAAAGCTTGCCCATCCGGCGCCGGCTGTGGCTAAACTGCGCGCCGTGGACGACATCAAGGGAGAGCTGGAGCAACTGAACGACGAGATCCTCGGCGCCACCGACGAGGTCTCGGCCGCGCTCGAGTCGGGCGAAGACCAGCGGCAGCTCGCCGCCGGCCGTCTCGTCGAGGAGCTGTCGCGCCGCTACAGCGCGTTCGTCGACAAGCTGCCCGCGGGCGAGCGCGAACGCGTCGAGCGCTCGCACGGCCGGCGCGTCACCGACCTGCGTCGCTCGGCGGCGCAGCTCACGCGCCGCTCGTCGGGCCAGGCGGTGGCGCGCGCCGTCGACGCCGGGTCGGTGCCGTTTCTGCTCACGCGCTCGCCGCCCAAGCAGACGCACACGCAGCCGCTCACCGTGCCGCGCGATCGCCCGCGCTACTCCGTCGGCGGTGAGGTCGAGGCGTGGTGCGGCAAGTGCGGCGGGCTGCGCGATCATCACATCGTGGCCATGGTCGGCGACGAGCCGAAGCAGGTGATCTGCCAGTCGTGCAACAGCCGCCACGGCTTTCGCACCGAGCCCGCGCGCAAGGCCGCGCCCGCGCCGGCGACGCTGGTCGAGAAGCGCGCCGTCGCCGCCGCCGATCGCGAGCAGGTGAAGAAGCAGGACGCCAAGCGCGCGCTGCAGAAGGAGCTGGCGGACGCCGTCGAGCCGCGGCCGTTCGATCCCAAGGGGCGCTACAAGGCGGGCGAGATCATCGTTCACCCCGAGCACGGGCGCGGCAAGATCGAGAACGTGCTCAAGTCGAGCCTGCTGGTGCGCTTCCTCGAGGGGCTGCGGCCGCTCGATCTGAGCTGAGCGCCGGGCCGAGCGCGTGAGCGGCGCCGCCGTCGAGATCCGCGGGCTCGACTTCGCCTACGCGGGCGGCGCGCCGGTGCTGCGCGGCCTGTCGCTTGCGATCGCCGAGGGCGAGCGCTGCCTGCTCGTCGGCGCCAACGGCAGCGGCAAGACCACGCTGCTCAACTTGATCGCGGGGCGCCACCTGATCGACGGCGTGCGCGTGCGCGTGCTCGGGCGGCCGGCGTTCGCCGACACCACGCTGGCCGGCGACGTGGCGATCCTCGGCGGCGTGTTTCCCTTCGACGTCGACGTGGGCGTGAGCGAGATCCTGGCGCGGCGCGCGGGCGCGGACGCGGCGCGCCGCGATCGTCTGCTCGAGGTGCTCGGCGTCGAGCCGGCGTGGCGCATGAGCCGAATCTCCGACGGGCAGCGGCGCCGCGTGCAGCTGCTGCTCGGCCTGCTCGAGCCGCGCCGCGTGCTGCTGCTCGACGAGGTCACCACCGATCTCGACGCCATCGCGCGCGCCGATCTGCTGGCCTTCCTGCGTGAGGAGAGCGAGCGCGGCGCGACCATCCTCTACGCCACCCACATCTTCGACGGCCTGGAGTCGTGGGCCACGCACCTGGCGTTCCTCGACGGCGGCCGCATCGCGCGCCACGATCCGCTGAGCGCGTTCGGCGAATTGCGCGCGCCCGGCGTCACCTCGCCGCTGCTCCGCCTCGTCGAGACGTGGCTGCGCTCGCGCCAACCGGCGCGGGTCAGCGGTTGAGCAGGACGTAGACGGACTGGCGATCGGCGACGGCGAGATCGACGCGCCCGTCGCCGTCGAAGTCGCCGGCCGCGACCGACGACGGGTGCTGCTCGCCGACGGAGAAGTTGAGCGACGCGGCGAACGTTCCGCCGGGCGCGCCGATGAGCAGCGTGACGCTGAAGCCGTCGTAGTTGGCGACCGCGAGATCGAGGCGCCGATCGCCGTCGAAGTCGGCGGCGGCGAGATCCCACGGCGACGCGCCGGTGGCGAAGGTGAGCGGCGCGGCGAAGCTGCCGTCGCCGCGCCCGAGGCTGAGCGCCACGCGCTCCTCGTCGGAGGACGCGAGGTCGATCGAGCCGGTGCCGGTGAAGTCGCCGCTCACGATCGCGTCGTAGGCGCGCGCCCCGGTCGCGGCCAGCGGGCGGAAGCCGCCGGCGCCGTCGCCGAGCGCCACGCCGCCGACGAACAGCGCGTCGAGCGCGCCGTCGCGGTTCACGTCCGCGAGCTCGAGCGCGCACGCCTGCAGGCCGGGATCGTCGGCGACGCGCACCGCCGAGGCGAAGTGCCCGCCGCCGGTCTGGCGCAGCGAGTAGAGCGCCACGTCGAACTGGCCCGGCACCTGCGCGGTCTCGCACGACGCCACCACGTCCGGTTTTCCGTCGCGATCGAGATCGCCGACGCGCACGCGATCGCACGCCCACGAGACGCCCGGCGGCGCGACCTGCACCGGCGCGAGCGCGTCGAACGTGCCGTCGCCGCGGCCGAGCAGCGCCGCGATCGCGCCCGGGCTCGGGGTCACGTTGTGATCGCCGAGGCCGACCACCAGGTCGAGCCGGCCGTCGCCGTCGAGATCGGCGGCGGCGAGCGCCGACGGCAGCGCGCCCGCGAGCGCCGGCGCCGCGGCGGTGAACGTGCCGTCGCCGCGGCCGAGCAGCGCGGTGACCGTGCCCGCGGTCTCGTCACCGACGGCGAGATCCAATTTCCCGTCGCCGTCGAAGTCGCCGGCCGCCACCACCACCGGCATCGCGCCGGCGAGCACGCGCCGCGGCTCGGCGAACGCCACCGGCAGCTTCTCGACGGGCGCGCCGGGCGGCAGCGCGCAGCCGGCGAAGAGGAGCGCCGCGATCGGCACGCGCGTCATCGCGCGATCATATACCAGCGGCGCGATTGACCGCGCGTGCGTCTCGGCTCTACGCTCGACGGATGATCAAACGATGGCTCGTCATGCTCGCGCTGCTCGCGGGCGCCCGCACCGCCCGCGCGGGCTTGAGCTGCACGACGTCGGCGATGTGTCCCGCCAACTTTCCGCTCTGCACCGGCTCGCCCGGCAAGTTCTGCCAGACGTGCAACGCGGTGGGCGGCGGCGAGGCGCAGTGCGGAACCGATCATCCGACGACGCCGCACTGCGAGTCGTCGGGCACGTCGACGTCGCTCGGCCAGTGCGTGGTGTGCCGCTCGACCAACAACTCCGCCGACTGCACCGCCGCCGCGCCGGTGTGCGGGCAGAACGACACGTGCGGTCCGTGCTCGGGCGCCGGCGGCGAGACGCTGTGCATGAGCAACTACGGCAACCACTGCGAGACCAGCGGCGCGCTGAGCGGGCAGTGCGTGGCGTGCCGCGCCGGGCAGTCGGACTGCACCGCCGGCAGCATGTGCGACACCAGCACCGACTCGTGCGTGCCGATTCCCGATATGACGGTGGTGCAGGACCTGACGGTGGTGCAGGACCTGACGGCGCCGCCGCCGGATCTGACGGCGCCGCCGCAGGATCTCACGACGGGGCCGCCGCCCGACCTGGCGACGCCGCCGTCGGATTTTTCGATGCCGCGCGATCTGTCGCCGGCGCCGAGCGACCTGGCGATGTCGCGCGCCGATCTCGGGACGGCGAGCGATCTCTCCGCCGCCGTCGACATGACGCCGATCGGCACGCCGACGGGCAGCTGCGCCTGCCAGCTCGGCGGCACGCCGAACGCGACCGCGTGGCCGCTGGTGGCCGCGCTCGCGCTGCTCGCGTTTGCGCTGCGCCGCCGGCTACAGTGAGCCCTTGGGCACGGCGGTGATCTCGGACTGATCGCCGCCGGGCGCGCCGTCGAGCTCGAAGCGCGTCTGCTTGATCGCGTCGGTCGGCGCGAGCAGGTGCACGTACGCGTGCTGCAGCTCGCGCAGCCCGCAGCGCAGCGCCAGCTTGTAGGTGTGCGCCGGCAGGTAGCGGCGCGGATCGAGGCGCAGGAGGAAGGTCGGCTCGCTCGTCGGCAGCGGCTCGATCCACTTGAGCAGGTGGCCGGGGATCGGGCTCACGTCGCGCAGCTCGGCCTTGCAGCGGGTGCCGTCGCCGGGCAATTCGAGCGCGAGCAGCCAGCCCGATTCGCCGGCGGCGATCTTCACCGAGTCGTCGGCGACGCCGCGCACCGACATGCGCCCGTCGGTGTGAACGCCGAAGTCACGCGCCTCGGCCGTCGCCGCCAGCGAGGCGAGCGCGCCGAGCGCGATCGAGATCGAGAGAACGCGTGTGCCGGCGCGTGTGATCGAGCGCATGGTCCCCCGTTTCCCCAACGCGGGACGTACGACGGGCGGGCGGCGGAGTCAAGCGCCGAGCCGGCGCAGCGCCTCGACGTAGAGCGCGGCGCGGCGCTCGGCGAACAGGTCGAACAGCAGCATCAGCGACGCCTGCGCGATCAGCCCGCAGGCCACGCCGAACCACAGCTCGCGCCGACCCGCCGCGAAGCTGAGCGCGATCCCACCGGCGAGCAGCGCTATTTCGACATATTTATATATTTGAAAATTCGCATTGACCCGCTCCATGCGCGCGAGCTCGCGTCCGGCCGCCGCCGCCGGATCGCGCTCGAGCTCGGCCGCGAGCGCCGCCACCTGCCCGTCGGTGCGCAGGTACACGCTCGCGCCCACCGCCAGCTGGATCAGCGCCACGGCGGCGAGCGGAAACGCCATGCCGCGATGCGCGCTGGCGCCGGCCCACAGCCAGATCGACGCCGCTACAGCCAGCGCGCCGGCGGCGACGAACAGCACGCTCTCGCTCTTCTCGGCGGCGAAATAGCCGACGATCATCGATGGCGCCGGCGGAAGCGGCATCAGTGCTGCACCCGCTCCTGCGCCCGCATCACCGCGCGCGTCACCGTCGAGCGCGGCAGGAAGCGCACCGACTGCGCCAGCATCTTGTTGCGCGCGCCGGGGATCACCACGCGCTTGCCCTTCATCAGCGCCGCGTAGCCGATGCGCGCGACGGTCTTACAGTCCATGATGTCCTTGCCGCGCACCAGCTTCGACTCCTCCATCGCCGCGCCCGCCTGAAAGCCGGTCTTGGTCGGCCCGGGGCAGAGCGCGGTGACGGTCACGCCCGAGCCGCGCAGCTCCTCGGCCAGCGCCTCCGACAGCGAGAGCACGAACGCCTTGGTCGCGTAGTACACCGCCATCAGCGGGCCGGGCTGGAACGCCGCCGTCGAGGCGACGTTGAGCACGCGCCCGGATTTGCGCGCGAGCATCGCCGGCAGCAGCAGCTTGGTGAGGTGGGTGAGCGCGACGACGTTGAGCTGAATCATGTTCAGCTCCTTGTCGAGCGGCGTCTCGGCGAACGCGCCGAACAGGCCGAAGCCGGCGTTGTTGACCAGCACGTCGACGGGCGCGCCGTCGAGCTGCGCGACGATCTCGGCGGCGGCGCCGGGCCGGCCGAGGTCGGCGGAGATCACGCGCGTCTCGGTTTTGAACGCGTTCAAAAACTCGCGCGCCAGCTCGTTGAGCTTGTCGGTCGAGCGCGCCACCAGCACCAGCCGGTAGCCGTCGGCGGCGAACAGCCGCGCCAGCTCCTCGCCGATCCCGCTCGAGGCGCCGGTGATGAGGGCGGTCCTGGTCTCGGTCATGGGTGCCTCCTCGGGGTGTAGCCGCGGGCCAGCGATGTGAGCGCGTGGCCGAGCGCGCGATCGAAGTCGACGCGCAGCGGCGCCAGCGCCGGCGACTTGAGCACGTGCGCGATCACCGGCGGCGGATCGGCCATCTGCCGCAAGCCGACGATCAGCGCGTGCAGCGTGAGCAAGAGCTCCGCGCCGCGCCGTCCCCAGCCGGCCAGCTCGTCGAGGCGCGCGCCGGTGCGCTCGAGCCGCGCGCCCAGCTCGGTCTTGAAGCGCCGCGCCGCGCGCGCGTCGATGTTGCGCTCGATGAGCGCGTGCAGCACGGCCAACAGGCGCGTGAGCAGCGGCCGCTCGCTCACCGACGACGCCAGGTGGCGCGCCAGCCACTCGGCGTCCTTGGGCGCCGTCTCCAGCCGCGCGTCGAGCGCGTCGAACCACGCCCACAGCTCGCGCTCGACCAGGCCGAGGAACAGCTCCTCCTTGGTGGCGAAGTAGAGGTAGAGCGTGCCCTTGGCCAGGCCGGCCTTGCGCGCCACGTCGTGCATGGTCACCGCCTCGAACGGCTGCGCCGCGCCGAGCGCGCGCGCCACGTCGAGGATCGCCTCGCGGCGGCCCAGCTTCGCCTCGTCGCCGCGCATTCTCCGTCGCACAGGTGCCATCAGGCTCGTCCCCCGCGAAATAACTGACCCGCGGTCATTTATTAACTGACCCAGGGTCAGTTATCAACGAAATAAATGACCCAGGGTCAGTTATCCGCGAAATAACTGACCGCGGGTCAGTTATCGCGTGATACAAAAACGCGCATGGCGCTCACCCCGACGGACTCGCGCGTCACCATGACCCAGATCGTCATGCCGGTGCACACCAACGGCGCGGGCGGCGTGCTGTTCGGCGGCGTGGTGATGCAGTGGATCGACGTCTGCGCCGGAGTGGCGGCGATGCGCCACGCCGGCGGCGCGGTGGTGACGGCGGCGATCGATCGGCTCGACTTCCTGTCGCCGATCCGGCTCGGGGACATCGTCATCTTGCAGGCGCAGGTCAACTTCGCGGCGCACACCAGCATGGAGGTCGGCTGCCGCGTCGAGACCGAGGACCCGCGCACGCGAGAGCGGCGGTACACCACCAAGGCCTATCTGACGTTCGTCGCCGTCGACGAGCACGGCCGCCCGCGCCCCGTCGAGCCGATCCTCCCCGAGTCCGCCGACGAGCACCGCCGCCACGACGAAGCCGAAAAGCGTCGAGCGGAGCGACTGGCGCATCGGGACGCCCGCTACTCTCGCGGGCGGGTGTGAAAACTGTTTTTCGCCGGACGCTCGCATACGCCGTGCTCGGCCGCTGCTGCGCAGCGTCCTG
>DASREC010000355.1:0-8036 GCA_035652295.1 Polyangia bacterium
TGGTGCTCGGCGGCGCGGCGGAGCTGCGGCTGCAAGGGCGCGGCGCGCTGCAGGAGATGGAGCAGGTGCCGCTCATGCGCGCGGTCACCAAGTGGGCGGCGACGGTGACCGATCCCAAGCGGCTGCCCGAGATGGTGCAGACCGCGATCCGCCACGCGACGACCGGCGTCATGGGGCCGACGTTCCTCGAGCTGCCGTTCGACGTCTTGACCGCGCAGGTGGAGAACGCCGTCGAGCCACAGCCGCTCTCGCGCGTGCCGCGCATGCTGGCCGATCTCGACGGCATCGATCGCGCCGGCCGCCTGCTCGCCGCCGCCGAGCGGCCGGTGCTGTTCGTCGGCTCGCAGGTCTGGTGGGACGACGCCTCGGAGGTCCTGCGCGAGCTGGTCAATCGGCTCTGCATCCCGGTGGTGATGAACGGCATGGGGCGCGGCGCGCTGCCGGGCTCGCACCCGCTGGCGCTGAACCTCGCCCGCAAGCACGCCTTCCGCCACACCGACCTATTAATGGTGGTGGGCACGCCGCTCGACTTCCGCGTCGGCTACGGCGCGGGGATCCACCAGGACGCCAAGGTGGTGCAGATCGATCGCGATCCGGCGATGCTCGGCAAGAACCGGCCGGTCGAGGTCGGGCTCGTCGGCGATGCGCGATCGATCCTGACGCAGATCGAAGGCGCGGCGGTGGTCGCGGGCGCGAAGCCGCAGCGCTATGCGCCGTGGGCCGAGAAGCTGCGCGCCGCCGAGGACAAGGCGCGCGGCGAGCTCGCCGAGTTCGAGCGCTCGAACGCGCGGCCGATCAACCATTACCGCCTGGCGCGCGCCATCGCCAACGTGATCGACGAGGACACCATCGTCATCGGCGACGGCGGCGACTGCGTGGCGCTGGCGGCCAAGGTGCTCGCGCCCGAGCGGCCGGGCCACTGGCTCGACCCGGGGCCGCTCGGCTGCCTCGGCGTCGGCGCGCCGTTCGCCATCGCGGCGAAGAAGCTGTACCCGAACAAAAAAGTCCTCGTGCTCTCGGGCGACGGATCGTTCGGGCTCAACGGGTTCGACTTCGAGACGTGCGTGCGCTTCAAGCTGCCGGTCACGTGCGTGGTGGCGAACGACGCGGCGTGGGGGCAGATCCGCGGGCCGCAGATCATGATCTTCGGCGCCGAGCGCGCGCCCGCCACCAAGCTGGCGCCGACGCGCTACGACCGGGTGATGGAGGCGTTCGGCGGGCGCGGCGCGCACGTCGAGGATCCCGACGCGCTCGAGCCGACGCTGAGGACGGCGCTCGACTCGGGCGAGGTGTCGTGCGTCAACGTCACCATCGATCCCGACTTCGTGCTGCGCACCGGCGCGTCCAAGCTCAGCGTGTAAGCCTTGACACCAGATCCGACGTGAGTTAAGCCACTCGCGAATTCATTCTAGCCGCGTCGGCGCACCGTCGACGAGAGAGAGAGAGGCCATGCTTCGACAGACCCTGTCCATCATCGCCGTAGTCGTGCTCGCCGCTGGTTGCGACGACAAGAAGACCGAGACCGCGCCGACGCCGGCCGCTCCGGTCACGCAGCCCGCTCCCGCGGTCAACGCCGCGCCCGCCGCCGCGCCGGCCGCCGCCCCGACGGGCGCCGCGCCCGCCGTCGCCGTCGCCACCGGCGGCAAGGGCGACGTCAAAGGCTCGGTCAAGCTGAACGGCAAGGCGCCCGAGATGGCCGAGCTCAAGCGCTCGACCGATCCGTTCTGCGGCAAGACCAAGATGAAGGACCAGGAAGTCGTCGGCAACCTCGGCAACGTGCTCATCCACATCAACGGCGCGCCCGCCGCCGAGCCGCCCGCCGACAAGGCCAAGATCGAGCAGACCAACTGCATGTACACGCCGCGCGTCCAGGGCGTGGTCGCCGGTCAGACGCTCGACATCAAGAACGGCGATCCGGTCCTGCACAACGTCCACACGTACAAGGGCACCTCGACGCTGTTCAACCAGGCGCAGGTGCCGAACACGCCGGACATCGAGAAGAAGTTCGACAACAACGGCGCGATGCTCAAGTTCAAGTGCGACGTGCACCAGTGGATGACCGGCTTCGTCTGGGTGCAGAACAACCCGTACTTCGCGGTCACCAAGGACGACGGCTCGTTCGAGATCAAGGGCGTGCCGGCCGGCAAGTACGAGATCGAGGCGTGGCACGAGCGCTTCGGCGCGAAGAAGGGCGAAGTCACCGTCGAGCCGGGCAAGCCCGCCGAGGTGAAGTTCGAGTACGCCGCGACCGATAAGTAAAAATTCGAGGCCGCGCCACGCCGCTCGACGTGGCGCGGCCATCGATTACACTCCCCGCCGATGAAGTTGCAGCGCTTCGCCGTCGCTCTCGCGTGCTTGACGTTCATCCTGTTGATCGTGGGCGCGCTCGTGCACAACACCGGCTCCTCGCTGGCGTGCCCCGACTGGCCGCTGTGCTACGGGCAGGTGTTCCCGCGCATGGTGGGCGGGATCCTCGTCGAGCACTCGCATCGCCTGCTGGCGGCGTCGGTCGGCGTGCTGACCATCGCGCTGCTCGTCGGCATGGTGCGGCGCGCGCTGCGCGACGGCGATCGCAACCTGATCGGGCTCGGCGCGGCGGCGCTCGCGTGCGTGATCGCGCAGGGCGTGCTCGGCGGCCTCACCGTCCTCTATCGCCTGCCGACGTGGACCTCGACGGCGCACCTCGGGACGTCGATGATCTTCTTCTCGCTCGTCATCTACATCGCGTTCCGCCTGCGCGAGCCGGCCGCCGAGCCGCGCGCGCCGCTCGCGCCGTCGGTCGCGCGCTGGACGCTCGCGGCGGCGGCGCTTATCTACGCGCAGATGATCCTCGGCGCGCTCATCCGTCACCTCGGCGCGGGCCTGGCGTGCGTCGAGCTGCCGCTGTGCCAGGGCCACCTGTTTCCGCCGGGCGCGCATCCCTACGTGCAGCTCCACATGCTGCACCGCTTGATCGCGGTGATCGCGTTCGTGGTCGTGGCCGCGGCGTCGGTGGTGACGTGGCGCGCGGCGCGCGGGCGCTCGTCGGCGCGGCGGCTGGCGCTGCTCGCGCCCGGTCTCGTGCTGGTGCAGATCGCGCTCGGCGTCCTCTCGATCACCAGCTTCCGCGATCTGATTCCGCTGACGGCGCACCTCGCGGTGGCGGCGCTGATCCTCGCCAACTTGTGGAGCCTGCACCTGGTCGCGCGCGGCGAGCTGGGCGTGCGCGCCGAGAACCGCGCGGTCACGCTCGACGGAGTGATCGCGTGAAGGCGGCGTTCGCCGAGCGGTCGCGCGCCTTCGCCGTCGCCGGCGATCTGATCGCGCTCGGCAAGCCGCGCATCACCTTCATGGTGCTGCTGACGACGCTCGGCGGCTTCTTCCTCGCGCCGAACGCGCACGCGGGAAGCACGCTCGCCGTGCTGCTCGCCGGCATGACGTTGGTCGTCGCCGGCGCCAACGCGCTCAACATGTACCTCGAGCGCGACGTCGACGCGCTGATGGAGCGCACGCGCAACCGCCCGCTGCCGCGCGGACGCCTGGCTCCCGAGACCGCGCTCGCGTTCGGCCTGGGCGCGAGCGCGATCGCCGTGCCGCTGCTCTCGTTCGGCGTCAACCCGCTCACCGGCTTTCTCGGCGCGCTGTCGCTCATCCTCTACGTGCTGGTCTACACGCCACTCAAGCGCCGCTCGACGTCGGCGCTGCTCGTCGGCGCGGTGCCGGGCGCGATGCCGCCGCTCATGGGCTGGACCGCGGCGACGGGCGCGCTCACGCCGCCGGGCATCGCGGTGTTCTTGATCCTGTTCGTGTGGCAGCTCCCCCACTTCATCGCCATCTCGCTGCACCGCGCCGACGAGTACAAAGCCGCCGGCCTGAAGATCGTCCCCGTCGAGCGCGGCGTCGCGGGCGCCAAGCAGCGCATCGCGCTCTACTCGGCGCTGCTGCTCGCGGTGTCGCTGCAGGTGGTGCGCGTCGGCATCGGCGGGCCGCTCTACCTGGCGGCCGCGCTGGCGCTCGGCGGCGGATTGGTCACGCTCTCGCTCTACGGACTTCAGCGCGAGGCGGGCCGCCGTTGGGCGCGCTGGTACTTCTTCTACACGCTGGTGTACTTGCCGGGGCTGTTCGCCGCGCTGGTCTTCGGGCACCGATGACCCAGGCGGTGCCATTCCTGCGCCTCGACGCGCTCACGCGGCGGTTCGGCGATCGCGTGGCCGTCGACGCGCTGACGCTCGACATCGCGCGCGGCGAGGTCTTCGGCTTTCTCGGCCCGAACGGCGCCGGCAAGTCGACGACGTTCAACCTGCTCACCGGTTTGATCGCCGCCGACGGCGGGCGCGTGCTCATCGACGGCGAAGAGGCGCCGCCCACCGATCCGCGCGTGCGCCGCCGCCTCGGCGTGGTGTTTCAGGAGCCGAGCCTCGACGAGAAACTGACCGGCCTCGAGAACCTCAAGCTCGGCGCCGCGCTCTACGGCCTCTCCGGCGCTGCGGCAAAACGCCGCATCGACGAGATGCTGGCGCTGGTCGAGCTCACCGATCGCGCGCGCGAGCCGGTCGAGCGCTACTCGGGCGGCATGCGCCGCCGCCTCGAGGTCGCGCGCGTGCTGCTCTCCGATCCCGAGATCCTGATCATGGACGAGCCGAGCCGCGGCATCGATCAAGCGACGCAGCGGCGCATCTGGGCGCAATTGATCGACCTCAAACAAAAACGGCGGCTCACGATCCTGCTCACCACGCACCAGCCCGACGAGGCGGAGCACTGCGATCGCCTGGCGGTGCTCGACGCCGGCCGCGTGATCGCGCTCGGCACGCCCGAGTCGCTCAGGCAGCGCGTCGGCGGCGACGTGATCACCGTCGAGGCCGAAGCGCCCGAAGAGGTGGCCGCGATCTTTCACGCCAAGCTCGGCCTCTCGCCCGAGCTGGCGCGCGTCATCGAAGGCCGCCTCGTCATCGAATCGCCCGAAGGCCACCAATTGATCCCGCGCCTCGTCGAGCAGTTGCCGGCGGGCCGACTCCGCTCGGTCGGCCTGCGCCGCCCGACGCTCGGCGACGTGTTCGTTAAATTGACCGGCCGCGGGCTGGGAGCCAACTGATGTCGACCGTCCGCGCCGCCGTCGAGACCACCGCACCCGAGGTCGCCGCGCCGCGCCCGTCGCAGCTCAAGCTCAACCTCGCGACCATCTCGGTGCTGGTGTCGCGCGACCTGCGCCGCTTCTTCCGCCAGAAGAGCCGCGTCGTCGGCGCGCTGGTGCAGCCGCTGATCTTCTGGCTGGTGATCGGCTCGGGCCTGCAAGGCTCCTTCCGCATGCCGGGCGCGGACGGCGTCGGCTACGTGCAGTACTTCTTCCCCGGCATCGTAATGCTGGTCGTGCTGTTCACGTCGATCTTCACCACCATGTCGGTGATCGAAGATCGCCACAAAGGTTTCCTGCAAGCGGTGCTGGTGGCGCCGGCGTCGCGCACCGCGCTCGTGCTCGGCAAGACGCTCGGCGGCGTGGCGATCGCGCTGGCCCAGGCGGCGCTGTTCCTCGCGCTGATGCCGCTCGCCGGGATCGATCCGCGCGCGGTCGACTGGCCGCTGATCACGGCGATGCTCTTGCTGACGTCGATCGGCCTGTCGTCGATGGGCTTCGGCATCGCGTGGTGGCTCGACTCGACGCAGGGCTATCACGTCGTCATGAGCGTGCTGCTCATCCCGCTGTGGATCCTCTCGGGCGCGATGTTCCCGCTCGCCGGCGCGGCGCGCTGGATCGGTTGGCTCATGCGCGTGAACCCGATGAGCTACGGCGTGGCCGGCATTCGCCGCGCGCTCTATGAGAATGGGGGCCACGCGCAAGCCGGCTCCTCGACGGCGCTCGAGCTCGGCGTGGTGGCGGGCTTCGCGCTCGCGGCCACGCTGTGGGCGGCGTGGATGTGCAACCGCCGTGGATCGAAGCCGTGAAGAAGACCCTCGAACGTCCGTGGTTGTGGTCCGCGTTCGGCGCGCTGCTGCTCGCGATCCCCGTCGCCGCCACGCTGGCCGCGCACGCGCACAAAGGCCCGCCCAAGCTCGGCCGCGTCCCCGAGTTCGCGCTCACCGATCAAACCGGCGCGCCCTTCGCCACCCGCGATCTCGACGGCAAGGTCTGGGTCGCCGACTTCGTCTTCACCAGCTGCTCGATGGCCTGCCCCAAGCTCACCGGCGAGATGGCCAAGCTCCAGCGCTACCTGCAAAACCGCGGGCAGGACGCGCGCACGCGCCTGGTCTCGATCTCGGTCGATCCCGAGCGCGACACGCCCGAGCGCCTCGCCGCCTACGCCGCCGGCTTCCACGCCGACGCGCAGTTCTGGAAGTTCGCCACCGGCCCGTCGCAGGCGATCCAGGACGCGGTGGTGCGCGGCTTCAAGCTCGGCGTCTCGAAAGAAAAAGACGAGTCGAGCGCCGAGGGCTTCACCATCCTGCACGGCACCAAGTTCGTGCTGGTCGACGCGCGCGGCGAGATCCGCGGCTACTACGACGCGGACGACGCGATCCAGATGGCGCGCCTGCGCGAGGACGTGAGCGGCCTGGTCGAGCGAGGCGGATCATGAACGAGAAATTGGGCGCGACGCTGGCGGCGGTGAACGCTACGCTCAACGGCACCGCGGCGCTGCTGCTGCTCGGCGGCTGGCTCACCATCCGCGCCAAGCGGCGCAAGCTGCACGGCTGGCTCATGGCCTCGGCGTTCGCCGTCTCGACGGTATTCCTGATCTGCTACCTGACGCGCGTGGCGGTGAGCGGCACGCACCGCTATCCCGGCGCCGGCGCGTGGAAGGCGATCTACCTCGCCATCCTGTTCAGCCACATGGCGCTCGCGGTGGTCACGCCGCCGCTCGCCATCCGCACCATCTACCTTGCGGCAAAACGCCGCTTCGCCGAGCACCGCCGCCTGGTGCGCTTCACGCTGCCGGTGTGGATGTACGTCTCGGTGACGGGCGTGCTGGTCTATCTTCTGCTGTATCATCCTCCGGGATGAAGCGCGCCCTCGTCCTCACTTTCTTTTTTATAGTGAGCGGCTGCGCGGCGATGGGCGGCTCGACGAAGCCCACGCGCGCGCGCGTCGACTTTCATTCGCTCAAGGCGCGCGAGCACGCGCCGCTCGAGGGCGGCGGCGTGCTCATGCGCGCGGGCGTGATCATGCCGGACACCGCCGCGCGCTTTCCGATGGTGATCGCGCAGGTGCACTGGTTCGAGTACGACGAGTCGATGCCGACCGATCACAACGTCGTCAACGCGCGCCCGCCCAAGGTCGAGCGCTGGGGAAACCTGACGCTGGTGCCGTATCCGACGTTCGTCGTCGGCGTGGCCAACCGCAGCGGCCACGCGGTGCGCTTCGCCGCCGATCAGTTCCACCTCGAGGACGCGCAGGGAAAACGTTACGAGGCGTTTCGCGATCGCGCCGCGCTCGCCGGGCGCATCGAGCGCGACATCATCTCGATCTATCAAGGGCTGCTCTCGTCGCGCGCGGTGGTCGACGGCGTGCGCGAGAAGATCGGCCGGCTGCCGCTGGTCACCGGCGCGCAGGAAGTCCCCGACGGCGGGGAGGCGCTCGGCCTGGTGGCGTTCGAGATCGACGTGCACAACGCCGCCGAGCTCGACGCGTGGATCGCCGGCGTCGATCACCTGACGCTGCGCTCGGACCTCGCGCCGGCGCTCGAGTTCCACTTCGATCGCTTCGCCACCGCGCTCGAGGTGACCTGCCCCGACGGCGCCGTGACGCCGTCGCTCGAGAAGTGCAAGCCCGGCAATCTCGTCTCGTCCACCGGCGAGCACTGACCCGCGCGCTGGCAGCGCTCCTGCATCGTCTTCATTAATGATGATGCGGACACGTTTGCTCGCGCTTGCCCTGCTGGCGGCCGCCGGCTGCGGCTACAACCAGGCGATCGCCGCCGACGAGAAGGTCAAGGCGGCGTGGGCCGACGTCGAGAGCGCGTACCAACGGCGCGCCGACCTGATCCCGAACCTGGTGGCGACGGTCAAGGGCTCGGCCGAGCACGAGGAGCGCGTGCTGTCGGAGGTCACGCAGGCGCGCGCGCAGG
>DASREC010000356.1:0-19488 GCA_035652295.1 Polyangia bacterium
CCGCTCGACGAAGCGGGTGGCGATCGACTCGATCGACATCGCCGACGCGCTCGACGTGGTCGACTCGGGGCCCGCGGCGTCGTGCTTGAGGCTGCTCTGCAACAGCTCGGGAAACTTGAGCGCGCTCGTCGAAGAGCTCGACTTCGCCGGTGCCGCCTGCGCGTGAACCAACGACTTCGACATGCTGAGCACGGAACGCTACTCGTTACCCGTTTTCGTTTCAATCGATATCTAATCGATTGGGTATCAATCCAATCATTTCAATCGAAACAAAGTTCAATCCAATGACTGTCGCGCGGCGATTACCGCACTAAGATGCGCACCATGGATGTGGAGCGTGGGTTCTTCAGTCCGGCGAACGCGCTCGACGTGGTGCGCGCGGTGGCGGCGCTCGACGGCAGCGCGCGCGTCGACACGCCCGACGGCGTGCTCGCGGACGGCGGCGGCGCGTGGCGGCATCTCGAATCGCCGTGCGCGCTGGTGCACCCCGCGCTCGCGCCGGCGATCGCCGAGCGGCTTCGCAAGACGGAAGCGGAGCTTTGGAAACTGGTACACGAGAAGGGCGCCGGCGCGATCGCCAAACGGCTCGCGCGCGCGCGCAAGCTCGACGGCGTGCCGGCGGCGCAGCTGTTGATTCGCCGCGTGCCGGTGCCGCCGCTCGCCGCGCGGCCGCTCGAGCGCATGCCGGGCGGGCGGCTCATGCCGGGCGCTGACAACGTGCGGCTGCTCGAGGTCGCGCGGCGCGCGCAGCTCGCGCGGCGGCTGCGCGAGATCGACGGCGTCGGCGAGGCGTTGATCGCCGCCGCCGACGTGGCGCTGCAGGAGAGCGTCGAGGCGCTGTGCGCGACGTTCGATGCCGGACCCGCGGCGCCGCTCTGGGAGCCGGCGCCCGAGTATCGCGAGCGGCTTCGTCCCGACGGCGCGCCGGCGCCGGCGCAGCGGGGCGGCTGGCTCGATGCGCCGGATCCGGCGCGCGCGATCGGCTGCGCGATCGGCCGCGATCGGATCGTGCTGGTGTTCCCGTGGGCCGTGCTGGCGATCGCGCGCGCGAGCGGCAAAGTGACGCAGGCGGCGATCGCGACCGACCTGGCCACGCGCGGGCTCGACGCCGGCGAAGGCCGCGCGCTGTTTCAGCGCGAGCGGCTCTACGTCTGGAACCTCGCGAGCGGCGAATGGGAGTCGGGCTACGGCGACGGCTTCGCCTTCGTCGCGTTCGTCGAAGAGCACGAGCTCTCGTATCTCGTCGACGCGCCTCACGGCCGCGCGCGCCGCCTGTCCGAGCTGGCCGACTATCCAATCATCGCCGCCGCGAGCGGCGATGGCCGCTTCTACTGGATCGAAGACAAAGAGGGAAACGGCGGCGCATTCGAAAGCGCGCGCGCGATCCTCGTCGAGCGCAGCCGGGACGTCGTCGCCGACGCACGCGATCAAAACGACGACGACGACGACGAGGAAGAAGAAGAAGATCGTGAAGCGAGCTGGTCGTATTCGCCCCAGTGCGCGATCGCGCTCGGCCCCGACGATCGCTTCCGCCGCTTCTTCGACGGCGTCTATCACGACGGCGCGCGCCTCCACCGCATCGCGCCCGCGCGTGCGGCCGCGTTCGCCCGCGACGCCCGCTCGCTCCTGATCGTCGACCGTGAGCGCGCGCGCTGTTTCACTCTCGACGGCGCGCCCGCGCCCGGCGGCGAATTCTCGCTCGCGCCGCTCGCCGCCGCGCTGGCCGAGACGCCGTCGCTCGCCGAGGCCGCCGCCGACGCGCGCGCCGCGTGGTCGCGCCGCGCCCGCTCGCTCGTCCTGCCGCGCGCCTGATCAGCCGGCGAGCACGTCGCTCCAGCCGCGCCAGCACCGCTCCGGATCGCTCAATACGTTCTCGAGGTGCCGCCGCCCATTCTCCGCCATTCGCCGGTGCTCGGCCGGATCGCGCGCCAGCCGGCTCGCGTACTCGCTCATCTCGTCCGAGTCGTTGGTCATGAATCCCGTCTCGCCGTGAATCACCAGCTCGGGAAACGCATAGTCGCGCTCGACGATCGGCACCACGCCGTGCGCGTACGCCTCGATCAGCACGCGGCAATACGACTCGCGCGAGCCGCCCGTCTTGTGGACCATCGTGTCTATCGTTCGATAAAACTCGGTCGCCGGAATTTCGTTTCCCGCCCACGTGCGCCAGTCGAGCCCGGGCGGCGCCGGCCCGATCTTGGCCGCGGCGTTCGGTCCATAGCCGAGGATGTAGACCTTCTTCTTCAATGAATCCGGAACGCGCACGCGATCGAAGATGCGCCAGGTGTCGGGCGCGAACTTGCCGCCGTCGTCGCGCGAGATGCGCCCGAGCTTGTAACAGCCGTCGTTCCAATCGCGATATCGCCATTCGACGCGGCGGGTATTGAAATAGGGGTGATAATCGAAGCTGCGCACCGGCCGCGTGCGCTCGAGCTGCAGGGTGAGCCAGCCCTTTTGATATCGGCTCACGAATCCGAAATAATCAATCCAGCCATTGCGGTGCGCCGCCACCTCGGCGTCGAATACCCAGGTCATGCAATTGAACCAGATGATTCGCCGCGGCCGGCCGGCGACCATGATATTGGGCAGCGCGCGCAGGAACTCGCCGTTGCAGAAGCTGATCACGATCTGGTCGCGGAACACGTCGTGGCGATAGTCGTGGACCCGGCATCCCCGTCGGAGAACGTCGACGCGCGTGCCGTCGTCGGCGGAGAACATCGGCACCAGGTTGACGTCGACGTCACGATCGCGGAACAGGTCGATCAGGTGATCCAGCTCGGTGTCGGCGCCGCCGTAGCGCGAGGGAAAACCGGCGACGAATACGCTCGGCTTTGACATGCGCGCGACAATATCTCCAGCGCCAATTCAAACGTCGAGCACAAAAGTTTACAAAGCGGATAACTGCCGGCGCGAGTAATGTTTTTTTTGGTAAACCGGTGCGCGATGCAAATGCTCTTTGCAATAAGTGCTTGACCGGTTCGCTTCGAAAATGTTTAACGTGTCCCCGTTTGGGGGGCGCGCGTGGTCGTATACACGGGCCAGAGGGGCCGGCGCGTGCCGGTCGCTCTTCGCTCTCCCACCAGGGTCGTACGTCGACGGAGGAGAGCGCGCGATGCCCGTGACACCCACTTACCCCGGCGTCTATATCCAGGAGATTCCGAGCGGCGTACGTACCATCACCGGCGTCGCCACGTCGATCACCGCCTTCATCGGCAGAGCCGAGCGCGGCCCCGTCAATGTCGCGACGCCGATCGAGAGCTTCGCCGATTTCGAGCGCACGTTCGGCGGGCTCTGGATCAACGGGCCGATGAGCTTCGCCGTGCGCGACTTCTACGCCAACTCGGGCGGCGGCACGCAGGCCGTGATCGTGCGCCTGTTCCATCACGACTCGTCGAGCTCGGTGACGGCCAACAACGCCATCATCACCATCGGCACGGGCAGCACGCAGGTGAAGCTGCAGGCGGCGAATCCCGGATCGTGGGGCGCGAACCTGACGGCGACCATCGATCGCAACGTCTCGGCCGCGGCGGCGACGGCGATCGGCGTGACGGTCAATGACCTGTTCAACCTCACCATCGTCGACACCGAGTCGGGCGCGTCCGAGGTGTTCCGCAACGTGACGGTGATCGAGAGCGCGCGGCGCGCGGATCGCGTGCTTCAGGCGGGCTCGGCGCTGGTCACGTGGTACTCGCCGTCGCTGCCGGCGGCGAACTCGAACGGGCTGCCGACGACCACCACCTCCGACGCCATCACCACCGCGCAGGCGGCGCTGGCGGCGGCGATCAAGGCGGCGGCGGCCAGCTCGTCGTCGTCGAGCTCGTCTTCGTCGTCGAGCTCGTCCTCGTCGTCGAGCTCCTCGTCGTCGAGCTCGTCCTCGTCGTCGTCGAGCTCGTCGGATCCGTACGCGTCGCTCAAGGCGGCGATCCAGGCGGCCAAGACCGCCGCCGCCGCGCAGGACGGCACGTTCCTCACGCTCGCCGACGACTTCTCGCCGGCGAACGCGCAGCTCAACAAGCTCGGCCTGTACGCGCTCGAGCAGGTCGACCTGTTCAACATCCTGTGCATTCCGCCGCACCTCAATCCCAACAACGCGATCACCGACGGCGACGTCGACACCGGCGTGATCGCGGCGGCGGCGGCGTACTGCGAGACCCGGCGCGCCATCCTGCTCGTCGACGCGCGCATGGCGTGGACGACCAAAGAGGCGGCGCGGCTCGCCGTCGACGATCCGGTCAACGACAACATCGGCACGCGCTCGCAGAACGCGGCGCTCTACTTCCCGCGCTTGAATCAGCCCAATCCGTTCCGCGACAATCAGATCGAAGCGTTCGTGGCGTCGGGCGCGGTGGCCGGCGTCATGGCGCGCACCGACGGCTCGCGCGGCGTGTGGAAGGCGCCGGCCGGGCTCGACGCCTCGCTCGTCGGCGTGCCGCAGCTCAGCGTGAACCTGACCGATCCGGAGAACGGCGAGCTCAACCCGCTCGGCGTCAACTGCCTGCGCACCATGCCGGGCGCGGGGCCGATCGTCTGGGGCGCGCGCACGCTGCAAGGCGACGATCGCATCGCCTCGGAGTGGAAGTACCTGCCGGTGCGGCGCACGGCGCTGTACATCGAGGAGAGTCTCTATCGCGGCACCAAGTGGGTGGTGTTCGAGCCCAACTCCGAGCCGCTGTGGGCGCAGATTCGCCTCAACGTCGGCGCGTTCATGCAGACGCTGTTTCTGCAGGGCGCGTTTCAAGGCCAGACGCCGAAGGACGCGTACTTCGTCAAGTGCGACAAAGAGACGACGACGCAGGACGACATCAACAACGGCATCGTCAACATCGCCGTCGGGTTCGCGCCGCTCAAGCCCGCCGAGTTCGTGATCATCACGCTTCAACAGCTGGCCGGCCAGGTCGCCGCCTAAGGAGGAACTTCCATGGCCGAGTTCACCGTCAACCCGCAGCGGTTCGACCCGTACAAGAACTTCAAGTTCCGCGTGAAGTGGGACGGACGCTACGTCGCCGGTGTCAGCAAGGTCGGCATGCTCAAGCGGACCACCGAGGTGATCAAGCACCGCCAGGGCGGCGATCCCTCGACGCCGCGCAAGTCGCCCGGCCGCAGCGAGTTCGACGCCATCACGCTCGATCGCGGCGTCACCAACGACACCGAGTTCGAGAAGTGGGCGAACAAGGTTTGGCAGATCGGCGCGGGCCTCGGCGCGGAGGTCTCGCTCAAGGACTTCCGCAAGGACCTCATCATCGAGGTGTACAACGAGGCGGGGCAGCTCGCGCTCGCGTACAAGGTCTATCGCTGCTGGGTCTCCGAGTTCCAGGCGATGCCCGATCTCGACGCCAACGCCAACGCCATCGCCATTCAGCACATCAAGCTGGAGAACGAGGGCTGGGAGCGCGACGAGACGGTGCCGGAGCCGGCCGAGCCGTCGTTCACCAATCCAGCGACGTAGCGTGGCGTGCGCGCGCTCGGCAGCCAAGAGATCGTCGCGGTGTGGGAAGCCGCGATGCCGCAGCACCCGATCGATCGGGCGCTGACGCTGCTCTGCGCCTCGGTCGGGCGCGATCGCGCGGAGCTGGCGGAGCTGAGCCTCGGCGAGCGCGACGAGCTGCTCTTCGAGTTGCGCGAGCGGTTGTTCGGCGCGGCGCTCGAGGCGTACGTCGAGTGTCCCGAGTGCGGCGAGCAGCTCGAGTTCAGCACCACCACGACTTCGCTGCGCGCGCGGCCGGCGGGAGACGCGGCGCGCGAGCTGGTGTCGGGTGAGTACGCCCTCGAGTTTCGGCTGCTGAACAGCCGGGACCTGGGCGCGATCGTCGAGGCGGGCGAGCCGGAGGCGGCGCGCGCGGTGCTGCTCGAACGCTGCGTGCTCGCGGCGCGGCGCGCGGGCGAGCCGCTGGCGCCGCGCGAGCTGCCGCCCGAGATCGTCGACGAGCTGGGCGAGCGGATCGAGGCGGCCGATCCGCAGGCGGCGGTGCGCGTGACGCTGCCGTGCCCGGCGTGCGGCGCGCAGTGCCGGGTGCCGTTCAGCATCGCGGCGTTTTTGTGGAGCGAGGTGAACGCGCAGGCGCGTCGGCTCTTGCACGAGGCGGCCGATCTCGCGCGCGCGTTCGGATGGCGGGACGTCGACACGCTGGCGATGTCGCCGGCGCGGCGGCGCTTCTACCTGGAGCTGGCACGAGCGTGAGCGGATTCTTCGATCGGATCGTCGGCGTGACGTTGGGGCGGATGCCGACGGTGCGGCCGCGCATCGCGCCGCGCTTCGCGCCGGTGTTCGTGGCCGACGGAGCGGAGCTCGGCGGGCTGGAGCAGGTGACCGAGATCGACGCGGCGCCGCCGGCGCCGTCGCGAGCGCAGGCGCATCGCGCGTCGGCGGCGCCGAATGAAATCGAGCGCACCAGCGCGCCGGCGAGCGCGCCGCCGTTTTCGCCCGAGCCGCCGCGCGAGCGCGCGGGCGACGATCGCGCGCACGAACCGAATGCGCGCGCGCCGCGCTTCGACGGCGAGGAGCCGATCGCGCCTTCGCTCGCGCCGCGTTCGTCGGGCGCGACGCCGTCGTTCGACGCGCCGCCTGCGCGCGGCGCCGGCCCGCTGGTCGAAGTCGAGCGCATCGTGACCGCGTCGTCGAGCGCGTTCGGAGCGCCGGCGCCCGTCGGCTCGGCGGCGCGCGCCGCGACCGGGCCGCTGGTGACCGCGCCCGAGGCGATCCACCGCGCGCACGCCGAGGAGCGCGCCGCCGAAGAGGCAGTCGCCGCGACGCGCGAGCCGGCGCCGGCGATCGGCGCGCCGCCCGCGAATTCGCGCAGCGCCACCGGCGCCGCGTCCTCGCACGGCGACGGCGGCGCGACCGTGCACGTGCACATCGGCCGCGTCGACGTGCGCGCGGTGATGCCGCCCGCGCCGTCGCCGCGCCCCGCGCCCGCGCCGCGCCCCGGCCTCAGCCTGGAAAAATATCTCGAGAGCCGCAACCGGGGCCCGCGATGAGCAACTCGCTCGCCATCGCCGCCGCCACCGCGACGCTGCGCAACCTGCTCCTGCGCGTGCAGCAGCCGCTGCCGCTCGATCCGCCGACCGACTCCGAGCTGGCCGACACGGTGCTCAGCACCAAGCCGCCGGACAAGGCGCGCGCCAGCGAAGATCGAAACCAGCTCAACTTGTTTCTCTACCAGGTCGGCCCGAACGCGGCGTGGCGCAACATGGACCTGCGCAACGCCGTGCGGCCGGGCGAGCTGTCGATGCCGCCGGTGGCGTTCAACCTGTATTACCTGCTGACCGCGTACGGGCGGAACTTCGACGACCTGCTCAGCCACCGCCTGCTCGGGCGCGCGGTCACGCTGCTCAACGACAACTCGCCACTCTTGCAAGCCGACATCGCCAACGCGCTCGACGGCGCCGATCTCGCGTACCAGCCCGAGCGCGTGCGCGTGACGCCGCACGCGCTCTCCGCCGAGGAGATCTCGAAGCTGTGGACGGTGTTCCAGACGCCGTACCGGTTGTCGACGGCGTACGAGGTCTCGGTGATCCTGTTGCAGAGCAATCGCCCGACGGTGGCGGCGCCGCCGGTGGTGTCGCGCGGCGCCGACGGACGCGGGCCGCGCGCGGGGACCGACCTGGTGGCGCACGTGCCGACGCTGACGAGCATCACGCTGCCGACCGACACGCAGCCGGCGGCGCGCCTGGCGTACTCGCAGCCGGCGCCGCCGATCAACCTGCCGGGCGACGTGGTGACGTTCGTCGGGCACGATCTCGCCGCCGCGCCCGCGTCGCCGACGCCGGTGATCGTCAACTTCACGCACCCGCTGTTCAACGCGCCGATCGCGGCGACGCCGGCGGGCCCGACGGCGATCGGCTTCACGGTGACGCTGCCGAACGATCAGGTCAACTGGCCGGCGGGCTTCTACACCGTCGGCGCGTCGATCGATCGCGGCACGCCGCATCGGGTGGTCACCAACTCGCTGGCGATGGCGATCGCGCCGCGCATCATCACGCTCACGCCGACGCGCGACGGCGCGGGCAACGTCTCGATCGCGGTCAAGGCCAGCCCGCAGATCTGGCCGCAGCAGCGCGCGTCGCTGCTCGTCGGCTCGTCGGAGTTCGTGGCCGCGCCGCACGTCGCCGGCAAGACCGCCACGCTCACGTTCGCCTGCGGCAATTTGCCGCCGGACACCTACGCCATGCGCCTGCGCGTCGACGGCGTCGACAGCTTCCTCGTCGACTACACCGCGGCCACGCCGCACTACGATCCCGCCGCGCTGGTGGCCGTGTCATGACCGAGCAGGAGTGGCTCGACGCGCACCAGCGGCTGTTCGCCGGGCTCGCGTCGGTGCTGCGCTCGCACCTCGAGCGGCACCACGCGCTGCGCGTGGGCGCCGAGCCGCCGCCGCCGCTCGACACCGCCGAGGTCGAGGCGGCGCGGCGCGAGCTGCCATCGGGCGTGGGCGCGATCGATCTGATGGCGCGCGGCTTCGGGCTGTCGTCGTTCGAGCAGCAGCTGCTCACGCTGTGCGCCGCGGTCGAGCAGGATCCGTCGCTCGGCGACGCGTGCGCGATCGCGGCCGGCGACGAGCGGCGGCCGTATCCGACGTTCCGCCTGGCGATGGCGGCGATCCCGGGCGCGCACTGGAGCGCGATCACGCCGGCGGGATCGCTGCGCCGCTATCGCCTGATCGACGTCGCGCCGGGCGAGCCGCTGGCGACGGCGCGGCTGCGCATCGAGGAGCGCGTGCTGCATCTGTTCGCCGGACTCTACGCGCCCGATCCGCGGCTGCACGGTTTGGTCGAGCGGCTCGGCGACGATTCGGCCGACGCGCTCAGCCCGTCGCACGCGGTGATCGCCGAGCGCATCGCCGCCGCGTGCCGGCGCGCGCGGCCGGGCGGCCGCGGCTCGGTGGTGCAGCTCTGCGGCCCCGACGCGGCGGGAAAAATTCCGATCGCGTTCGCCGCCGCGCGCCAGCTCGATCGCTGGCTGCACGCGGTGCGCGCGCTGCACGCGCCGATGGCGCCGAGCGAGCGCGAGGCGCTGGCGCAGCTCTGGGATCGCGAGGCGGTGCTCGAGGCGGGCGTGCTCTTGCTCGAGTGCGACGACTCCGATTCGCCCGAGGTGTCGCGCGCGGCGGCGGCGCTCGCCGAGCGCGTCGAGGGCGCGGTGATCGTGGCGACGCGCGAGCCGCTCAAGCTGCGCAAGCGGCCGTGGCTGCGCATCGACTGCGATCGCCCGACCGCCGACGAGCAGGCGGCGCTGTGGACCCACGCGCTCGGCCCGCACGCGGCGGCGCTCAACGGCGAGCTGCCGCGCCTCGTGGCGCAGTTCAGCTTGAGCCCGCCGTCGATCCGCAACGCGTCGGTGCAGGTGCTCGAACGGCTGGAGGAGCAGAGCGCGGACACGCCGCCCGTCGAGCGGCTGATCTGGGAGGCGTGCCGCGTCGAGGCGCGGCCGCGGCTCGACGATCTCGCGCAGCGCATCGAGCAGTTCGCGGGCTGGGACGACATCGTGCTGCCGCCGGCGCAGATGCAGATCCTGCGCGACGTGGCGGCGCACGTGCGGCAGCGCTTCAAGGTCTACCAGTCGTGGGGCTTCGGCGGGCGCGGCGCGCGCGGCCTCGGCGTCACCGCGCTGTTCGCCGGCATCAGCGGCACGGGCAAGACCATGGCCGCCGAGGTGATCGCGCACGAGCTCAAGCTCGATCTCTACCGCATCGATCTCAGCCAGGTGGTGAACAAGTACATCGGCGAGACGGAGAAGAACCTGCGCCGCATCTTCGACGCGGCCGAGGACGGCGGCGCGATCCTGCTCTTCGACGAGGCCGACGCGCTGTTCGGCAAGCGCAGCGAGGTGCGCGACAGCCACGATCGCTACGCCAACCTCGAGGTGAGCTACCTGCTCCAGCGCATGGAGGCGTATCGCGGGCTCGCGGTGCTCACCACCAACATGCGCCACGCGCTCGACACCGCGTTTCTGCGGCGGCTGCGCTTCGTCGTCGAGTTTCCGTTTCCCGACGCCGAGCGGCGCGCCGAGATCTGGCGCCGCGTGTTTCCCAAGGCGACGCCGACCGAAGCGCTCGACGCCGATCGCCTGGCCCGGCTCAACGTCTCGGGCGGCATCATCCGCAACATCGCGCTCAACGCCGCGTTCCTCGCCGCCGACGAGGGCGCGCCGGTGCGCATGGGCCACCTGTTGCGCGCGGCGCGCACCGAGTACGTCAAGCTCGAGAAGCCGCTCACCGACGCCGAAGTGGGAGGTTGGGTATGACGCGTCCGAAGATCGAGGTGCACATCGGCGAGCTGGTGCTGCACGGCTTCCGTCACGCCGATCGCCACGCCATCGGCGACGCGCTCGCCGGCGAATTGGCGCGCGCGCTCGCGGCCGCGCCGCTGCCGCCGTCGCTGGCGAAGACCGCGCGCGTGCCGTCGCTCGACGCCGGCAGCGTGCGCGTGGCGCCGGCGGCCGCGCCCAAGGCGATCGGCGCGCAGGTGGCGGCGCGCGTGGCGGGCGGGCTCGCGGGCGGAGGCAAGCGATGAGCAACTTCCCCGGCACGCCGCGCACCGTCTCGGGCGGCATCGTGCTCGTCGACATCGACACGTCGCAGGTGCAGCGCGTGATCACGCTGCAGTACAACCCGGACTCGGTCACGCGCTCGCTGCAGATCCAGGGCGTCACCGGCGAGCAGCCCGATCACCTCGATCAGCTTCGCCTGAAGGGCGCGCCGATCGAGACGTACAAGGTCGAGGCCGAGATCGACGCCACCGATCAGCTCGAGTTTCCCGACGACAATCCGAACACGGTGCAGTACGGCATTTTGCCGCAGCTCGCCGCGCTCGAGACCATCGTGTATCCGCCGAGCTCGCAGGTGCTGGCCAACTACCAGCAGTCGCTCGCCGGCACAATGGAGGTCTTCCCGCTCACCGCGCCGCTGCAGCTCTTCGTGTGGTCGACGTCGCGCGTGCTGCCGGTGCGCATCACCGACTTCTCGATCACCGAGGAGTTCTTCGACCCGAGCCTGAACCCGATCCGCGCCAAGGTCAGCCTCTCGATGCGCGTGCTCAACACCAACGACATCGGCTTCGACAACAAGGGCGGGAGCCTGTTCATGATCCATCACCAGCAGAAGGAGAAGCTGGCCAAGCTGGTCGCCGGCTCGATCGCGTCGCTCGGGATTCGAGGGCTGCCGTGAATCCCTTCGCGCCGCCGTTCGGCAATCCGCCGTTTCAGTCGGTGCTCGCGGCGACGGGCGGGCCGTTCGGCGCGACCAGCCGCTACTACCAACTGCCGACGCGGTCGTTCATCACGCCCGACGGCAACATGATCGTCTACGTCTCGCGGCGCTTCCTGCCGCAGCCGAGCCAGTTCGCGCTGCTGCAGAACTACTCGGTGCGGCAGGGCGATCGCCTCGACAATTTGACCGCGACGTTCCTCGGCGATCCGGAGCAGTTCTGGCGCATCGCCGACGCCAACGCCGCCATGATCCCCGACGATCTCACCGCCACCGTCGGCTCCACGCTGCGGATCACGTTGCCGCAAGGAATCCCCGGACCGAAGTAGATGCTCAAGAGCTTCTACCTCCAGCTCTACATCGGCTCGCCCATGTCACCGTCGCCGGTGCCGCGGGAGGTGATCGACGCGCTGCAGAGCGTGTCGGTGACGCAGGCGGCGGGCTCGCGCTCGGGGTTTCAGCTCACGTTCGCCACCAGCCGGCAGTCGCTGATCCAGACGAGCCTCTTGCCGTCGGGGTTCTTCGATCCGGTGACCACGCGCGTGCAGATCGTGGCCATCGTCGGCGGGCAGCCGACCACGCTCATGGACGGGCTGATCGCGCGCAACGAGATCGCGCCGGGAAAAGATCCCGGCACCTCGACGCTCACCATCACCGGCGAGGACGTGAGCCTGGCGATGGGGCTGATCGATCTCACCGGCGTCGCGGCGATCCCGTTTCCCGCGATGCCGTTCGAAGCGCGCGTGGCGATCTCGCTGGCCAAGTACGCCATCCTCGGCGTGGTGCCGGTGATCATCCCGAGCGTGCTCATCGACATTCCCAATCCGCTCGACACCATCCCGTCGCAGACGGGCACCGACCTCGACTACATCAACTATATGGCCGACCAGGTCGGCTACGTCTTCTACGTCACGCCCGGTCCGTCGCTCGGGATGAACCTCGCGTACTGGGGGCCGGACATCCGCTGGGGCACGCCGCAGCCGGCGCTCACCGTCGACATGGACGAGGCGACCAACGTCGAGTCGATGAGCTTCAGCTACGACGGCACGTCCGCGTCGATGTACGCGTTCATGGTTCAGATCCCGCACACGGTGTTCTCGATCCCGATCCCGGTGCCGAACGTCGGCATCTTGCGGCCGCCGCTCGCGGCCAAGCAGCCCATCCCGTTCAAGTTCAATCCGATCAACAAGCCCGACGGGCCGATGCGCTTCGGGCCGATCCGCGGCGCGGCGATCGCGCTCGCCAAGGCGTCGCAGTCGCAGGACGCGCTCACCGGATCGGGATCGCTCGACGTGCTCCGCTACGGCCGCGTGCTGCAGTCGCGCGCGCTCGTCGACGTGCGCGGCGCCGGGCAGACCTTCGACGGCACCTACTACGTCAAGTCGGTCACGCACAACATCAAGCGCGGCGAGTACAAGCAGTCCTTTCAATTGTCTCGAGAGGGGCTCAATCCACTGAGCTCGACGGTGAACGTATGAGCGCGAACAACGACAAGCCTCGCTACTACGGGAAGTACCGCGGCACGGTGATGCTCAACATCGATCCGATGCTGCAAGGGCGCTTGCTCGTGCAGGTGCCGGAGGTGCTCGGCGTCGGCGTCTCGAGCTGGGCGATGCCGTGCCTGCCGCTCGCCGGAATTCAGGGCGGCTTCTTCACCATCCCGCCGATGCAGTCGGGCGTGTGGGTCGAGTTCGAAGGCGGCGACTCGGACTATCCGATCTGGGTCGGCGGCTTCTGGGGCTCGGGCGCGGAGGTGCCGGTGCTGGCGCAGGCGACACCGCCGGCGCTCGGCGTGTTCGTGCAGCAGACGCTGGCGCAGAACACGATGCTGCTCTCCGACACGCCCGGCCCGACGGGCGGCTTCATGATCAAGACCAACTCGCTCGGCATCATCTCGGTGAGCCAGGCCGGCATCATCATCTCCAACGGCCAGGGCGCGTCGATCGCCATGATCGGCCCGACGGTGACCATCAACGCCGGCGCGCTGGTCATCACCTAGAGGTCGAGCGATGCCCGGACCGATCTACCACGTCGGAAACGTGACCATGTGCCCGCACGGCGGGCAGGTGCAGGACATTCCGACCGCGCCGATGGTGCTGGTCAACGGCGAGCCCGTCGCCATCGGCACCGACCAGTTCATGATCGCCGGCTGCCCGTTCATGCTGCCGACCACGCCGCCGACTCCGCACCCGTGCATTCGCGTGCAGTGGTTGGTGCCGGCGCTGCGCGTGAAGGTGTTCGGCGTGCCGGTGATGTTGATGGACTCGGTGGGGCTCTGCCAGGCGCCGGACCAGATGCCGCAGGGCGCGCCGATCGTCTCGGTCAATCAGCCGCGGGTGATCGCGACATGACCGCCGAGCTCGCCTATCCGTTCGCCATCGACGGCCACGGCCGCACCGCGTCCACCGACGAGGAGACGCACATCCGCGATCTGATCGAGCAGGTGCTGTTCACCACGCCCGGCGAGCGCGTCAATCGGCCGAACTTCGGCAGCGGGCTGTTGCAGGCGGTGTTCGGACCCAACAGCCCCGAGCTGGCGGCGACCACGCAGTTCCTGGTGCAGGGCGCCTTGCAGCAGTGGCTCGGCGACCTCGTGCAGATCGACAACGTGCAGGTGGTCTCGGAGGACTCGACGCTCACCGTCACCGTCGTCTACCTGATCCGCGAGACGCAGCAGCAGAAGACCTCGCAGTTCACTCGGAAGGTGTAGCGGACCATGAGCGCGCAATTCCGCTGCGGGACGCCCAACCGACGGCTCCGGATCCTCGAGCCGGGCGCGGGCGGCAAGCTGCTGCAAGGGATCGACTACCTCGAGGTGCTCGATCACGAGGCGACGCTCTTGATGTCGCCGCCGCAGCGCACGCTGCTCGTGCACCTGTTCCGCCCGGCGGCGGGGCTGGCGGCGGCGAACGTCGCGCTCACGGGCGGCGTGCGCACGACCAACATCGGCGTGCAGTGGGCGTATCCCGCCGACGCGGTGCCGGTCGGCCCGAACGGCGGCACGTCGATCGAGGTCGACTACTTCTCGCATCTCGCCGACGCGAAGAAGGTGCTGGTCGTGCGCCTCGACAAGTTCGGCGACGCGTCGACGTACACGCTGGCGATCACCGGCGTGAACGATCTCGACCCGGTGCTGTCGCGCGTCGACTTCTCGTTCAAGGTGGAGTGCCCGAGCGACTTCGACTGCGAGCAGCCGGTGGTGTGCCCGCCCGTCGCCGCGCCGCCGCCGCCGATCGATTACCAGGCGCGCGACTACCAGACGTTCAAGCAGGTGATGCTCGATCGCATGTCGGTGATCATGCCCGACTGGCAGGAGCGCAACGCCGCCGATCTCGGCGTCATGGTGGTCGAGCTGGTGGCGTACACCGCCGATCGGCTGGCGTACTACCAGGACGCGGTGGCCACCGAGGCGTATCTCGGCACCGCGCGCAAGCGCATCTCGATGCGGCGCCACGCGCGCCTGCTCGACTACTTCATGCACGAGGGCGCGAACGCGCGCGCCTGGGTTTGTCTCGACGCCGCGCAGGACGGCGCCACCGTGCGGCGCGTGAACACCGACGGCTCGGTCACCGCGCTGCTCACCCGCTGCGTCGACGTGCCGCGCCTGCCGACGTCCCAGCTCACGCCGCTGCTCCAGCAGTTCTCGCCGCTGGTGTTCGAGCCGATGCACGACGCCGTGCTCTACACGGCGCACAACACCATCCGCTTCTACACGTGGGGCGACGACCAGTGCTGCCTGCCGCGCGGCGCGACGCGCGCCACGCTCGCCGACAATCCCGCCAATCGGCTGCGGCTGATGGCGGGCGACGTGCTGGTGTTCGAGGAGCTGCGCGGCCGCGACACCGGGCTCGTGCCCGACGCCGATCCGACGCGGCGCCAGGCGGTGCGCTTGATCAGCGTGACGCCGTCGGCGAGCTCGAGCGCGGCCGACGACGCCGCCGCGACGCGCACGCCCGGCGCGCTCGCCACCGATCCGCTCACCGGCCAGGCGATCGTCGAGATCGAGTGGCACGCCGACGACGCGCTCACCTTCCCGCTGTGCATCTCGACGATGGTGAACGGGCTGCCCGTCGAGGACGTGAGCGGCGCGCGCGGCAACGTGCTGCTCGTCGATCACGGCCGCACCATCACCGCCGAGCCGCTCCAGCCGGCGCAGGTGCCGGCCGCCGGCCGCTATCGCCCGCAGCTCTCGACGCCCGAGGTGACGCACGCGGCGCCGTTCGACTTCTTCGCCGCGCAGTCGGCGTCGGCGGCGGCGACGCTGGCGCAGGATCCGCACCAGACGATCGCCGAGGTGTCGCTCGTCGGCGCCGAGACGTGGACGGTGCGCCGCGATCTCTTGCGCTCGGATCAGTTCGCCACCGACTTCGTCGTCGAGATGACCGAGGACGGCGCGGGCGTGCTGCGCTTCGGCGACGGCACGCTCGGCCGCCTGCCCGAGAGCAACCTCGACGCCACGTACCGCGTCGGGCGCGGCGCGCTCGGCAACGCGGGCGCCGAGGGGATCGCGCACATCCTCACGCCCGAGACCGACATCGACGGCGTGCGCAACCCGCTGCCGGCGACGGGCGGCGTCGATCCCGAGTCGCTCGAGCAGGTGCGGCAGTACGCGCCGCAGGCGTTCCGCACGCAGCTGCGCGCGGTTATTGAGGCCGATTACGCCGCCGCCGCCGAAGCGTTCGCCGGCGTGAAGAAGGCGGTGGCGCGCCGCTCGTGGACCGGGAGCTGGTTCACCGTGTTCGTCACCGTCGACCGCGTGGGCGGCGCGGCGCTCGACGCGAAGTTCCGCGCTGGCCTCGAAGCCGCGCTCGAGCAGGTGCGCCTCGCCGGCGAAGATCTCGAGCTGCAGGATCCCGCGCTGGCGCCGCTCGACATCCAGCTGGTCGTCTGCGTCGAGCCCGGCTACCGGCAGGATCAAGTGGCGCAGGCGCTGCTGCAGACGTTCAGCGCCGGCGCGCTGCCGATGGGCGGCGTCGGCTTCTTCTATCCCGACAACTTCACGTTCGGGCAGCCGGTGTACCTGAGCGAGATCGTCGCGGCGGCGATGAAGGTGCCGGGCGTGGCGTTCGTCGATCCGACCGATCCCGACTTCCGCTTCACGCAGCTCCACGTCGACGCCACGGCGGCGTCGGTGAAGCAGGGCTTCATCGACATCGGCTCGCTCGAGGTGGCGCGGCTCGACAACTCGCCGGCCGCGCCGGAGAACGGCACGTTCAAGCTCAAGCTGATGGGGGGCCTGTGAGCACCGCCGACGACGCGACGCTCGACTCGTGCAACTGCTGCGACGTGCCGGCCGATCCGGTGATCGACAACCTGCCGGGTCAGCCCGCGATCGCGTTTCGCGTCGCCACGTACGCGAGCCTGCTCGAGGACATGAAGGCGCAGCTCGCGCGCCAGACGATCCCGAGCGGCCCGAACGCCGGCACGCGCCCGCTCGCGCCGCTCACCACGCGCGACGGCGACGACGCCACGATCGCGCTCGCCGACGCGACCGCGGTCGTCGGCGAGATCCTCACGTTCTACGCCGAGCGCATCGCCAACGAGGGCTACCTGCGCACCGCCACCGAGCGGCGCTCGGTGCTCGAATTGGCGCGCGCCATCGGCTACGAGCTGAACCCGGGCGTCGCGGCGTCGGGCTACCTCGCGTTCGTGATCGATGCGCCGTTTCAGCCGCCGCTCCCCGCGCCCGCCGCGCCGCAGCCGCCGAGCGCGTCGCCGTCCTTGCCCGCGGCGCCGGCGTCGTTCCCCACGCCGTCGACGGTGGATCTGCCCGCGGGCACGAAAGTGCAGAGCGTGCCGGGCCAGGGCCAGACGCCGCAGACGTTCGAGACCTCCGCCGATCTGGAGGCGCGCGTGTCGTGGAACGCGCTCAAGGCGCGCACGCAGCAGCCGCAGTTTCTCGGCGTCTCGGGCCACTTCGTCGAGCGGCTCGATCTCGCGCAGAAGAAGGCGTGGCTCACCGACACGCTCTACCTCGAGGGCACCGCGACCAACCTGCGCCCCGGCGATCCGCTGATCGTGCTCGCGTTCAAGAAGGCGACGGTGGTGTTCGTCACCAGCGTGACGCCCGACTTCCAGCTCATGCGCTCGACGGTGACGTTCTCGCTGCCGGCGAAGCTGACCGCCGATCCCGAGCCGACGTTCGAGCCGATCAAGCGCAAAGCGGGCGTCGCCGACACCGCGCCGCTCACGCAGACGATCGAGCACGTGCGCGACAAGATCTTCAACGCCACCTGGGACGAGGTCGAGCTGCAGGCGTACCTCGCGATCCAGCGCTGGGACGCCGACAAGCTGACGGCGCAGGTGCAGAACCTCCTCGCCGCCGAGCCGCGCCTCGCGCGCGTGTTCGCGCTGCGCTCGCGCAACGGCTTCTTCGGCCACTCGGCGCCGCCGTGGATCGGCATCAACCAGGTCAACACCAACCCGTGGAAGAACTGGGAGTCGGCGAACATCCTCGAGACCGGCTTCGGCGGAAAGATCACGACGTACATCAAGGCGGGTTACAACGCCGACGTCTTCCTCGACCGCGTGATGTCGACGGTGACCAAGGGGAGCTGGGTGGCGTTCGCCGCCCCGGGCCTGCCGGTGCGGCCGTTCCTCGTCAGCGGCGTGACCGAAGCGTCGCTCGCCGATTTCGCCATCTCGGGAAAAGCGACCGGGCTCCTGCTCGAGGAGCCGAGCGGCGCGCCGGCGTTCGCGCTGTGGGACTATCCGCTGCGCAAGACCAGCGCGTACGTGCAGAGCGAGGAGCTCTTGGTCGCGCACGCGCCGATCACGACGCCGCTGCGCGACGACACCGGCGCGCCGATCACGTCGGTGCAGCTCGACCGCATGGTGCTCGGCATCGCCGCCGGGCAGGTGCTGCTGGTGAGCGGCGTGACCGTCGACGCCAACGACAAGTCGACCGGCGCGACGGCGAACGAGCTGGCGACGGTTCAAGACGTCACGCACACGCTCGGCTTCACCACCATCACGTTCCAGAGCGCGCTCGCCAACGTGTACCTGCGCGACCAGCTCGTGATCAGCGCCAACGTCGCGCTGGCCACGCACGGCGACACCGGCTCGCCCGAGATCCTCGGCTCGGGCGACGGCTCGCAGACCAACCAGCGCTTCGCGCTCAAGCGCTCGCCGCTCACCTACGTCAGCGCGCCGACCGCGTCGGGCTCGTCGAGCGCGCTCACCGTGCGCGTCGGCGGCGTGGAGTGGAGCGAGGCGCCGTCGCTCTACGGCCTCGGCCCGACGAGCCAGAGCTACACGCTGCGCACCGACGACTCGGGGATCACGTGGGTGATCTTCGGCGACGGCGTGAACGGCGCGCGGCTGCCGACGGGCACCGCCAACGTGACCGCGACCTATCGCGTCGGTCTCGGCCCCGCGGGCGAGCAGGGCGCCGGTCAGCTCACGCTCCTGCAGAGCCGGCCGCTCGGCGTGCGCGGCGTGACCAACCCGCTGCCGGCGACGGGCTCGGCGCCGCCCGAGGCGCTCGACGACGCGCGCTCGAACGCGCCGCGCACCGTGCTCACGCTCGACCGCGTGGTCTCGCTCGACGACTTCGAGGACTTCACCGCCGCGTTCGCCGGCATCGGCAAGGCGCAGTCGGTGCCGCTGTGGAGCGGCGAGAGCCAGGTCGTGCACCTCACCGTCGGCAGCGCCACCGGCGGCGCGGTCACGCCCGACATGCCGCTGTACCAAAACCTGATCGCCGCCATCGCCGCGTCCTCCGACGGCGCGCACCGGGTGCTGGTCGACAGCTTTCAGCCGCGCTTCTTCAAGTTGTCGATGAGCGTGTGGATCGATCCGCGCATGGTGACCGCCGACGTGCTGGCCGCGGCCACCACCGCGCTCGAGGCCGCGTTCACCTTCGAGACGCGCGACTTCGGGCAGTCGGTGAGCGAGGCCGAGCTCCTGGCGCTGGTGCAAGGCGTGAGCGGCGTGGTCGCCTGCCGCGTCGACGCGCTCTACGCCGCCGGCGCGACGCCGACGACGACCTCGCTGCTCACCGCGCTCACCGCGCAGTGGGACGCGACGCACTCGAAGATCCTGCCGGCCGAGCTGCTCCTGCTGCAGCCGGGCGGCCTCACCCTCACGCCCATCGAGCCGCAAGCATGAGCACCAACCCGACCAACGAGCGGCTCTACGCGCTCCTGCCCGCGATCTACAAGCTGCGCGACGCCGCGCAGGGCGAGCCTTTACGCGCGCTCCTCGACGTGCTCGACACGCAGCTGCAGCGCCTCGAGCAGAACACCACCGACCTCTACGAGAACTGGTTCATCGAGACCTGCGACGA
>DASREC010000357.1:0-14482 GCA_035652295.1 Polyangia bacterium
GCCGTTGAGCAGGATCGGCACCACGAACCCGAGCCAGATGAACATCCCGCCGAAGAAGCCGTAGACGTGCGCCGGCCCGTCGGGCGCGAGGCCCCACGACGACGGCCGCCACACCTGCACGTCGTGCGCTAGCACGAACGCCATCAGGAACAGTCCGATGACGTTGATGACCGAACCCTTGGCGATCTCGGCGCCCGACGGCTTGTCGGTGAAGCCCATCGCCTTCGACCAGACTTTGCCGAACAGCGGGCCGTACCAGACGCCGCCGATGGCGAAGCTGGCGACGATCGAGACCAGGATCGCGAGCCAGTTGAGGTGAATGGTCGGCTGCATGCCCTGCATCGGAGCTCCTATGGTTGGGTTATGGTTGGATATGTTTGTTCATGGTTGGTCGGGTTCGAAGGTCGCGCGCTCGAGCATCACCTCGTCGGCGATGTACGGCACGTAGCGGAAGTCGCGGATCAGCGCCACGCGATCGCCGCGCCATTCGAGGAGCACGAAGCTCGACGGGTGCCGGCTCGAGCGCGGCGCGTACAGCGCCAGCGCCGGCCGCCCGTCGAGCGTCCCGGGCACCAGCCGCAGATCGCGCAGGTCGGCGTAGCGCGCGAAGTACTCGCCCACGGCCGGCCCGCGCCGCTCGGCGCGCGACACCAGGTCGAGCCGCGAGTCCTCGGCGAGCAGCGCGCGCAGCCCATCCCAGTCGCGCGCGTTGAACAGCGCCGCGTAGTGCGCGAGCTTGGCGCGCTCCTCCGCCTCGGCGGCGCGCGGCCGCTCCTCGTCGGGCGACGCCGCGCGCGCGCGCAGATTGGCGCGGCCGCGCGAGAGCGCCGCCTTCACCGCCGGCAGAGTCGCGCCCGTCGACTCGACGATCTCCTCGAGCGTGCAGCCGAGCACGTCCTTGAGGATCACCGCGCTCCGCTGCGCCACCGGCAGCGCCAAAAAGCTGCCGAGCGCCGCGCGCACGATCTCCGGATCGACGCGATCGACTTGAGGCGCGATGTCCGGCACCTCCGCCATCGTCTCGACGTGGCGGTGCTCGTAGCGGCGCAGGACGTCGAGCGCGGTGTTGTGCGCGATGCGAAACAAGAGCGGCCGGAGCGGCGGGATCTCGCTCGCCATGCTGACCGCGTAGTAGGCCTTGGCCAGCGTGTCCTGAACGACGTCTTCACCGTCGACGATCGAGCCGGTGAGACGCGCGCAGTAGCGGTGCAGCTCGGGCCGCAGCTCCGCGACCAGCTCGAGGAACCGCTCGCGCGCCTGCGCCCACTCGGGCGGCGGCCTCTTCGCGTCCATCCACGTCCTCCACTCCCACGACGTCTCATGGGAGCAAAAGGATGCGGCGCCCGCAATAAAAACTACGCGGCGGGCTTGTCGCGGTCGCGCCGCTCGGCGAGCCGCGCCTGCTCGGCGCCGGTGATGAGGCGCGCGCCGCGCTGGAACGTGACGTACGCCCACGCCCACTCGACGAGCACCAGGATGCGGTTGCGGAAGCCGATGAGATAGAGAATGTGCACCAGCAGCCACGCGGCCCACGCGATGAAGCCGGAGAGCTTGACGCGGCCGAAGTCGGCGACGGCGGCGGAGCGGCCGATGGTGGCGAGCGAGCCTTTGTCCCAGTAGCGAAACGGCTCGAGCGGCTTGCTCGCGTCGACGAGGAGGCGCGCCACCGCGCGGCCGGCGTAGGCGCCGCCCTGCATCGCCGCGGGCGCGACGCCGGGCACCGGCTTGCCGCCGCACTCGACGGCGGCGAGATCGCCGATGACGAAGATCTCCTCGTGGCCGGGCACCGTCAGGCGCGGCGTGACCTTGACGCGGCCGGCGCGATCGAGCGGCGCGCCGAGCGAGCGGCCGAGCGGCGACGCGGTCACGCCCGCGCCCCAGATGCGCGTGCGCGCGTCGAGGCGCGCGCCGTCGCCGAGCTGCACGCCCGCCTCGTCGATCAGCGTCACCTTGGCGCCGACCTGCACCTCGACGCCGAGCTTGCGCAGCTGCGCCTCGGCTTTTTGCGAGAGGTCGGGCGGATACGTCGGCAGGACGCGCGGGCCGCCCTCGAGCAGCACGATGCGCGCCTCGGCGGGATCGATGTGGCGGAAGTCGCGCGCCAGCGTGTGGCGCGAGACCTCGGCGAGCGCGCCCGCCAGCTCGACGCCGGTCGGTCCGGCGCCGACGACCACGAACGTCATCCACGCTTTTCGGCTGGCCGCGTCGCGCTCGCGCTCGGCGGCCTCGAACGCGAACAGCACGCGCCGGCGGATCTCGAGCGCGTCCTCGATCGTCTTCAAGCCGGGCGCGAACGGCTCCCACTCGTCGTGGCCGAAGTACGAGTGCGTGGCGCCCGCGGCGACGATCAGCCAGTCGTACGAGAGCTGGTCGCCGCCGTCGAGCAGCACCTTCTTCGCCGCGGGATCGACGCGCTGCGCTTCGGCCAGGAGCACGGTCGCGTTCTTCTGCCGCCGGAGCACCGAGCGGATCGGCGCCGCGATGTCGCTCGGATTGAGCGCCGCGGTCGCCACCTGATAGAGCAGCGGCTGGAACAGGTGATGGTTGCGCCGATCGATCAGCGTGATGCGCGCCTTCGCCTTGCGCAGCGCGCGCGCCGCGTACAGGCCGCCGAAGCCGCCTCCGATGATCACGACGTGCGGAAGCTCCGCCATGCGAGGAATGTAAAGCGAAGCGGGGGAAACGTCAGCCGGAGCCGACTCGCACACCGCCCGTGTGCGCCTTTAGAGGGTCTCTTCTATAGCTGTCGCCAACTCGCATTCAGGGCAAGCTCCGCAATGAACTCTGTTAGGTTGGTGCCACATTCGTCAGAATGAAACTATGTTTCTTGCACGCTACGCGACTATTGCGTTGATGCTGGAAGCATCGTGCGGTCGCAACGCGTTGCCGTTCCGAGGCGAACAATTAGACGGCGCCGTCGGCGTGTGCGGAGGCGTTTCCTCCCACCCTTCGGTTCTGGCCCAACTCCCAGTTTCACCTCGTGAGATCGCGACGGACGCTGTATTCGTCTATTTCACCGTTTTCGGTGACGGGCCGTATCAAGTGGCCAAAGCGTCGAAAGCCGACGGCCTGGTTACTCCGCTCGTAATGGGAACCGGTCACCCGCGCGACATCGCCGTGGCCGGGGGCTTCGTCTATTGGACAGATGATGTCGCGGGGACAGTCAACCGAGTTGGTGTCGACGGTGGCGCCGTCGAGGCGCTGGTGACTGGGCATCTAGGTGCCGAAGGGCTAGCTCTGGATGCGACCAGCATCTATTGGACCGACGCAATGATCGCTGAGGGCTCTGTGAGTCGGGTAGCGCTCGGTGGCGGCACTGTCCAGACGCTGGCGTTGCATCAGAGACAACCGGTCGCAATCGCTGTCGACGGATCGGGGCTGTGCTGGATCAATTTGACCGGTGGGACGATCACTTGCTCAAGTCTCGATGGCGTGGGTGCTATCGACATCGCCTCTGGACAGAGATCGCCGCAGGCAATCGCCCTCGATCAAGACAGAGCGTATTGGACCGATAGCGACATTGGAAGCATCAGCTCTGCTGCTCGCACTGGCGGTGCCGTTACAACTCTGGCCAGTGGCGGATCAAGTTTTTATATGATTGCGGTGAACCAGGACCGACTCTATTGGACTGATTCAGGAACAGGGCTAGCTGTGGACGGAGCCGTACTATCTATTTCCGTGTCTGGCGGACCCCAGCAGATGATCGCAGACCAGCAAGCATACCCAGCCGGCATTGCTGTGGACAACGATACCGTCTATTGGGCGGAGCAGGACGGCCAAGCGCTTCGCTGCGCCCCGAAGTAACTCAAAAGAACTCGCGAACAGCGGATTCAGCCGGAGCAGATCTGCTGGCAGAAGGCGGCCTGATCGCCGTCGGGGCAGTGCGCGGTCGCCTCGGCCGTGGCCTCGCCGAGCTTCGCGCCGCTCTCGTCGAGGATCACCAGGTCGAACACCGCCGGCTCGTCGATGATGTTGACGCCGATCGGGCTCGGGCACATGAACGACGGGATCGCGTTCGGCGTCTCCCAGTAGCCGCTCGTCTCGTCGCCGAGATCCTGCGTGCCGTCGGCTTGCAGGAGCAGGTGATTGTCGGAGACGCGGCGCACGGTGCGCTTGACCTCGACGCGGCCGGGCGCCATGCCGCTCACGCGATACTTCAGCCACACGTGGAACCCGCCCTGTGAGCCGGGGACGAGTGGCTGATCGCCTTCGAGCGGCAGAAAGCCGGTGCCGTCGAGCGCGGCGGTCCCGAGCGTGACGCTGCCCGGCGTGGGCGGATGTCCCGCGCCTCCGCAGCCGGCCAGCGCCACGATCGCGATCAGCGCCGCGCGCATCTACGCCGCCCGCCGCCGGCGCAGGAGCAGCGCGAGCGCGCCGACCAGGAACAGCGCGGCGAAGCCGCCCGTGGGCGCGCGTCCGCCGAGCGCGGCGCTGCAGCCCTGGCCGAGCCCGTCGCCGATCACGTGCGTGTTGTCGGTGACCACCACCGGCGGGCCCTCTTCGCTCAAGATCTCGATGCGCGCCGAGCCGGGCAAGGGCGGCGGCGTGAACGTCGACGGGACGCCGCCCGGGTACTGCACGCGCCAGCCGTCCGCGGTCACCAGCGTCGCCGGCGTATCGTTCACGCCCGAGTGGCTGAAGAAGCCGCAGTTGTACGTGAGCGTTCCGTCGTGAACATTGGACCAATTCGGCAAAGACGGATTGAAGCTGAACACCGGGTCTTTGTTCATATCGGCCGGCGAAATGGTCGTATAGAGGCGCGTCAGATACGGGTACTGATCGAACAGCGCGCCCGCCGCCAGCGTCGGCTGGATGACGCGCATGTCGATATCGGACGCCATCATCTGCGGCTGATAATTCATGGTGTAATTCAAAAACTGGCTTTGATTGGCATTGCGATACGAGCCCAGCCAATAAGAGATGTTTTGATAGAACTGCGCCGGCGTGATGTTCTGCGCCGTGAGCGCGACCGGCACCGGGATGTAGTGCGCGAGCACGCCTACGAGCTGGCTGGTGTACGTGAAGCCGTGCTGGTTCAAGTAGTCGACGAACGTGATCGCGTCGGGGCTCGACGACAATTCGGCGAGATTGCCGAAACGGTTGGGCGCGTTGAGCACGCCTTTGAGCACGCTCGACACGCCGGCGTACTCGGTGACGAACGAATGTTTGCCGTTCGCCTCGCCCACCGCTTTGATGATCACGTCATTGTAGTTTTGCGCGCCGTTATTCCAATCGAGCAAAGCGTCGTTCAAAACGGTGTGATAATAATTGCGCGGAATCGCGCGGCCGGCGCCGAGCATCCACACCTGGATGCCCATGTTCTGCGACGCGCCCGTCGAGGTCAGCACGATCGGGATCATCGGCAGGTCCGAGGGATATTTCACCACCACCGGCTGCAGGTCGCCCGCGTTCGCGCCCGAGTGCAGCTTGAGCGCGAGGAAGAACGCGTTCGGGCGGATGTACGGCGCCACCGAGTCGTCGGTGCCGACGGGGACGAAGTAGTGATTGTCGGCGAGCCACTTGAGCATCGCGTCCTTGCTGTCGGCTTTCAGCACCGCGTAGTCGTACGGGCCGATCGAGCTTTGAATGACCAGCGGGCTCGGGCCCATCGACGCGTCTTCGCCGCCGCCGGGGCTGTTGGCCGCGCTCGGCGCGCCCGCGAAGCCGCCGCGGAAGCCGCCGCCGAACGAGCACGAGCCGGCGTACACGCGCGTGAGCTTGTACTTCGGCTGCGTGGCGGTGATGAGCTGGTTGAACAGCTCGTCGGTGCCGAGCTCGAGCGTCGGCTGCGAGGGCAGCGGCAGGAGCCAGCCGAAGTCGGGCGCGGGCCCCGAGTACTGCAGCTGGATGTGCGCGGTGACGTTGCCGTCGGCCATCGCGAACACGATGCGCTCGCCGGCTTGCACCACCGGCACCGAAGGATCGGGCGGCGTCAAGCAGCCGCACGCCGACGCGCGTTCAATACCGCCGAGTGAGAATCCGAGCGCGACGCCGCCGAGGGCGCCCAGTACCTTCCAGCCACGCGTCTTGGTCATGTTCATCCCTCGCGCTAATCCACGCGATGCGAATCGCAATGCGTGTGCCACGACGGCGATGTGTGATGTCTTGTAGTTAGAGCGGGGCGCGCGCGGTCACGTCATGGAGATCCGTGGCCGCGCCTCAAAAAGTTGAGCCGGGTTTGCGGTACACGATCCGGCCGCCGACCATGGTGAGCAGCACCTCCACCGTCGACAATTTCTCCGGCGGCACCAGCAGCGGATCGGCCGAGAGCACGATCAGGTCGGCGAACTTTCCGGTTTCGAGCGTGCCCTTGACCGAGCCCATGTGCTCGGCGGCGGCGCTGCCGGCGGTGTACGCGGTGAGCGCTTGCAGCGTGGTGATGCGCTCGGAGGAGCCGAATCCGCCGCGCGTCACCGCCAGCTCGACCGAGCGCATCGGCTCGAGCGGCCGCTCGGGCACGTGCTGCCCGACGAAGTCGGTGCCGATGCACAGCGGCACGCCGGCGTCGGCGAGCGTGCGCATCGGGAACGCGCGCTCGGAGCGCCACTCGGGGATCATCGACGGGTTCGAGCACACGGTGATGCCGAGGCGCTGAAGGCGCTGCGCCTGCTCGGGCGTGACCTCGTCGGCGTGCTCGATGCGGAACAGGCGCGTCGCCTCGGGCTTGCCGGCGGCGGCCGCCAGCGCCTCGATGCCGTCGAGCAGCGTGTCGAGCGCGTGGCGCGACAGCACGTGCACGATCACCTGGCGGCTCGCCGCGACGTTGAGCTCGAAGATGTCGGCGAGCTCGTGGCGCGTGATGCGCGCGCCGTCGTCGTGGAAATATTTTATGCCGTCGACGCGCAGCCACTCGGGCGCGGGCCCGGTCCACGCCGGCTGGTAGGTGCGCGTGTCGAAGCGGTAGCCGAGCGGGATCATGCGCAGGCGCGCGGTGAGCTGGCCGCGGCGGCGCAGCCCCTCGAACAGATCGGGCAGCTCGTCGATCAATTGCGCCGAGGTGATGCCGTCGCGCGCCAGCCGCTCGAGGAACGCGCGCGCGCCGGCCTCGAGCGTGCCGAGCGGCAGCGACTTCACCAGCCGATCGAGCGCCGTCGCCAACTCGCGCCCGCGCACGAAGCCGCGCGGCGCCTCCTCGGCGGAAAATCCGCCGCGCTCGAGGCCGCGCTTGTTGAGCAGCCCGCCGCGCGAGGTGATGACGAACACCGGCCGCGTGACGAAGTCGAGATCGCCCGCGCGCGCCACGCCGTCGGGCAGGTGCAGCGTCTTGACGAACAGGAAGCGATCGTCCGCGCGCTCGGCCGAGGCGCGCTTGACGCGCTCGACGAACTCGCGCTTGGAGAGCCCGTCGGGCAGATCGACGCCGTGATCGGAGCCGAGCGTGAGCTGCAAGCCGAAGTGCGCGTGCGCGTCGTCGAAGCCCGGCATCACCGTGCGCCCGCCGACGTCGATGGTCTCGGCGCCTTTGCCCGCCGCCTTGCGCGCGGCCGCCGCGTCGTGCCCGACGTAGGCGATGCGCCCGTCGACGATCGCCAGCGCGGTGGCGTCGGGATGCGCGGGCGACATGGTGAGCACGTGGGCGTTGAGCAGCACCACGGCCGCGACGGCGAACATGAGTGAGTTACTATACCGCGCCGGAGCGCGCGTTCACGTTTCGCTTCGGCGTAGAATGAAGTCATGCGGGTCGCCTCGCTGCTCCTGCTCGTCTGCGCCGGCTGCAGCGATGGCGCAGCGGTCACCGATGGCGCGGCGGCGGCCGACGCCGCGGCGACTGCATGTCCGGCGACGCAGCCCGCGCAGGATCACCTTGGCTGCAGTCCCATCGGGCTCACCTGCGACTACGGCGCAATGACGTGCCGCTGCCTGGAACGCGACCCTTCGAAAATTGCCTTCGTCTGTCTACCGCCGGAGTGCTTCGTGCCCGATGGGCAATGTACGCCGAACCGCGGTGCGTGCATCTTCGGCTTCGAGGACACCGAATATTGCAATTCGCAGCGCCATTGGGTCCACTGCGACGGCGTCTACTGCTACGACCAGGACGCGTGCGCCGCGCTGAAGAGCGGCGATCGATGCGGCCAGCTCGGGCACCAGCTTTATTGCGATCGCTGTTACTGCGACCCACTGCACGACTACTACATCTGCGACGGGATCGCGCCGCTGGATCTCAGCGCGGTAGTGGATGCGAGCGTCGCGGACTGATCATCGCCAGCGGAACAGCCGCAGGGCCAGCATCAGCGACACGACGCCCCACGCGATCAGCACGAGGCACGGGCGCACCACCGCCTGCGGGCCGGCGCCGTCGATCATCACCGCGCGCACGGCATCGATCAGCACCGTGAGCGGCAGGGCGTGGATCACCGGCTGCAGGAACTCGGGGAAGCGCTCCGACGGGAAGAACACGCCCGAGCAGATCGACATCGGCAGCGTGACCAGGTTGACCAGGCCCGCGATCGTCTGCGTGTTCGACGCGCGCGCCGCCAAGAGCAGCCCGACCGCCGAGAACGCGAGCGCGCCGAGCACCGCCACGCCCGCGAGCAGGAGCGGCGAGCCGCGCACCGGCACCGCGAACACCCAGTGCGCGAAACCGATGAGGATCGGCAATTCGCCCAGGAGAAACAGCCCGCGCATGAGCACGAACGCGATCAGGAAGTGCGCCTTGCGCATCGGCGTCGCCACCATGCGCTTGATCAATTTGCGCGTGCGCATCTCGACCAGCACGAAGCCGATGCCCCACAGCCCGCTCGACATCAGCCCCATGCCGAGCAGGCCGGGGATCAGGAAGTCGATGTAGCGCGAGCCGGGCTCGGTGACCTGCGCCTCGGCGACCGCGGTCGGATCGCGGCGGCCGCTCGCGCGCTGGAGCACGTCGTCGACGAGCAGGCGCGCCAGGCGGCTCTCGGGGCGCGTCGGATCGTAGCGGTAGAGGCGCGGCTCGGCGGGCACGACGACGACCGCGACCTTGCCGTTGCGCAGCCACAGCGACGCGGTGACGGCGTCGGTGATCGAGGCGTTGACCTGGCCGCTCGCGACCAGCGCGGCGCGCAGCTTCTCGGCGTCGGCGGCGTTCGAGGCGCTCGTCTCGACGGCGGCGGCCACCGGCGGCGGCGGCTGGTTGCGGAACGCGACGCCGAGCGCGATCGCCAGCACCACCGGAAAGCCGAACGTCCAGAACAGCGCGCTCGGCTCGCGGTAGAAGCCGCGCCAGCGCGCGAGCGTGAGCTGCCACAGCGGGTTCGGGCCGCGCTCACTCACGGAGCTGCCTCCCGGTGAGCGTGACAAACACGTCCTCGAGCGTCGCGTGGTGCGTCGACAGCCGCGTGGTCACGCGCCCCGACGCGCGCAGGTGCTCGAGCAGCGCCGGCAAGGTGACGTGCACCTCCTTGACGGTGAGCGCGAACCCGTCGGCCACCGCGCGCGGCGCGCCGACCACGCCCGGCAGCGCGGCGTAGCCGTCGGGTGCGCCGTCGCCGTCGACGGCGAACTCGATCACCTCCTGCCCGCCGAGCCCCGCGATCAACTCGCGCGGGCTGCCGAGCGCGATCACCTTGCCGTGATCGACGATCGCCACGCGGTTGCACAGCCGCTCGGCCTCCTCCATGTAGTGCGTCGTCAAGAGCACGGTGCGCCCTTCGTCGCGAAAGCCGATGACGAGATCCCAGAGCTGGCGCCGCGACTGCGGGTCGAGCCCGGTCGTCGGCTCGTCGAGAAACAGCAATTGCGGATCGCCGACGAGCGCGCACGCCACCGCCAGCCGCTGCTTCTGCCCGCCGGAGAGCTTTTCGTACCACGCGTCGCGCTTGTCCTCGAGCGACACGCGCGCGAGCACGTCCGCGACCGGCCGCCCGCTCGCGTAGAACGAGCGGAACATCGTCAGCACCTCGGTGACCGACAGCTTGTCGGGCAGGTGCGTCTCTTGGAGCGAGATGCCGAGCCGTTCGCGCAGCCAGCGCTCGTCGGTCGCCCAGCGCTTGCCGAAGATCTCCACGTCGCCGCCGGTCGGCTCGGTGAGCCCCTCGAGAATCTCGATCGTCGTCGTCTTGCCCGCGCCGTTCGGCCCGAGCAGCCCGAAGCACTCGCCGGTGCGCACCTCCAGGTCCAGCCCGTCGACGGCGTGCAGCTCGCCGTAGTGTTTCGTGAGCCCGCGGCAGGTGATCGCGAGAGCGGACATTGACGTGGAAGCATACGCGAAGGCGCGCGCCGGTGGTATTCTCGCCTCAGTGGAAACCCGCCGCCTGTCGATGAACATCACGCGCCTGGTGTCGCGCGGCGACGCCGAAGTCCGGCTGATGCAGACCTGCACCGTCGAGGTGATGACCGGCGCCGGCGTCGGCACGGTCGCGCGCGTCGAGCGGCCGACGTTCGCCATCGGCTCGCACGAGTCGAACGATCTCGTGCTGGCCGACGACTCGGTCTCGAAGCACCACCTCGAGCTGACGGTGGCGCCCGACGGCTACCGCATCGTCGACCTGTCGTCGTCGAACGGCACGTTCCTCGGCGGCGTGCGCGTCTCGGACATCACTATCACCGAGCCGGTGACGCTGCACCTCGGCACGACGACCATCCGCATCGCGCCCGCCGCCGTCGAGAAAGAGGTGCCGGCGAGCGCGCGCGTGAACTTCGGATCGGTGCTCGGGCGCTCGGTGGCGATGCGCGAATTGTTCGAGCAGCTCGAGGCGGTGTCGCGCTCCGACTGCTCGGTGCTGCTCGAAGGCGAGACCGGCGTCGGCAAGGAGCAGGTGGCCGAGAGCATCCACCAGGAGTCGGCGCGCAAGGAGCAGCCGTTCGTCGTCGTCGACTGCGGCGCGCTCGCCGGCGAATTGCTCGAGTCGGAGTTGTTCGGCCACGCCAAGGGCGCGTTCACCGGCGCCGACGCCGAGCGCAAGGGGCTCTTGGCGATGGCCGATGGCGGCACGCTGTTCCTCGACGAGGTCGGCGAGCTGCCGATGCCGCTCCAGGCGAAATTGCTCGGCGTGCTCGAGCGGCGCAAGGTGACGCCGGTGGGCACGTCGGTGGCGCGCGCCGTCGACCTGCGCGTGATCGCGGCGACCAACCGCAACCTCGCGCGCGAGGTGAACGAGGGCCGCTTTCGCTCCGATTTATTTTTCCGCCTCGCGGTCGTGCGCCTGCGCGTGCCGCCGCTGCGCGAGCGCCTCGACGACATCCCGATGTTGGTGGAGCACTTCCTCGGCGTCTTGCGCGAGCGCGAGGGCGCGCACGTGCCGTCGACGCTGTCGCCGATCGAGCTGGCGCGGCTGTCGGCGCAGCCGTGGGCGGGCAACGTGCGCGAGCTGCGCAACGCCGTCGAGCGCGCGGCGCTCAAGATCGGCGGGCCGGTGCCGCAGGTGGAGGAGCAGGGCGGGCGGCCCGAGCCGTTCATCCAGGCGCGCGATCGCTTCGTCGACGAGTTCGAGAAGCGCTACCTCACCGACATCCTCGAGCGCTCGTCGATGAACGTGAGCGAGGCGGCGCGCCAGGCGGGCATCGATCGCCGCAACTTCCAGCGCCTCTTGCGGCGCCACCGCATCAACCCGCGCGACCTCAAGCCGCGATCGTAGTCACTCCGCCGCCAGCGCGCGTGTAACGACTTCGTACGAGCGCGCGTAACGGTAGGGGACGTTCATATGGCCGCCGTCGAACTCTTCGTGAACGTGCGCGATGCCGTGGCGCGCGAGCTTGGACGCGAGCTGCCGCGCGCCGAGCTGCAGGTAGAACTCGTCGGCGATTCCGGCGTCGAGGTAGATGCACGCGAGCGAGCGCGCCGCCTCGACGACGCGCGGCTGATCGAGCAGGCGCACCGGATCGCGCGCGAGCCAGCGCGACCACACGCCCTCGACGAGCACGCCGGTGAGCGGATGGAACGGCAGCTCGAAGCCGACGCCCCAGCCGTACGGCCCCGACGCGGACGGCGAGTACGCGGCGGCGTTGCACAGGATCGCCATCACCTCGACGGCGCTGTTCGGCTTCGACGGCAGCCGCTCGAACCAGTCGAGAAAACCGCGCACGCCGCCCTTCTTCTCCAGCGTGAGCAGCGTTTGCCCGAAGTCGCGCAGGTACGACAGCTCGAACGCCGAGTCGCCGGCGTGCGACGCCAGCGCGCAGAAGACGTCCGCGCGTTCGAGGCCGAGCGTGAGCGCGCCGAAGCCGCCCGACGATTTCCCCGCCACCGCGCGCGCGTCGCGCCGCGGGATGGTGCGCAACTTCTCGTCGACCAGCGGCAGCACCTCGTCGGTGAGGTACGTCTGGTAGCGCCCGATCGCCGGCGAGTCGAGGTACTGCGAGCCGCCGTAGCGCGAGAAGCAGTCGGGCATCACCACGATCGCCTCGGCAGCGCGCCCCTCGGCGATCGCCGCGTCCCAGCGCTCGGCGAGCGACGGCGTCCACGCCGCGCGGTTGAGGAGCTGCACGCCGCTGCCGGTGTAGCCGGGCAGGAACATCACCATCGGAAACCGCCGCGCGCCGTCGTACGAGGGCGGCAGGTAGACCGCCACGTCGCGCTCGGCCGGATCGCCGAGCGGATTCTCCGCCAGCACCCGGCTGGCGTGGCGCAGGATCTCGACGCGCCCGTGCTTAGGATTCGCCATGCGACGAAGATAACAGAGGCGCGCGCCTTGACGTTCGAGCGCCCGCCGACCTAGTGTGAAACTTTCGCTTCACCGGAGAGCCTAATGAAACGAGCTTTGGCCGCGCCGCTCCTGCTCCTCGCTTCGTGCATGCCCGACGTGACCGCGCAGAAACCGGCCGGCGCGTCGGTGGTCGCGCTGTTCGATCCGCTGCCGGCGTCGGGGCCGCCGATCGTTCCGGCGCCGAACGACCTGGCGTTTCAGGGCGGCGACGGTGTGCACCTGAACGTGCCGATCGATCCCAAGTCGCCGGCGGCGGCGCAGGACTTCAACGCGTACCTCAACTCGCTCGACGGGTTTCCCGGATCGCTCGACGCCACGTCGACGTTCTCGGGCGCGCTCGATCCGGCGAGCGCCACCGGCCCGGGCGCGAACGGCGCGGGCTCGGTGATCGTCGTCGACTTGAAAGCGGGGCGCGTGCTCCAGGCGTCCGAGCTCGGGATCAAGGTCTCGGCCGACGGCAAGACGCTCACCATCACGCCGGCGAAGCGTTTCGCGCCGGGCGGCAAGTACGCGGTGGCGCTGTTCGGCGGCAGCGACCCGGCGGCGCTCAAGGGCGCGGCCGGCGAGACGGTGCTCGCCGGGCCGGCGTTCTTCTTCATCCGCTCCGACAAGCCGCTCGTCGGAAAATGCGGCGACGGCACCACGCCCGACTGCGCGTGCCCGCCGGCGGTGATCGCCGCGGTGTCGGGCGGCGCGATGCCCGACATGACGTGCAAGCCGCTCGCGCAGGGCCTCGACCTCACCACCGCGCTCAAGACCGAGGGCGCGCGCCTCTCGCTCGCGCCGGCGGTCGCGCAGGTGCTGTCGCTCGCCGGCGCCGGGCGCAGCCGCGACAACCTCGCGCTGCTCTGGACCTTCACCATCACCACGTCGCCGGTGGCGATGTTCGATCCGGCGCGCGGCGACGTGCCGTTTCCCAACGACGTGCTGATCAACCAGACGACCAACACGGTGAACGTGCCGATCGCGGCGGGCGATCCGATGGCGCCGATCAAGATGCAGCTCAACCAGCTCGACGGCTTCTCGACGACGGCGGCCGAGACGGTCTCCATCGACACCGTCGGCAACCTGCCGATCGACGCGGCGTCGCTCGGCACCTCGGCGCTCCTGGTCAACATCACCGCCAACACCATCAACGTGCAGCCGCCGTTCACCGCCGCGCCGGTGATGGTGATGGGCGGGACGCAGTACACCGGCCAGGTGGCGGTGGCGCCGGGCACGGCGCTGCTGTCGGATCAAAACAAGTACGCGGTGGTGATCACCACCGACGCGAAGGACTCGGCCGGCCGCGCGGTGGTGCCGTCGCCGCCGATCCAGCTCGCCAAGGGCGCCAACCCGCTCTTCGACGGCACGCACTCGACGGTGCCGTCGATCCTCGACGACGCCACCGCGCAGCAGCTCGAGTCGCTGCGCCTGGCGTACCAGCCGCTGTTCGCGCTGCTCGGCAGCTCGACGTTCAACGTGCCGAAAGAGAAGATCGCGATGATCTGGACGTTCACCACGCAGTCGGTGAACCGCCCGCTCAACGCGCTGGCCACGTTCCCGACGACCGCGGCGCTGCCGACGGCGGCGACCATCGGCGCGACGGCGACGCTGGCCGATCTCGTCGCCGCCGCGCCGTCGATGAACTACGACATCTCGAATCTCGGCGAGGTGGTGAGCGGCACGTTCCAGTCGCAGGACGTGATCGATCACGCGGCCGGGCGCATGACGTTCGATCGCACGGTGGTGACGCCGGGCAATTTGCCGCAGGACACGTTCGCCGTGCACCCGCCCGCCGCCGCGCAGCCGACGACGGTGAAGTTCGTGCTGGCGCTGCCTAAAGGGCCAGGCCCGTTCCCGGTCGCGATCGTGCAGCACGG
>DASREC010000358.1:0-4425 GCA_035652295.1 Polyangia bacterium
AGGAGCGCTCCTCGCGTCTGCGCGAGGATGCCAGCGACGAATCGAGCGAAGCACGTGCCGCGCGCAGGACGCTGCGTAGCAGCGGCCGAGCACGGCGTATGCGAGCGTCCGGCGAAAAACGATCTTCGCGCCCGCCCGCGAGAGCAGCGGGCGTTAGAACGACGACGTTTCTTCGCCGAGCTTGTTGAGGAGCTTTTGCAGGGTTTTCATTTGCTGCTCGTCGACGCCGTCGGCGTTGGTGGGGCCGACGTTCTTGGGCTTGCCGGCGTGCTTCTTCTTCAAGTGGACTTCGAGTCGCTGATCGCCGTTGGCGAAGAACGGGCGATCCTCGGTGACGTAACCGTCGGCCTCGGCGTGCACGACGTGGCGCTGGCCGTCGCGCGCGATCGAGATCTCGAAGCCGGAGACCTGCGCGCCGTCGATCGACACGCGCGCCGACGGCGGCTGCACGTCGAGCGTCAGCGCCGCCAGCGTGCCGCGAATCATCTTGGCTCGCTCGTTCGCCGCTTCAGCGTCGGCGCGCAGCCGATTCACTTCCGCTTGCCTCTGCGCGTCGACGTGCTTCTGCCATAGATAGCGAGCCACCGCGCCGGCGACGACCAGCGTCGCGAGCGCGAGCGCCCACAGCGTCGTGCGCGAGATGACGCGGCCCACGCGCCCGCGCGTGCTCGAGCCGTGGCCGACCATCGTCACCGAGCGATTCTCCCAACCCGGCGTCGAGAGCGCGTTCGCCTCGTCGGCGGTCGGCGGCACCACGCGCGGCGTGGTGCGCTCGCCGGTGCGGTCCTCGAGCGCCAGCGCCTCGTCGAACTCCTTGGCGCTCTGAAACCGCTTGCGCGGATCGATCGCCATCGCGCGCAGGATCACGGCGTCGAGCTCCATCGACACCTCCTTGGCGTGCTGGCTCGGTCGCGTCGGGTTGCCCTGCGCGATGGCGAACAAGAGCGCGTTGAAGTTCGCGCCCTGAAACGGCCGGTGCCCGGTCACCATGCGGTAGAGCATCGCGCCCGTCGCGTAGACGTCGGCGCGCGCGTCGATGTTGGGATCGCCGCGCGCCTGCTCCGGCGCCATGTACGTCGGCGTGCCCACCACCTGCCCCGCCTGCGTCAGCTCGCGCTCGGGCACCTCGTCGAGCATCTTGGCGATGCCGAAGTCGAGCACCTTGACGAAGTCGGGATCGCCCGCGCGCTGGATCAGGAACACGTTCTCCGGCTTGAGATCACGGTGGATGATCTTCTGCTCGTGCGCCGCCGACAGCGCCGCCAGGATCTGCCGCGTGATGTGCACCGCGCGCTCGGGCTCGAGCCGCCCGTTCTTCAGCTCGCTGCCGAGCGTGCGCCCGTTGAGCAGCTCCATGATCAGGAACGGGATGCGCGACGACGTGGTGCCGAGATCGGTCACCTCGACGATGTTCTCGTGGCCGGTCGCCGACGCGGCGCGCGCCTCGCGGCGAAAGCGCTCGAGCAGCTCCGGGCGGCGCGCCAATTCGGGCAACAGCAGCTTGGCGGCCAGGCGCTTGCCCAGCGCCACGTGCTCGACCTCGTAGACCGCGCCCATCCCGCCCGTCGAGATGTGGCGCACCACGGTGTATTTGTCGTCGAGCCGATGCCCCGGCGCGAGCGGCTGCGCGGCGTCGGGACACTCGGTCCGCGGGTGATCCCCCGAGCAGACGGGGCAGCGGGCCATCGCCTTATCGTACGCGATGGCGACGGAGAAGGCTAACGTGAGCGGCTACTGCTCGATGCAGTAGATGCGCTGCAGCTGCTGGCACGAGACCTGGCCCTGATCGGTCCACGACTGATCCTTGAAGTCGACCGAGCCGGAGTGGCCGAACGGACCCGGCGGCGGATCGTTCATGCCGCTGGTGAACCACTGCTCGCAGTTGGCGGAGAACGGCCCGCCGTCGGTGGGCGGCGCGGCGCTGGCGCTGGTGCCGCCGACCAGCGTGCCGGTCCACACGCCCTCGGCGTGCGTGACGAGCCCGTTCTCATCGACGTCGATGGGCGCCGACGGCAGCATCTTCATCTGCGCCTTGTTGGCGAACACCAGGAGCCCGTCGAGCCGATACCACGGACCGACGTCGTTCTTGATGCGATCGATCGCGTTGTTGGTGGTATCGGACATCCACGCCACCCAGTTGCCGCCGAGCCCGGCGACACCGGCGGCGGTGACGCACGCGCTGTCGGCGCCGGTGAGCCCGCCGAAGTCGCCCGTGAAGTTCATGCTGCTGACGAACACCCGGTGGTAGACGCCCATGTCGGCGGCCGCGTTCATGTCGCCGCCTCCGCCCGAGTCGCCGCAGCCAGCGACGGCAAATGTGATCGCGAGCACTATGGTCGATTTCATGAATCGAGCTTAGCGCAGTCGCGCGGCATCGGCGCCGAACAATCGTTCGAGGCGCATGAGCAGCTCGTCCGAAGGCGTGACCGCGAACTCGGGCCCGAGCACGCAGTCGGTCACCGAGCGCAGCGGCACCTTCACGCGCAGCACCGTCTGCACCGGCCCCGGGCTCTTGGTGAGCGCGGTCTTGAGCTGCTCGAGGCGCTCGCCGGTGAGCGCGTCGGCCGAGACCTCGAGCGTCATCTGCCGCGTGCGCTCCGAGCGCAGGCGCGCGAGCGGCACCGCGTCGGAGAGCGTGAGCTCCTTGGCGCGCGGCGCCTCGTCGTCGTCGCCCATGCGCCCCGCCTTGACCTTGCCGGTCACCATCAGCGGCTCGTCCGATTTCAGCGCCGCCTCGAATTGCACGAACTGCTTGGCGAAGCACGCCACCTTGACGCCGCCGAACGTGTCCTCGAGCGTGAACACCGCCATGCGCCCGTCGCCGCTCTTGAGCGGCCACTCCTTGTAGCCGGAGACGATGCCGGCGACCGAGATCTCCTCCCAGTCGGGCTTCTCCTGCACGTCGACGGTGCGCGCGGCGCGGAAGCGCTTGAGGTCGGCCGCGTAGCGATCGAGCGGATGGCCGGTGATGTAGAAGCCGAGCGACTCCTTCTCGAAGGCGAGCTTCTGCTTCGGCGTCCACTCGTCGGCGTCGGGATACTTCACGTCGTCGCGCGCGGGCGCGCCGCTCGCCGGGGGCGGCGGCGCCATCAGGCCGAACAGGTTGGTCTGCCCGCTCTCGCGCTCGCGCAGCGACTTCTGCGCCTCGTCGACGGCGCGGTCGAGCGCCGAGAACATCGCCGCGCGGTTCGCCTGCGGGTGCAGCGCATCGAACGCGCCCGACTTGATCAGCGCCTCGAGCACCTTCTTGTTGACGCGCTTGAGATCGATGCGGTTGCAGAAATCGAACAGGTGCTTGAACGGGCCGTCCTTGTCGCGCGCCTGCAGGATCGACTCGACCGCGCCCTCGCCGACGCCCTTCACCGCGCTCAAACCAAAGCGGATGTATTTCTTGATCGACTTGCCCTTCTTGCCGGCGATCTCCTCTTTCACGACGGAGAAGTCGTGCTCCGACTCGTTCACGTCGGGCCGCCGCACCTCGATGTCGTTCGAGCGCACCTCGGCGACGTTCTTCACCACCTTGTCGGTGTCTTCCTTGTCGCAGGTGAGCAGGCCGGCCATGAACTCGACCGGGAAGTGCTTCTTTAGATATCCGGTTTGATAAGTGACCAGGCCGTACGCCGCCGAGTGCGACTTGTTGAAGCCGTAGGCCGCGAACTTCGACATGAGCTCGAAGATCTCGTCGGCGATGCGCGGATCGACGCTCTTCTTCTCCGCGCCGTCGAGAAACCGCTTCTTCTCCTTCTCCATCACCTCCTTTTTCTTTTTGCCCATCGCGCGGCGCAAGAGGTCGGCTTGCCCGAGCGAGTAGCCGGCGAGCGCCGACGAGATCTGCATGACCTGCTCTTGGTAGACGATGACGCCGTAGGTGTCCTTGAGGATCGGCTCGAGCGCCGGGTGCTGGTACGTGACCTTGACCTGCCCGTGCTTGCGCTTGATGAAGTCGTCGACCATCCCGCCCTCGAGCGGCCCCGGGCGATAGAGCGCGCCGGCGGCGATGATGTCCTCGAAGCAGTCGGGCTTGAGCTTTTTCAGCAGCTCCTTGAAGCCGCTCGATTCGAGCTGAAACACGCCGGTGGTGTCGCCCTCGGCGATCATGTCGTAGACGCCTTTGTCGTCGAGCGGCAGCTTGGTGATGTCGAAGTCGGGCTGCTCGCGGCGGATGAGTTTCACCGCGATATCGATGACGGTGAGCGTCTTCAAGCCGAGGAAGTCGAACTTGACCAGGCCGGCCTGCTCGACCTCGTCCTTGGCGAACTGGGTGACGATCTCGCCTTCGGGGCCGCGCGAGCACGGCACGTACTCCCATAGCGGCTTCTCGGCGATCACCACGCCGGCGGCGTGCATGCCGGCGTGGCGGTTGAGTCCCTCGAGCGCTTTGGCGATGTCGAGGATCTCGCGGTACGGCCCTTTCTCGTCGGCGTA
>DASREC010000359.1:0-3880 GCA_035652295.1 Polyangia bacterium
AGGACCGGCGACACGTCGCGAAACGCCGACGGATCGATCGGCACCCGCTCGGCGACGAACAGCTCGAGGAACGCGTACCACTCGCCGAGGATCTGCGGCGCGAACCCGTCGGGGTGCACGCCGTTGTAGACGTTGATGCGCAGCGCCGGCGCGCCGGTGAAGCGATCGAGCAGCGTGGTGAAGAACGGCCCGGTCTGCTCGTCCTGCCACGCGCCGGCGAAGAACACCGGCACATTGATCTGATCGACGAACGTGGTCGGGTTGTACTGATCGTCGATCGCCGGATCGTAGTACATGGTGTTGCGCGCCATCGCCACGTTGTCGATCTTCTGCGCGTGCAGGAGCTGGTTCTCGGCGCACACCGTGTCGCCGCCCTGCACGCGCGCCATCTCCCAACCCTGCCCGTACGGATCGGCCTTGGACAGCACCTCGGTCACCCACGTGAGCGCGAAGCCGTCGTTGAGCATGCCGCCCGGCAGCACCGTGGTCTGCGCGTTGCCGATCACCGACAGCGGCGCGATCGACGCCAGCGACGGCGGGCGCGTCGACGCGACGAATAGCTGCGTGATGCCGGGATAGGAGAGCCCGACCATGCCGACCTTGTGGTGCAGCACCCACGGCTGCGCCGCGACGGTCTCGATCACGTCGTAGCCGTCGAGGAGCTGGAGCGTCTCGAAGAAGTCGTACGCGCCGCCCGAGCAGCCGGTGCCGCGGATGTTGACGCTCACCGTGGCGTAGCCGAACAGCGACGCGAGCAGCCCGCCCGGATCGTTCGGCGCGTCGCACAGCGACGGGAATTGATCGCACAGGTACGAGGTGCCCGCGATCGGCTGGCCGGGCTTGGACGGATCGTAGCCCGAGTAGTCGACCACCGTCGGATACGGGCCCATGTCGATCGGGCCGGGCAAGGTCACGTACGCCGAGAGCGTGGTGCCGTCGCGCGTGCGGATGTACTGAAAGCCCGGCACCAGCTTCTGCCCGCTGTAGAAGCTCTGCTGCGGCAAACTGCCGCTGACCGACTTCACCGTCAGGTGGCGGCTGGTCTCGCGCGCGCCCGAGAGCGTGCGCACGGTGTAGCCCGAGGCGGGCGCGACGTGGCGGAACATCAAGCTGCCCATCACGTCGGTGGTCCCCGACTGGGTCATCGCGCCGGTCGCGTCGAACACGCCGAGCATCGCGCCCGGCTCGGCGTGCGTGACCTGGAGCTGCTCGACGCTCTCGCGCACGGTGAAGCGCGCGTTTCCGTCGGAGCAGGCGGCGAACGAGAGGGCGGCGAGGACGAACACGAGGGGCTGGCGGCGCATCGCGCCGATGATACCGAATTATCGCCCGGCGATCAGGGGATCGGCGAGAAGCAGATGCAATTGGGGTCGCCGGCCGCGCACGCGCCGAACGAGGCGTTGGTGCACTGCACGTTGTTGCAGCACGGGTGCGTCGTCGAGCACGCCTGGCCGTACTGCGCGCACAGCGCCATGTCGTTCGACGGCGTGGTCCCGAGGTCGGTGGGCGCGAGATCGACGCCGGCCATGTCCGTGGGCGGCGGCGGAGCCGGGTTGGTGCAGGTGCCCTTGACCGAGCCCGGCGGCACGACGCAGGTGAGCCCGTTGCAGCAGTCGGCGTTGGTGGTGCACAGGCCGCCCTGCATCACGCACATGGCCCCGCAGTGCAGCGCGCCGTTCGCGTCGGGCACGCACGGCAGCCCGTTGCAGCAGTCGGTCGAGAACGAGCAGTTGCCGCCCGCCTGCACGCAGCTGCCGACGAGGTTGCAGCGCGGGATGCCGACCTTGTCGGGCTTGCAGCAGTCCTTGGTGGAGATGCACGCGCAGCAGTCGTTGCGCACGTTGGTGGTCGAGCCCGCGCATACCGGCGTCGGATTCTGATGGCAGATGTCGCCGGCGGGATCGCAGGTGTTGGTGCACGTCGGCGAGCCCGGCGTCGGGCAGTTCGATTTGTTGGGCCCGCTGCACGTGCCGATCTTCGTCGGGTAGGTCGGATCGGGCACGCACACCACCTGTCCTGCGCCCGGCAGCCCCGAGTTGGGATCGCCGCCGCAGCAGTCGCTGTTGACGCGGCAGGTGTCGCCCTGCACGTGGCAGCCCGACGCCGGCTGGCAGATCGACGAGCCGAAGTTTCCGAACGGCCCGCAGAAGTGGCTGCAGCACGTGCCGCAGCCGTTGCAGGTCTCGCCGTCGACGGAGCAGGCGGCGTTGGTGAGCGGCGCGCAGGTGCCGACGGCCTGGCCCGAGACCAGCTTGCAGATGCCGGTGCAGCACTCGTTGTCGTGCGCGCAGATGTCGCCGATCTGGGTGCAGAACGAGACCTGCGACGGCGCCGCGCACTGGCCGACGATCGCGGCGTCGTTGGCGACCAGCCCGATGCAGCTCCCGTTGCAGCACTCGTTCGACGCGGTGCACGCGTTGCCGGCGGTCTTGCACATGGTGTTGATCGGCGTGCAGGTGCCGTTGCAGATCGTGCTGCAGCACTGGCCCGCCGACGTGCACGACTGCCCATCGGAGAGGCACTGCCCGCCGCACTTGCTGCCGACGCACGCGAGGCCGCAGCAGTCGGCGGCCGAGGCGCACGACGCGCCCACGGTGCCGCACTGCGGGAGCACGCACACGTGCGAGGCGGCGTCACAGACGTTCGAGCAGCACTCGGCGCCGCTCGCGCAGGCCGCGCCCGCGCCGCTGCAGATCGGGCCGGCGTCGGTGATGCCGACGATGCCGTCGCCCGAGCCGGCGAGGTCGGGCGGCACCGCCTCGTCGAAGGGGGAGAGGTCCGGCACGCCGAGGTCCATCATCGACACGCCGTTGTTGGAGCAGTCACAGCCGGGCACGGCGCCCGCGGCCAGCACGAAAGCGATCCCGATCGCGACGCCTGCCGAGCGAGCCATGAGCCCCTCCCCGTTCGATGATCATGATTACGACCAGCGCGCGTCCAGGATACAGTCTCTATGGAGGCGACGCGAATGGGCGTGACCAACCAGCAGTCGGGCACCCGGGTCGACGAGATCGCCGAGGGCATCTACCGGCTGCACACGCCGGTGAGCCAGGTGCCCGGCGGATTTTCGTTCAACCAATACCTCGTCGCCGGCGATCAGCCGCTGCTCTACCACACCGGCCCGCGCAAGATGTTTCCGCTCGTGCGCGAGGCGATCGCCAGCGTGCTGCCGGTCGAGACGCTGCGCTTCATCGGCTTCTCGCACTTCGAGTCGGACGAGTGCGGCTCGATCAACGAGCTGCTCGCGATCGCGCCGCGCGCGCAGCCGCTGTGCGGAAAGATCAACGCCATGATCAACGGCGACTTCTTCGACCGCGCGCCGCACGCGCTCGCCGACGGCGAGCGGCTGCCGCTCGGCAAGCACGAGCTGCGCTGGTTCGACACGCCGCACCTGCCGCACGCGTGGGAGTGCGGCCATCTAATGGAGGAGCGGACGCGCACGCTCCTGTGCGGCGACCTGTTCACGCAGGGCGGCGCCGAGCACGCGCCGCTCGTCTCCTCCGACATCCTCGGCGCGAGCGAAGCGTTCCGCGGACCGCTCGACTACTACTCGCACACGAAGAACGCGCGCGCGCTCATGGCCCGGCTGATCGCCGCCAAACCGACCACGCTCGCCTGCATGCACGGCAGCGCCTGGCAAGGCGACGGCGCCGCGCTGCTCGCCGCGCTCGCCGACGCGCTCGACGCGCCCGCCTCCGGCTGAAGCGTCACACCGGCAGCTCGATCCAGAACGTCGAGCCGCGGCCGGGCTCGCTCTCGACGCCGACGGTGCCGCCCATCAGCGCGACCAGACGGCGCGTGAGCGCGAGGCCGAGCCCGGTGCCGCCGAGCGCCGACCCCGGCCCGCGGTCGAGCTGCGTGAACGGCTCGAACAGCTTCG
>DASREC010000360.1:0-21464 GCA_035652295.1 Polyangia bacterium
GAAGGCGGCATGGCCACGGTGTACGGCGCGATCCATCCGTTCATCGACAAGCGCGCGGCGGTGAAGGTGATGAGCGCCGCGCTGTCGCTCGACGTGAACGCGGTCGCGCGCTTCGTGCAGGAGGCGCGCGCGGTCAATCGCATCAAGCACCCGAACATCGTCGACGTGTTCTCGTTCGGCCGGCTGCCCGACGGGCGCAGCTACTACTTGATGGAGTGGCTCGACGGCGTCTCGCTGGCCGAGCGGCTGCGCGAGCGCGAGCTCGAGCTCGACGAGGCGCTGGCGATCGCCGAGCAGGTGGCCGACGCGCTCGAGGCGGCGCACGAGGCGGGCGTGATCCACCGCGACCTCAAGCCGGCCAACGTGGTGCTGGTGCCGCTGCGCGGAGGCGGCGAGCAGGCGAGGCTGCTCGACTTCGGCGTGGCCAAGCTGATGGACACGGGCGCGCCCGAGCGCGGCTGCACGCGCGAGGGCTGCGTGGTCGGCACGCCCGACTACATCTCGCCGGAGCAGGCGCGCGGGCGAAACGTCGACGGGCGCACCGACGTCTACGCGCTCGGCGTGATGCTGTTCGAGATGGTCTGCGGCAAATTGCCGTTCGACGCCGACAACCCCATGGACCTGATGCGGCTGCACCTCACCGAGCCGCCGCCGAGCGCGCGCGCCACGCGGCCCGGATTGCCGCGCGAGCTCGATCGCTTGATCGCGGGGCTGCTCGACAAGCGCGCCGAGGGGCGGCCGTCGCTCGCGGAGGTGCGCGCGGCGATCGCGGGGATGCGCCGCGCGCTGGCGGCGCCGCGGCCGGCGCGTCGCTCGGTCAAGCCGCGCGTGGCGCTGAGCGCGGCGCTGCTGGCGGTGCTGGTGAGCCTCGGCTGGTGGGCCTCGGGCGAGCCGGCGAGCCGGCGAGCGCGGCTGGCGGCGCGCTTCGTGCCGATCGGCCGCTCGGCTAAAACCGATCAAACGGCCGTTTCTACGCATTCCGCGCCAGCGCCGCTCGAAGCGCGCGAGCCCGATCCGCCGCGCCCGATCGACGCGCCGGCCGCCAAAGCGCCGGGCCCGCCCGCCGCCGATCGCGCCTCGCACCACGCGCACCATTCGCCGCGCCACCTCTCCAAGCGCGTCGATCGCGACTACCTCGTCGATCCGTTCGGCGGGCGGCCGTGAGGCCGCGCGCCCACCCGCTCACGATCGCGCTCGTGCTCGTGCTCGCGCGCGGCGCGTCGGCCGAGCCGAACGACGGCGCCGTGCGCGAGGCGCGCGAGCACTACGAGCGCGGGCTGCGCGAGTACAACCTCGGCGAGCTCGACGGCGCGATCGCCGAGTTCAAGGCCGCGTACGTGCGCTCCGAGGCGCCGGGCCTGCTGTTCAACCTGGCGCAGGCGTATCGTCTCAAGCGCGACACCGAGCGCGCGCTCCTGCTCTATCGCTCGTACCTGCGCGCGCTGCCGAACGCGCCCAACCGCGCCGACGCCGAGGCGCGCATCGCCGAGTTGGCGGCGCTCGTCGAGCGGCCCGCGCCCGCGCCGGCGGCGCTCGCGCCGTCCGCTCAGCCGATCGCGATCGCCGCTGCGCCGAGCGCACGCCGTCCGGGCCGGCCGCTCGTCATCTCGGGCCTCGCCGTCGGCGCGGCGGGCGTCGTAGCGCTGGCGGTGGGCGTCGCGCTCGGCGTCGACGCGCAAGGCACCTCCGACCAGCTCTCGCGGCTGGCGGCGCAGCGCGGCGCGTGGAGCGACGGCGCGTCGCGCGCGTATCAGTCGGCCGCGCGAGAGGCGACCGCCGCCACCGTGCTCGACGCCGTCGGCGGAGTGGCCGCGGGCACCGGCGTGCTGCTCACGCTGCTCGGCGTGCGCGCGAACCGCGTCGCGTCCAAGCTGGCGGTCACGCCGTCCTCCGGCGGCGCGCGGGTGGTGGCGACATGGAATTTCTGAGAGCGCTCGCGCCGCTCCTGCTCGTCGGCTGCTCGTTCGCGCCCGATCTCGGCGACGGGCAGCTCCAGTGCGCGCCCGGCGGCGGCTGTCCGCCCGGCTACGCGTGCGCCGCCGACGATCGCTGCCACCGCGTGACCGCGGGCGACGGCGCCGCCGACGGCGCCGCCGACGGCGCGAGCGCCCCTTCGGCCGATCTCGCGTGCAAGCCGTCGATCATGATCTGCATGCCGGCGCACGACAAGCACCCGTGCGGCCTCATCGCCGACGGCTGCGGCGGCCTCGTCGACTGCGGCATGTGCAACTGAAACCGCTCGGCTGAAACGCCTCGGATCGGCTATTTGCGCCAGACGCGCAGCCGCGACCAGCACACGTCGTTGGCGAAGAACACGAACTCTAGCGTCCCGAAGCGCACGCGCTCGCCCGACAGCAGCACGCGCGGCGGCCCCTTGGGCTGAAGCCGCTCGCCGGCGACCCACGTGCCGTTGCGCGAGCCGGCGTCGGAGATCTCGAGCTGCCCCTCGGTCGTGCGCACGTAGGCGTGGACCTTGGAGACCTGCACGTCGGGCACCACCACGTCGTTGTTGTTGGTGCGGCCGATCGAGATCATCGACGGGAACACCGGCTGCACCTTGCGCACCGGCAGCACCAGCGGGCGCGCGGCCTCGACGGGCGGCGGCGCGCGCGTCGGCGTCTTCGAGTCGTCGATCTCCAGGTGCACGACGGTCTGCGACGGGCCGGTTGGGCGCTTGAGCACGTCGGCGCCGACGAAGAAGGGGAACGGACAGCGGGCGACGAATTGTTCGCGCGTGGTGATTTGCGCCAGCTCGTAATAATCGACGGTCTCCATTCGGCCGCCGACATCATAACTCAGAACGTGAGCGCCAGACTGCCGACTCCCGCGCGCAGCGTGACCGGCGTCCGGCGCTCGCTGGCGCCGCCGACGATCCACAGCGGCACGCCGGCGGTGAGCACCGCGGTCGACACGCCGCCGACGGCGAGCTGCGCGTCGACGAGCTGCGAGCCGCGCGGCGACGAGAACTCGGCGCCGCCGGGCGCGGCGTCGGCGCGGTACTGCTGCCACGCGGCGACCGAGAGGGCGATGGTTGCGACCATCAGCGCGGCGCCGATCGCGGTCAGGCTCATGCCGGCGATCTTCACGCGGCGGCCGGTGCGCGGCGAGAGCGGCTCGCTCACCGCGACGACGAGCAGCGCGATGCCGGTCGACAGCGCGACGGTGCCGTTCGCCGCCATCAGCTGCGCGGTCAAGCCGAGCTGGAAGTTCTCATCGGTGTGCGCCTGGTGGCGCTCGTCGAGCCCTTCGAGCGCGATGCCGAGCACCGGCGCGATCGCGCCCAGGATCAGCAGCGGGCCGATGGCGACCAGGCTCGCGCCCGAGACGCGCATCGCGATTTTTTCGTGGCGCGAATATTCGGCGCGCGCTTCGGCGCCGGCGGAGAGCACGGTGGCGAGCGCGAGGGCTTTGACCAGCAGCGTTTTCATGCGCGGCCGATAGAGCAAAGGTCCGGCCAATCGGAAGCGGCGCGCTACGCCGTGTGATCGGTGTCAGCTTTCGCGCGAAACTCGACGCGCGGCGGTCGAAGCTCGCCACCCTTGCCGCGCCGCGGCGCCGCCATTACAGTGCCGCACCATGAAGCGATACCGCGTGCTCATCGCCGACGAGCTCTCGCCGCGCGCCGTCGAGATCCTGTCGCAGCATCCGGATGTCGACGTGGAGATGAAGACCGGCCTCAAGGGCGCCGCGCTCACCGAAGCGCTGCGCGGCGTGCACGGCCTCGCGGTGCGCAGCGCGACCAAGGTGACGGCCGAGGTGCTGGAGGCGGCGGGCGACCTCAAGATCGTCGGGCGCGCCGGCATCGGCGTCGACAACATCGACGTGCCGGCGGCGTCGCGGCGCGGCGTGATCGTGATGAACACGCCGTCGGGAAACGCCATCACCACCGCCGAGCACGCGCTGTTTCTCCTGTGCTCGCTGGCGCGCCACATCCCGCAGGCGACCGCGTCGATGAAGGCCGGCAAGTGGGACAAGAAAAAATTTCAGGGCAGCGAGCTGTTCGATAAAACGCTCGGGATCGTCGGTTTGGGCAACATCGGCCGGATCGTCGCCGATCGCGCGCTCGGCTTGAAGATGAAGGTCGTCGGCTACGATCCGTTCCTCACCACCGAGGCGGCGCAGCGCATCGGCGTCGAGCTGTTGCCGCTCGACGAGATCTGGAAGCGCGCCGACATGATCACCATCCACACGCCGCTCAACGCCGAGACGCGCGGGCTCGTCGGCGCGGCGGCGTTCGCCAAGATGAAGGACGGCGTGTTGATCGTGAACGCCGCGCGCGGCGGGATCGTCGACGAGGCGGCGCTGCTCGCGGCGCTCGACGCGGGCAAGGTCGGCGGCGCGGCGCTCGACGTGTTCGCCGAGGAGCCGCCGCCGGCGGGCCATCCGCTGGTCGCGCACGAGCGCGTCATCTGCACGCCGCACCTCGGCGCGTCCACCGACGAGGCGCAGGAAAAAGTCGCGGTCGAGGTGGCCGAGCAGCTGCTGGCGTATCTCACGCGCGGCGAGGTGAAGAACGCGGTCAACGTGCCGGCGGTCGCGGCGGAGCACCAGCCGCGCATCCAGCCGTATCTCGAGCTGGCGGGAAAGTTGGGCGCGCTCATCGGGCAGCTCACCGCGGGCGTGACCGGCGTCGACGTGGAGATGGTCGGCGACGTGGCGGAGCTCGGCGGCAAGCTGATCCCGGGCGAGGCGCTCGCCGGATTTTTGCGCCAGCACCTCGATGTGCCGGTGAACGCGGTCAACGCGAAGCTGCTCGCCGGCGATCGCGGGCTGGCGATCTCCGAGACGGTGCGCTCGCGCGGCTCGAACTTCACGTCGTCGATCACGCTGCGCGCGCACGGTCCGCAGGGCGAGCGATCGGTCAAGGGCGTGGTGTTCTCGACGGACGCGGGCTACGAGCCGCGCATCGTGCGCATCGATCGCTTCTATCTCGAGGTGGTTCCCGACGGGCGCGTGCTGGTCTTGCGCAACGAAGATCGGCCGGGCGTGATCGGCGCCGTCGGCACGCTGCTCGGCGGGCGCGGCATCAACGTGTCGCGCATGCAGGTCGGCCTCGACAAGGCGCGCGCGCAGGCGCTGCAGCTCTGGAGCGTCGACGGAAACGTCGAGGCGGCGACGCTCGAGGCGATCCGCCGCGTGGCCGGCGTGGTCTCGGCGCAGGTGGTGACGCTCTGACGATTCGGCTGCCGCCGGGGGTCCGCGATCACCTGCCCGCCGACGCGCTCCGGCGGCGCGGCATCGTATCGGCGCTCGCCGCCGAGCTCACGCGCTGGGGCTACCAGGCGATCATCACGCCGATCTACGAGTACGACGAGGTGCTCGAGCGCGGGTTCGCCGACGGACGCGGCACGCGATCGATGCGCTTCGTCGAGCCGTCGTCGGGCGAGATCCTGGCGCTGCGTCCCGATCTCACGCCGCAGGTGGCGCGGCTGGTGGCGACGCGGCTGCACGACGAGCCGGGCCCGCTGCGGCTGTTCTACGAGGGCAGCGTGGTGCGCATGCCGGGCGCGCGCGAGCTGTACCAGGTCGGCGCCGAGCTGATCGACGCCCCGCAGCCGGGCGGCGATCTCGAGGTGATCATGCTGGCCGAGTCGGCGCTGCGGGCGGCGGGCGTGGACGCGCTCAAGCTCGATCTCGGCCACGCCGCGCTCGCGCGCGCCGCGCTCGACGACCTCGGGCTCGACGAGACGCGCGAGGCGGAGCTGCATGCTGCGCTGCAAAAAAAAGACGGCGCGCGCGTGGCCGAGCTGGCCGAGGCGGCGAAGATCTCGCCGCGCCGGCGCAAGCTGGTGGCCGCGCTGCCGTCGCTGTACGGCGGCCCGGAGGTGATCGCCCGCGCGCGCGCGCTCGCCGACGGAAAAGAGTGCGCGCACGCGCTCGACGAATTGGAGCTGCTGGTCGAGCGGCTCGGGGCGATCGGCCCGCGCGAGCGGCTGTCGATCGATCTCGGCGAGGTGCGCGGCTTCCACTATTACACCGGCACGCGCTTCGCCGCGTACGCCGACGGCGCGCCGGGCTCGCTGTTCGCCGGCGGGCGCTACGATCGTTTGGTCGAGCGCTACGGCCGCGCCGCGCGCGCCACCGGGTTTGCCGTCGACGTCGAGGCGGTGGCCGCGCTGCTCGCGTCGCGTGCGCCCGCGCGCGCCGGCGGCGTGCTGGTCGCCGGCGAGGCGGTGCTGGCCGCGCGGCTGGCGGCGCGCTTTCGCGAGGCGCCGCACCACGCGCGCGCGGTGCTCGATCTCGACGAGACCACCGAGTCCGACGCGACGCTGCGCGAGCGCGCGGCCCGCGCCGGCCTCACACGCGTGGTGATCGTCACCGCCGCCAAGCTGCGCTGGTTCGACGTCGACGACGGCGGTCGCGGCTCGCTCGCCGGCGCGGCGCTCAAACGGCTGCAACAAGATCCGAGCGCGCCGCTCGACGCGCTCCTTCCACCGAGGTAAGGTTCCCCCCCGATATGGCCAACGTGGTGATCGTCGGCGCCCAATGGGGCGATGAAGGCAAGGGCAAGGTCGTCGATCTCTACACCGAGTTCGCCGACGTGGTGGTGCGCTTCGGCGGCGGCGCCAACGCCGGCCACACGCTGGTCGTCGACGGGCAGAAATTAATCACTCGATTAATTCCGTCCGGCGTCCTGCGCGGGCGCGGCAAGCGCTGCGTGCTCGGCGACGGCATGGTGATCGATCCGCAGACGCTGCTCGAGGAGCTGGGCGCGCTCCAGGCGCGCGGGCTGCTCACCGACGACAAGGATCTGATCATCTCGACGGGCGCGCACGTCATCCTGCCGCTGCACCGCGAGATCGATCGGCTGCGCGAGTCGGGCAAGGCGGCCATCGGCACCACCAAGCGCGGCATCGGCCCGGCGTACGAAGCCAAGATGGCCCGCCGCGGCGTGCGCATGAGCGATCTGCTCGACGAGAGACGCTTCCGCCCGCTGTACGAGCACAACGTCGAGGAGATGGGCGCGTGGCTCAAGGCGCGCGGCGGCGAATTGCCGCACCCCGACGCGGTGGTCGAGGAGTACCTCGGCTACGGCGAAAAATTGAAGCGCTACCTCGCCGACGCCTCGCGGCTGGTGCACGACGAGATCAAGCGCGGGCGCCACGTGCTGTTCGAAGGCGCGCAGGGCGCGCTGCTCGACGTCGATCACGGCACCTACCCGTTCGTCACGTCGTCGACGACGATCGCCGGCGGCGCGTGCACGTCGATGGGCATCGGCCCGACGGCGATCACCGCGGTCATCGGCATCGCCAAGGCGTACACCACGCGCGTCGGCGGCGGGCCGTTTCCGACCGAGCTGACCGACGCGCTCGGCGATCAGCTGCGCGAGGCCGGCGGCGAGTACGGCTCGGTCACCGGCCGGCCCCGTCGCTGCGGCTGGCTCGACGTGGCGGCGCTGCGGCTCGCGGTGCGCTGGAACGGGCTCGCCGGCCTCGCGCTCACCAAGCTCGACGTGCTGCGCGGATTGCCGCGGATCAAGGTGTGCGTCGGCTACACGGTCGACGGACCGAGCGACGTGCGCGACGAGCTGCCGACCGATCCCGCCGAGATCGCGCGCGCGCAACCATTCTATGAGGAGCTCGACGGCTGGGAGGCCGACACGCGCGAGGTGCGCGACGTCGCCGCGCTGCCGCCCGCCGCGCAAAAGTATGTCCGCCGCATCGAGGAGCTGGTCGGCGTCGGCGTGACGCTCATCTCCGTCGGGCCGGGACGCGCCGAGACCATCATGCTCAAGAACCCGTTCCGGTGAGCCGCCGTGTTCCGCGCGCCGATCCTGATCACCGCCGCCATCGCCTTTGCTTTCGGCTTGGGATTCCTGTTCTTGGCGGTGCGCGGATGCGGCCCCTGAAAACTTTTGAAGCAAAAGACCCAAGGAACCAATCGCCTTGCGAATCTAAATAGGTAGACGTAGAATCTTGCGATCACTCGCAAATAGGAATCGCTCCGATTCACCGCAAAGGGGAAAAGCTTCATGAAGATCGTTTGCGACAACTGCGCCACCAAGTACTCGATCGCGGATGAGAAGGTCCGCGGCAAGGTCTTCAAGATCCGCTGCAAGAAGTGCAGTCACATCATTGTGGTTCGCGGTGGCGAGTCGGGCGCTCCTCAAGAGGCGGCAGGCAGCGACGCGGCGTTTCCCGGCGACGACGGCGCGACCCTGGCGGCGCGCGGCGGTGGCGCGCCGGCGCCGATCGGTGGCGGCGGCGCGGGTGAGGCGGTCTGGCACCTGGTGGTGGATCGCGAGCAGATCGGCCCGCTGACGCCGGCCGAGGTTCGCGCCAAGTTCGCCGCCGGCGAAGTCGACGTCGAGACCTACGCGTGGCGCGAGGGTTTCGCCGACTGGCTGCGGCTCGGCTCGATCGAAGATTTCCGCGACCTCGGCGCGGCGGCTCCTGCGCCGGCGCAAGAAGAGGGCGCGACCCGGCGCACCGACACGGCGGATCTGTTCGCCTCGTCGAGCGCGTCGGACGACGGCGGCGACGGCGCTTCGGATCTGTTCGGCGGCGGCGGCGCATCGGCGCCCGCGCCCGCGGCGCAGCCGATGGCGGCCGCGCCGGCGGAGTCGTTCTCGTCGGGCGGCGGCGCCAACCTGTTCGGCGCGCCCGAAGAGGCGCCCGCTCCGGTGGCCTCGCGTCCGGCGCGCACCTCGTCGCCCGGCTTCTCGGCGCCCGCGGCGCAGTCGAACGGCGGCGGCGCGCAGGCGGGCGCGGACGCGTCGGGCCGCATGACCGGCCAGCGCAACGAGAACTCGGTTTTGTTCTCGCTCAATAATTTGCAGGCGCTCGCGTCGGGCGGCGGCGGCGCAGCGGCGCCCAAGCCCGGCGTCGACACGCGTCCCGGCTTCGCCAACTCGCAGACCGAAGGCTCGGGCCTGATCGACATTCGCGCCATGGCGGCGTCGACGCTGGCGGCCTCGCCCGCGACCGGCGGCTCGTCGAAGTCGGAAGATCCGGTGAGCTTCTCCGCGGCGCCGATCTTTTCGCCGATGGCCGCGCCGATCCTCATGCCGGCCGCGCCGTCGGGACCGCCCAAGTGGATGTGGGCCATCCTCGGCGTCGGCGTGCTGGCGGTGATCGGCATCGTCACCGTCGGCGTCCTGCTGCTCACGCGCAAACCGGCCGAGCCGCTGGTGGCGCAAAACAATTTGCCGGCCGCGGGCACCACGCAAGGCGGCACCGCGCAGCCGGCCGCGAACGGCACCGCACCGACGGGCGCGCAGCCCGCGGCGACCAAGCCGGCGGCGGAAGCGGCCAAGCCCACCGACGAGGCGGGCAAGCCGGCGGCGAAAGTCGACGACCCGGGCGCGCACGCGAAGCACGGCGGCGCGAAAGCCGAGAAGGCGCCGAAAGTGGAGAAGGGCACCAAGGTCGCGAAGGCCGACTCGTCGCCCGTCGCTGCGCCGGCCGCCACGCCCGCGCCCGAGGCGGCGCCCAAGAAGAAGAAGGGCGGCGACGCGCTCGATGATCTGCTCAACAACGCCTCGCCCGACAAGCCCGCCGCCGCGCCGAAGAAGGCCGCGCGCGAGGAGTCGTCGGGCGGCGGTGGCGACGACTCGTCGCTGCCCGACGCGCTGACCAAGAGCGACATCCAGAGCGGCATGAGCAAGGTGCGCGATCGCGTCAACGGCTGCTACGGGCAGTACCACGTGCCGGGGCTGGCGAGCGTGCAGGTCACCATCGGCAAGAACGGCCGCGTGTCGAACGCCAACGTCACCGGCACCTTCGCCGGGACGCCCACCGGCGGCTGCCTCGAGAAGGCGGTCAAGACGGCGAGCTTCCCGCCGGCGAAGAACGGCACGACCATCACCTATCCGTACGTGTTGCGCTAGGCGCGACGCTTCCGCAAAACCAACGCTGCCGCTACTGCTGCGACGATCGCGATCGCGGCGCCGACGATCCATGGCCAGCGCGCGCTCGGCGATGACGATGACGATGACGCCGTCGCCGCGTTCGCCGCCGTCACGGGATTCGCGCGCGCGGCGAAGCGAAACGTGATCGATCGATCCTCGAGCGCGCTGAACTTCGGCCCGCGAAACAAAAACTTCGTCTCGCGCTCCTCGCCCGTCGGCCCGCGGTGCGCCGCCAGCAATTGCGCCGTCGGCGACTCTTCGATCCGCACCTCGGTCTCGCCCAGCTCCGGCAGCGCCGTGCGATCGTCGAAGCGCACCTCGTGCGCCCCCGCGCCCGGCGCCGGCACGCGCGCGATCAGATCGATCGAGAACGGATTGGCCTGAACCTCCGCGCCCGCCAGCCCGACCTGCGGCTCCTCGAACTTCAACGTCACGCGCGCGCCGTCGACCGTCAGCTCGATCCCGCGCGACGCCTCCTCCGCCAGCCGCGCGCCGAGCGCGCGCGTCTCCGCGTCGTCGAGCTTGCCGTCGCGGTTCGCGTCCGCCGCCCGCCGCGCCGCCAGCGCCGGCGCCGCGCCGTACATCACCGTGTACGCCAGCCGCAGCTCGTTCGCCGACAACAGGCTGAGCTTGACGTAGCGGTTGGTGAGCGTCGCCGAGAACTCCGGGTGTGCAAGCGCTGTCCCCGACGCGCACATCCACGTCACCAAGTTGACGATCACGACGCGCGATGCGATGCTGGCCGCGCTCCACAAATTCTTGGAGGGATGCATGCGGGGTCCGTTCCTTCTCCTCGTCGGCGCCACGTTCGCGCTCGGATGTAACACGAAGGCCGATCCGTTCAAACCCGTGCCCGAGTGCAAAGGCCCCACCGTCGTGCCCTTCATGGGCGACCGCCAGATGGTGGTCTCCGCGCTCGCGATCGCCGACGCCAACGAAGGCTTCGACCTCGACAAGAACGGCACCATCGACAACAAGCTGTCGGCGCTCGGCGCGCTCGCCAACACGCAGATCACCGCGACCTTCATGAAGGCGCACAGCATCGTGATCCCGATCGAGCTGTGGGGCTACATGGGCGAGACCAACGACGCGTGCACCAAGCTCGCCTTCTACGTCGGCAAGTTCAACAAGGACCGCGACGGCGACGGCAAGGACACGACGTGGGATCTCTCCGGCATGTTCCCCGCCGGCGACTGCCTCGACACCGATCCCAACGTGCGCCCGAACACCGACGAGACCGGCGCGCGCGCGAGCAACCGCCTCGACGACGACTGCGACGGCTTCGCCGACAACGCCACCAAGGGACAGAAGCCGTCGGGCGCGCTCGCCGACATGGATCTCGACGGCGACGGCTACTCGCTCTCGATGGGCGACTGCGACGATCGCAACGACGCCACCAACCTCGCGCTCGCCAAGAGCCGCCACCCGGGCGCGAAAGATATTTGCGACGACGGCATCGATCAAGACTGCGACGGCATCCCCGACAACGATCCGTCGTGCGATCCGTTCAAGATGAACGACGTGAAGGTGCAGGTCACGCAGATGTCGTTCGATCCGTCGAACAACCCGCTCATCACCTTCAAGGACGGCTTCGTCACCAACAATCAATTCACCGCCGGCCCCGACCTGTTCAACTTCTCCGCGCCGTTCCAGAACATCAACATCAACCTGCTGCTCTCGGGCGCGCACCTGCAGATGGATCTCGCCGACAACACGTCGCAGAAGCTGACCACGGCGTCGAACGGCCTGCTCGGCGGCGTGATCGAGGCGGTGACGATGGGGCAGATCACCGGCATCTCCGCCGGCACGTTCATCAAGCCCGACCAGTCGCTGCTCGACGCCATCATGCTCGGCGGCATCGCCGGCGTGCTCGGCCTCGACGTCGACAAGGACAACCATCCGCTGGTCGACATCGACGTCGACGGCGACGGCATCGAGACCTTCTGGCAGGCGACCCCGACGCCGGGCATGAGCGCCCACGTCGACACCTGCAAGGACGGCGACGGCACCATCATCACCTCCACGCCCACCGCGCCGTGCGTGCTCGCCAAGGACGCCAAGGGCAATTACCGCTTCGTCGACGGGCTCTCGATCGCGCTCAAGTTCAGCGCGGTGCCGGCCAAGATCGACCCGATGATCATCCCCAAGTAACGCAAAAGGAGAGCGCGCGAATGGCGACCGAGGTGAAGGCGCACATCACCGGGACGGTGTGGAAGATCGAAGCGCCCGCCGGCAAGTCGGTGAGCGAAGGCGACACCGTGATCATCCTCGAATCGATGAAGATGGAGATGCCCGTCGAGGCGCCGTGCGCCGGCACGGTGCGCGAGATCAAGATCAAGGAAGGCGAAGCCGTCGACGAAGGAAAAGTCCTCGCCGTGATCGACGAGGCGTGATCGATCGCCAGCGCTACCTCGACGAGACGCGCGCGCTGTTGCGCCTGGCGGTGCCGATCCTGACCACGCAGCTCGGCATGATGCTGCTCGGCGTGGTCGACACCATCATGGTCGGCCACTACTCGGACGTCGCGCTGGCCGCGGTCGCGCTGGGAAATATTTTTTCCTGGGGCTCGATGATCCTCGGCATGGGCACGCTGCAGGCGCTCGATCCGCTGGTGGCGCAGGCGTGGGGCGCGGGCGATCGCGACGCGGTGTCGGCGTCGCTGCAGCGCGCGCTCGTGCTCGCCGTGCTGATGTCGCTGCCCTACATGCTGCTGTTCCAATACGCCGCGCCGGTGTTGCGCGCGCTCGGGCAGAAGGAGGAGGTGATCGCGGTGGCGGCGCCGTTCGTGCGCGCGCTGACGCCGTCGGTGCCGGCGTTCTTCCTGTTCGTGGCGGTGCGCCAGACGCTGCAGGCGATGAGCGTGGTGCGGCCGATCCTGATCGCGGTGGTGGTGGCGAACGTGGCCAACGTGTTCGGCAACCTCGGGCTGATGTACGGGCGCTTCCGGATGCCGTCGCTCGGCGTGCCCGGCTCGGCGTGGTCGACGACCATCTGCCGCTGGCTGATGCTGGCGGTGATGATCGCGCTCGCGCTGCCGAAGCTGCGCGACATCTGGCGCGCGCCCGATCGCCGCCTGCGCGCGCTCGCGCCGTACGGACGCATGCTCGCCATCGGCGTGCCGATCGGCTTGCAGTCGGGTTTGGAGATGTGGGTCTTCACCGCGGCCGGCCTCTTGATCGGCTCGATGGGCGCGCTGGCGCTGTCGTCGCACCAGATCGCGCTCAACCTGGCGAGCCTGTCGTTCATGGTGCCGCTCGGCATCGGCCAGGCGGCGGCGACGCGCGTCGGCAACGCCATCGGCCGCGGCGATCCCGACGGCGCGCGCCTGGCGGCGATGGTGGCGCTCGCCGTCGGCGCGTCGGTGATGGTGATCTCGGCGCTCCTGTTCTTCACCGCGCCGCTCGAGCTGGCGCACGTCTACACCGACGACGCGCGCGTCGGCGTGGCGGCCTCCGAGCTGATCTCGATCGCGGCGCTGTTCCAGATCTTCGACGGCACGCAGGCGGTCGGCTGCGGCATCTTGCGCGGCGCCGCCGACACGCGCGCGGCGGCGGTGATCAACTTCGTCGGCTACTGGATCCTCGGCCTGCCGATCGGCTGGCTGCTGGCGTTCCGCTTCGGCCTCGGCCCGCGCGGGTTGTGGTGGGGCCTGACGACCGGCCTGGCGGTGGTCGCGCTGCTGCTGGTCGCGCGCGTGGTGCGCCGATTTCAGGCGCCGCCGCCACCTGTGGTATCTTGAGCCATGCCGATCTCTCGTCGCTGGCTGCTGGCGATCCTGCTCGGCGCGCTCGGCTCGTGCGACTCCGGGCCGGTCGGCGTCGGCCAGCAGTGCGCCTCCTCCGAGGAGTGCGCCGCCGGGCTGGTCTGCGACTTCGGGCGCATGCCGCACAGCTGCCAGCAGACCGACTCGCTGACGCGCGACCTCTCGGTCCGCATCATGGACGGCGCCGTCCCCGATCTCACCGGCCTCGCCGACCCGTAACCTTACACCGTAAGTCGATCCGCCTTACACCGTAAGTCTCGACGGGAAATCAGCCGGCGCGCAGGAGCGCGACGGGGAAGTCGGCGAGCAGCTCGGCGAGCGCGAGGCTGCCGTGGCGCGCGGCGACGCGCTTGCCGGTGACCACGTCGGTGAAGCTGTCGGCGGCGCGCAGCTCCTCGGGGAGCTTGACGCGGCCGCGCCACGGCACGTCGTCGCCGGCGTCGGCCCAGCGCATCACCAGCCGCGGCGCCACGCAGATCGCCGCGCGCAGCGCCCCGTCGCGCAGCCCGGCGCGCGCGAACGCCACCACGCGGCCCGCCTCCGGGCCCTCGACCGCCAGCGGCAGGTACGCGCCGCGCGTGAATAGCTCCGGCTCGGCGCGCCGGAAGCGCAGCGCCTCGCGCGTCAGGAGCAGCTTCGCCCGCCCATCGCCGAGCGCGTCGCCGCGCGAGATCTTGCGCGCGTACGCCGCCCGTTGCGCGCCGCCCTCCTGCGCGCGCCGCTTCACCTCGTCGAGCAGCCGCGCGCGCAGCGCGAAGTCGACCGGCCGCCGATTATCCGGATCGACCAGCGACAGATCCTCCAGCTCGCACCCCTGGTACACGTCGGCCACGCCCGGCGACGCCATCTTGATCGCCACCTGCGACAGCGACGACCACCGCGCCGCGCGCGCCACCCGCCGCTGAAACGGCGCGAAGTCCTCGACGAACGCGCGCGACTCCATCACCGCCAGCGCGAAGTCGCGCATCGCCGACTCGTACGCCTCGTCGGGGTTGGTCCAGCTCGAGCGCACCTTGGCCTCGCGCAGCGCCTTCTCCAGATACGCCGTCACGCGCGCGCGGAAATTTTCGCCGGCGCCGCCGTCGGGCCACGCGCCGATCAGCGTCTGGTAGAACATGAGCTCGTCGTTGGCGTCGGGCGCCGGCGCGCCGTCGACGTCGCGCTTGAACCCGCGCGCGAGCGACGCCCAGCGCGCGAGCCGCGCCTCCCACTCGTCGGGGATCTCCGACAGCGCGTCGATGCGCAGCCGCACGTCCTCCGAGCGCTTGGTGTCGTGCGTCGACGTGGCGTTCAAGCTGCCGGGCCAGTGCTCGAGCCGCTCGCGGTTCGCGCGATGAAACTCCTCGACGGAGACGCCGAACGCCGCCGGATCGGCGCCCACCTCGTCGAGCGACACCAGCCGCTGGTACACGTAGAACGCGCTGTCCTCGAGCGCCTTGGCGGTCACCGGCCCGGTCACCTGCTGCAGCTTGCGCACGAACTCGACGCGATCGCGCCGCGCCTCGTCGGGCAGCTCGGCCGGATGGCGCAGCAGCAGGATGTCGCGCAAAAATTGATAGAGCGATCGATTGAGGCTGAGCGAGCGCCGCTGCGCGCGCGCGATGGTCGACTCGATGTACTGCCGGTCGCGCTCGTCGACGTCGCCCGGCCCGGTGCCCTCGACGTAGGTGCGGTAGATGGGCAGGCACGCCACGTACTCGGCGAGCGCGCGCCCGAGCGCGCCGAGCGTGAAGTCGCGCGTCCGCCGATCCGCCTCGCTGATGCGGTTGAGCGCGTGCGACAGCACCGCCAGCTCGCTCGCCATCGACGAGGCCATCAGCGTCTTCTTGGTCTCGTAGACGAGCTGGTTGAAGTCGATGGCGCGGCCGATGAAGCGCGCGTACAGCGCATCGAACGCCGGCCGATTCTCGGCGTCGACGAACAGCCCGTTCACGCAGCCGAGGAACTCGTAGCCGGTGGTGCCGTCGACGCACCACGACGCCGGCATGCGCTCGCGCCCCTCGAGGATCTTCTCGACCACGACGTACATCGGCTTGCGCGGCAGCGAATCGCCGTCGAGCGCCGCGTTCACGCGCGCGCGCAATTCCGATTCCAGCGCAGCAAACTCCGCGTCGTCGCCGCCGTCCGCCTGGTGCAGCGCGCGCGCCCGCTCGACGAGAAACGCGACTTGCAGCGTGCGAAAGTACGCGGTCGGCGTGTAGAGCCCGTCGGGATGATCGATGCGCAGCCCCGAGATCTCGCCGCGCCGCACGAGCCCGAGGATCAAGCGGTGCGTCTCGGCGAACACCCGCTCGTCCTCCATGCGGATCGCCGCCAGCGAGTTGATGTCGAAGAAGCGCCGGTAGTTGATCTCCTCGCCCGCCACGCGCCAGTGCGCCAGCCGATACGCCTGCGCGTCGAGCAGCTCGGCCAGCAGATCGAAGCTGCGCGCGTCGCCCGGCCGCCCGTTGAACGCCGCCACCGCGTCGTCGACGTGGCGCAGGATGCGCGGGCTCGACTCGAACAGCGCCTGCAAGCGCCGCTTGGCGACCTCCTTCTCGCGCGCGCGCTCGACGACCTTTCCCGGATCGACCTCGTGGCGCGGCGCCAGCTTCTCGAGCGCGGTCAGGATCGACAGCAGCTCCTGGAGCTGGATGTCCGCCTCGCCCAGCTCCGCCTGCAGCTCGTCGATGCGGTGGCGCAACAGCCGCGGCACCGAGCGCGGCGAGATGGGAAACCGGTGCTCGAAATATTCCAGGGCGAACGCGCCGCCGTCGCGCGCCAGCCGCAACTCGCCGCGCTCCAGCACCGCGCCGTACTGATCGCCGAGCACCGGCACCAGCACCTTGTTCTCCAGCTCCAGCTTCACCGGCCGCCAATCGATGTCGAAATACGGCGCGTACACCGACGACGGCCCGTTCTCCAGCACGTCGAGCCACCAGGGATTCGTCGGCCCGATGCCCATGTGGTTGGGCACGAAGTCGACCAGCAGCCCGAGGCCGAGCGAGCGCGCGCGCGCCGCCAGCTCGGCGAATCCCTCCGCGCCGCCGAGATCGGCGCGCAGCTCGCCGTACGCCACCACATCGTAGCCGTGCGGCGATCCCGGCGACGCCGGCAGGATCGGCGAGAGGTAGACGTCGGTGACGCCCAGCTCCGCGAGATACGGCAGCACCTCCGCCGCGCGGCGAAACCCGAACTCGGGCGTGAGCTGCAGGCGATACGTCGACGCGGGCCGCCGGCTCACCAGCCGGTCGTCGCGCCGCAAGCGCTCGAACAGCCGCGCCACGCGTTCGTCATTGGGCGGATTTTGCATGCCGGTGACGACGGTCTAAGCGCGGCGCGCGCCCATTCAATGTTAAAGTCGCGCTTCACTTCAATCGGGGGCCTTCATGCGCAAGCTCGCGCTCTGCGTCGCCGTCGCGCTCCACGCGTCGCCGGCGGCGGCGTTCTGCGGATTCTTCGTCGCCGGCTCGAACGCCAAGCTGAGCAACAACGCCTCGCAGGTGGCGCTGCTCCGCCAGGGCAATCACACGGTCATGACGATGTCGAACAACTACCAGGGCCCGCCCGAGAGCTTCGCCATGGTGGTGCCGGTGCCGGTGGTGCTGCACAAAGAGGACGTCAAGACGCTGCCGGCCGACGTGTTCGATCACATCGACGCGCTGTCGGCGCCGCGCCTGGTGGAATATTGGGAGCGCGATCCGTGCAAGCCGCCGGTGACGATCTTCCCGTCGGCGCCCGGCATGGCCAACGTCATGGGCGTGGGCGGCGGCGGCGCCGATCACGGCGTCAAGGTGGAGGCGCGCTTCGCCGTCGGCGAATACGAGATCGTGATCCTCTCGGCGCGCGACTCGGGCGGGCTCGACGCGTGGCTGCGCGAGCAGAAGTACCACATCCCCGACGGCGCGGCCGGCGCGCTGGCGCCCTACGTGCGCGAGCAGATGAAGTTCTTCGTCGCCAAGGTGAACATCCAAAAGGTCCATCGCGACGATCATGGCGTGGTGGTGCTGTCGCCGCTGCGCGTGGCCTTCGAATCGAACGAGCTGCGTTTGCCGGTGCGCCTCGGTTTATTGAACGCCAACGGCAAACAGGATTTGATCGTCTACATCCTCCATCCCACGTCGCGCTACGAAGTCGCGAACTATCCCAACGTCTTCATCCCCACCAACCTCGAGGTGGTCGACGAGGTCCGCAAATCGTTTCCCGCGTTTTATGCCGAATTATTCGATCAAACGTTAATCAAAATGAACGGCAAAGCGGTGGTCACCGAATATGCGTGGCAAACCAGCTCGTGCGATCCCTGCCCGACGCCGCCGCTCGAGCCGAGCGACCTCGCCACCCTCGGCGGCGACGTGGCCGGCCAGGATCAGCCGCGCGCGCAGGGCGGCGGCCTCGGCGGATTCTACGGCGGCGGCACCGGCTGGGTTTTGACTCGTTTGCACACGCGTTACGATCAAAAGACATTGTCGGAGGATTTGATCTTTCGCGCCGCCAAACCGGTGATGGGCGGCCGCTCGCAGTGGAACGGCCAATCGGACGACGCCGGCGCCAAGATCGTCGAGAGCGGCGAGAACAACTTTCAGGGGCGCTACATCATCCGCCACTATTGGAGCGGGCCGGTCAAATGCGCCAAGCCGACCTATGACGACTGGAGCGGCGAGCCGCCGAACGGCGCCGCGCACGAGCCCACCGCCGCGCGCGGTCTCGCCAACGCGCCGCGCGGCACGGTCGCGCTCCCGAACGTGATCACCTCGCCCGTCCCCGCGCTCGGCCTCGCCGGCAAACCGCCGCACCGCCGCAAATAACCATCTCTGACATTCGCGCCCGGATTCGGGCGCGGGCTCGACGGGAATCGGCGCGAAATCGTTGGACGCGCGCGCTGGCGCGGTTCGTGTAGTCGCGCGGTGCGGCCGTGATCGCGGCCAATCGGAGGGGCGCATGAAGCGGCTGATTCCAGTGTTGGCGTTTTGCGCGTCGCTGTTTGCCGCGCGCGTGGCGAGCGCTTGCGGCGGGTTCTTTTGCTCGCGCGCGCCGATCGATCAATCGGGCGAAAAGATCCTGTTCGCCGTCGATTCGAGCGGCATCGAGGTCCACGTTCAGATCAGCTACACCGGCTCGGACGCCGACTTCGCGTGGGTGGTGCCGACGCGCCAGGTGCCGACGCTGTCGGTGGGATCGGACGCGGTGTTCAGCGCGCTCGCGCAGCGCACCGCCCCGCAGTTCAACCTGCGCTATCACGCGCCGGGGTTTTGCGGCTTCGGCGGTGAGGCGCAGAACGGCTCGCCCGGCTTCTCCGCCGCCTCCGATCTCGGCGTGTTCGCCGGCGACGGCGGCGCGCCCCCGGTCAACGTGATCTCGCAATCCACCGTCGGGCCGTACGACAGCGTGGTGCTGCAATCGAGCGATCCCAAGGCGCTCGCCACCTGGCTGCGCTCGAACAACTACAACCTCACGCCCGAAGCCGAGGTGCTGATCGATCCCTACGTCGTCGAGAACGACTACTTCGTCGCGCTCAAGCTGCACGCCGGCGCGACCGCCACCGACATTCAACCGATCGTCTTGCACTTCGCCGGCTCGGAGCCGTGCGTGCCGCTGCGCCTCACCGCCGTCGCTGCGATCAATAATATGGAGGTCACCGCGTTCCTCCTCGGCTCGGCGCGCGCGGTGCCGACCAACTTCTACGAGGTGCGCCCCAACTGGCTGCGCATCGATTGGCGCTCGGGCGGCTACAACTACAAACAGGTGGTGAGCGAGGCGGCGCTCGAGGCGGGCGGCAACGCGTTCGTCACCGAGTTCGCCGGCTCGTCGAGCGTCGTCGACGGCGCGTTCGATACCTCGCGCTACGATCTCGCTCTATTGCGCAGCACCACCGATCCGATCGCCTACGTTCAAATACTCATCAATGAGGGATTCACCGGCAATTCGTTATTGCTCGATATCCTGCGCAAATGGATCCCGGAGCCGCAGAGCTTGATTTCGCAGGGCGTGCCGGAGCAGTCGTTCTACAACAACCTGTCGTTCTATCGCGACGCGCTCGCCGGATTCGCGTTCGATCCGGTTGGAATGACCGACGACATCAACATGAAGATCGTCGCACCGCTGCAATCGGCGGCGGCGCTGTTCGCGCGGCTGCCGTACCTGACGCGCCTGTTCACCGAGATCTCGCCGGCGCAGATGACCAAGGATCCGACGTTCGCGTACAACAGCGAGCTGCCCGACGTCTCGAACCTGCACACCGCCGACGGCTACTACGGCTGCAACTACGACGACCCGGTCAAGATCGTCCTCGACGACGGGCGCTACGTCTACGTCGACAACACGGCGCAGAGCACGATGCTGATCGACTCGATGCCGGCCGCCGAGAGCTGGTACCAGATGGGGCCGACCGGGCTCGGCACGCTGGTCGGCACCAACGACAAGCAGATCAATAATTTTCTCGCGCAGCATGGGTTCAGCGGCTCGGGCGGGTGCACGGTGGCGCCGTCGGGCTCGCCGCTGGTCGCGTCGCTCGCGCTGCTGGCGGCGACGGGCGCGTTGTGGCTCGGGCTGCGCCGCCGCCGACGCTCGGCGTGATTCGCGCGCATTTGTTATCGTCCGCGGCATGAAATCGTTTTGCGCCGTTTCGCTGGCGCTCGGGCTCGGGCTCGGGCTCGCGCTCACGGCGCCCGGCTGTCACCGCGACCACGCCGCCAATCCGCTCGCGCCGCTCAATCCGCGCTGCCCGGCGGGCGAACCGCCTTTGGCGAGCTACGCCTTTCACGGCGATCGCGCGCGCACCGGCTGGAATCCACTCGAGACCCATTTGACGCCGCAATCGGTCGCCGATCCGTCCTTCAACTGGATCTGGGATTCGGAGCCATTCGATTCGGTATCGATCGGCGGTCAATCGTATCCGCCGCGTTTATATGCGTCGCCGTTATATCTCGACAATGTGATGATCTCGGGAACGCCGGCGAGCGTGGTGTTCGCCGCGACGTCGAACGCGTGGGTGTACGCGGTCAGTGCGTGCCGGCAAACCATCGCCGGGCAGGATCTGCCGGCGGGAAAGATCCTGTGGCGCACGCAGCTCAACAAACCGGCCGCGATCGCCGGGCTCGACGGCGGCGTGGCGCTCGGCGTGTTGTCGACGCCGTTCATCGACACGCAGGCCACGCCGCCGCGCCTCTACGTCGCGTCGGAGGACGCCGCCGCCGGCTGGCAGGTGTTCGCCGTCGACCTCACCAACGGCCAGGTCCTGCCCGGCTGGCCGGCCGACATCAATCCGTCGACGTTGAATCCGGTGAACGCAAACGGCCCGGCGTTGTTTCGCGACGCGCAATATATGTATCAGCGCGCGGCGCTCAATCTCAGCCCCGGCGGCGAATATCTTTATGCGGGTTATGGATCGCAAAACGATACCTCGCCCGGTTGGATGGTCGCGATCGATACGCGGCAGATCAAAGTCGTGGCCGCGTTTGCGGGCGCGCCGTCGGCGAGCGTGGTGTCGAACGGCGGCATGTGGGCGCCGGGCGGCGCTGCCGTCGACGCCGCGGGGAACGTCTACGCCACGACGGGAAACGGCGAGACCGGCCCGAAGCCGGGATATTGGGCCGAATCGTTATTGCGCTGGGCGCCGCCTTTGACATTGAGCGGGACCTATACGCCGTTCAATCATTGCGCGCTCGACGACGCCGATATCGACGTCGGCGGCGATTCGCCGATCTTGACGCCCGAATTGGGTTTGACCGCGTTCGGTAGCAAACAGGGAAACGTCTATCTGCTCGAGCACGACCTGCTGCCGGGCAAGCTCGACGCGCGGCTGCCGTGCTCGACCGACTCGACCACCGACGGGTCGCTGCTCCCGCCCGGCCCGCAGCCGCAGTTCAACGCACG
>DASREC010000361.1:0-6102 GCA_035652295.1 Polyangia bacterium
TGGCACCGCGCGCTCGACGCGTCGCTCGTCGCCACCAGCGCGGCGCTGGCGCTCGTCGGCGTGGCCAAGTCGCGCTTCACCCAGCGCTCGCTCGTGCGCGGCGCGCTGGAGACGCTTTTCATGGGGCTCGCGGGCACCGCCGTGTGCTACGGGATCGGCAAGCTCGGCGCGCGCGTGGTGCACTGAACCAAACCGGAAGGAGACCGCATGGCCATCAACACCGGACTCGTGGGCAAGAAGTCGGATGCGATGCCGTTCACCTACAACTGGAAGGACACCGTGCTCTACGCGCTCGGCGTGGGCGCGAAGGTCGAGGAGCTCGAGTTCTTGTACGAGGGGCGCGGGCCCAAGGTGCTGCCGACGTTCGCGGTGGTGCCGTCGTTCGCGGCCATGATCTCGGTGGCGGGCGATCTCGGCGCCAACCCGATGATGATCTTGCACGGCGAGCAGAAGGTGATCCTGCACCGGCCGATTCCGCCGGGCGCGACGCTCAAGACCACGTCGGAGGTCAAAGGCATCTACGACAAGGGCAAGGGCGCGCTGGTGGTCGTCGAGGCCAAGACCACCGACGAGAAGAACGAGGCGGTGTTCGATAACGTGTTCTCGATCTTCGTGCGCGGCGAGGGCGGGTTCGGCGGCGAGCGCGGGCCGGAGGCGGTCAAGGCCGATCCGCCCTCGCGCGCGCCAGACTTCGAAGTGGTCGAGGCGACCACGCGGGAGCAGGCGCTGCTCTATCGTTTGTCGGGCGACGTCAATCCGCTGCACGCCGATCCCAACATGGCCAAGTTCGGCGGATTCGATCGGCCGATCCTGCACGGGCTCTGCACCTTCGGCCACGCGGGGCGCGCGATCTTGCGCGGCGCGTGCGGCGGCGACCCGGCCAAATTCAAGTCGTTCGCGGCGCGCTTCTCGGGCGTGGTGTTCCCCGGCGACACGCTGACCACGCGCGGCTGGAAAATGGATGGGCACCAATATATCGTCACCACCTCGACGCAAGAGGGCAAGGTCGTGCTCTCGAACGCCACCGCCGAAATCGCCTAGCTGATACCCTCCTCCGCATGAAGTACGTGCTCGCCTTCGCGCTCGCGGCCGCCGCCTGCGACGGCTCGGCGCCCGATCAACACGACCTCACGCCGCCCGCCGTGATCGAGGATCTCGCGGTGCGCGCCAACCTGCAGCCGCCCGAGCCGCCGATGGTGGCGCACGGCGGCCCGACGCTGAAGGCGATGCAGCTCTGGACGCTGGTGTGGGCCGGCGACGAGGCGCTCGGCGCCGAGATCGACGCGTTCCACGCCGCCATGTTCGCGTCGCCGTATTGGACGCAGTCGCTCGCCGAGTACGGCGTCGGCGCCGGCACCGCGCGCGGCGTCTACGTGATCCCGGGCGCGCGCCCCAAGACCATCACGCAGAACGAGGAGTCGGCGATCGTCGAGGGGCTGTTCGCGGCGCACGAGATTCCCGAGACCGACGAGACGGTGATCGACTTCGTGTTCGGCGCCGACGTCGTGTCGTTCGAAGGCCAGTCGCTGGCCAACGCGTGCAACAGCTTCAGCGGCTATCACTTCGAGACCTCGGATCCGCCGCACCACCCGTTCCTCGTCGAGCTGCCATGTCAGGATCCTTCGAAGCGGCTCTCGGTGTTCGACAACCTGACGTGGACCGACAGCCACGAGATGGCGGAGTCGGCGACCGATCCGCACCCGGCGACCGATCCCGGCTGGCAGCTCGGCTGGAAGCTGGCGCTCGAGGTCGGCGATATGTGCATGGTGCCGGGGCAGCTCGACGTCGCGGGCGCGGGGCCCGACGGCGGCACGCGCTCGTACACGGTGTCGCGCTTCTACTCGGCTGTCGCGGCGGCGCACGGCGGGCTCGATCCCTGCGTGCCCGCGCCCGCGGGTCCGTACTTCAATATGGGCATGCAGCCGAGCGACGTGCAGGTCGCCGCGCAGGGCCACACCACGCTCAACCTGGTCGCGTTCTCGACGGGCGCGCCGCAGCCGATGAGCTGGAAGGCGTTCACCGTCGCCACGCTGACGCCGGATCACGGCACCGCGATGCCGGGCGACATCATCCCGATCACCGTCGACGCGCCGATGTTTCCCGGCCTCGAGGGCTCGTCGTTCTACTTCGTCGTCGAGATCACCGACCCCAACGACGACACGGCGGCGATCCAGGCGTGGGTCGGCGCGCTCGACATCGAGTAGCTGACTTCTCGCGCGCGATGGTGCTTACTCTCTGCCGATGGAGCTAGACCTCAGAGACGAGCTGGAGCTGGCGCAGCGGCTCGCGCGGCAGGCGGGGGCGCACATCCTCGCGCTGCACGCGACCGGGCTCACCGTCGAGCGCAAGCTGGGCGACGAGCCGGTGACGCGCGCCGACCGCGAGGCCAATCAGCTGATCGTCGACGGGCTCAGCGCGCGCTTCGGCTCGGATGGGCTGCTGAGCGAGGAGGCGCCCGACGACGGCTCGCGGCTCACCGCCGAGCGCGTGTGGATGATCGATCCGCTCGACGGCACCAAAGACTTCATCCGCGGGCACGAAGGCTTCGCGACCATGATCGGGCTGCTCATCGGCGAGCGGCCGGCGCTCGGCGTGGTGTACCAGCCGCTCGGCGATCGGCTCTACTGGGCGGCGCGCGGACAAGGCGCGTGGCTGATCGAAGGCGGCGCGGCGGCCGAGCGGCTGCACGTGAGCGACGTGGCCGAGCTGACGGCGATCCGCATGGTGGCGTCCAAGTCGCACCGCGACGAGACCATCGATCACGTGCGCGCGCGGCTCGGCATCACCGACGAGCTGAACGTCGGCTCGGTGGGCCTCAAGCTCGGGCTGATCGCGCGCGGCGTGCGCGACCTGTACGTCAATCCCGCCAGCCACTCGAAGCTGTGGGACGCGTGCGCGCCCGAGGCGATCCTCGCCGAAGCGGGCGGGCGGCTCACCGACGTGCACGGCGAGCTGCTCGGCTACCGCGGGCGCGAGCTCGGCAACGTGCGCGGCCTGATCGCCTCGAACGGCGTCGTGCACGACGAGGTGGTCGCGAAGCTCGCGTCGCTGTTCGCCGGCAAGCCCTGAGCTACTTGCCGGCCACCATCATCTTGCGCACGCGGAAGGTCGGGCACGCCGTCGAGGAGCGCAGGTCGAGATCGGTGCCGACGGCGTCGATGTCGCGCAGGAGGTCGTCGAAGTTGGCCGAGACGGTCACCTCGGTCACCGGCTGGCCGAGCTGCCCCTTCTCGATCAAGAAGCCGCCGGCGCCGCGCGAGAAGTCGCCGGTGACCGCGTTGAACCCGAAGCCCATCATCTCCGTCACGTAGAGCCCGCGCTCGACGCCGGCGAGGATCTTCTCCGGCGCGGTCTCGCCGCGCTCGAGCACGAAGTTGGACGTGGTCACGTGCGGCGCGCCGCCGACGCCGCGGCCGGCGCAGCCGTTCGACACGCGCCCGAGCTTGCGCGCCGAGTACGTGTCGAGGAGAAACGTCTCGAGCACGCCTTTGTTGACGACCAGGTTTTTGCGCGACGTCAGGCCGTCGCCGTCGAACGGGCGCGAGCCGGGGCCGCGCTTGATCAGCGGATCGTCGACGACGGTGACCAGCGGCGAGGCGACCGGGGTGCCCTCGCGCCCGAGCAGGTAGCTCGACTTGCGGTAGATGGCGCCGCCGGAGATGACGCTGAACAGGAGGCGCAAGAGCGCGCGCCCCGCTTCCGGATCGAACACGACCGGCAACTCGCCGGTGGCGATCTTCTCGGCGCCCAGCTTGGCGACGGTGCGGCGCGCGGCTTCGCGGCCGACCTCCTCGGCGTCCTGCAGGCGCGCGCGAAAACGATCGGCGGTCCACCAGTGGCCGTTGCGCTTCTTGCCGTCGGCGTCGTCGCAGATCGGCTCGACGACGAGCGACTGGTAGGTGCCGCGATAGCCGCCGGCGAAACCGGCGGTGTTGGCGAACGCGCCGCCGCCGGCCACGCGCCCGTAGGTCGCGCCCTCGGAGTTGGTCACCTTGGGCGAGAACGCGCGCGCGGCCGCCTCGGCGCGCTTGCAGATCTCGAGCGCCTCGGCCGCGGTGGTGGTGAGCGCCTCGGGATCGAACAGCTCGAGCTCGGGCAGCTCGCGCGCGAATTGATCGGCGGGCGGGAGCTGGTTCAGCTCATCGGGCTCGGCCAGCTTGGCCAGCTCGACCGAGTCGGCGACGAAACGCTCGAGCCCCGACGGCGAAAGATCGGACGTGTACGTGATCGCCGCGCGCTGGTCGCGGAACACGCGCAGCCCGAGCGCCTTCGACGACGCCTCCTGCACCAACTCCGGCTCGCCCAGCCGCACCTTGCACTGCAGCTCGCCGCCCGCCTGCACCTGCGCCTCCGCGCCGTCGGCGCCGTACCGCTTCGCCAGCTCGCACGCGCGCGCCGCGATGTCCACCAGCTCCTTGGTCTCGAGCGCCATGACTACGCCTTGGTCCCGCCGACGGTGATGGCGGCGATCTTCACGGTGGGAGTACCGACGCCGACGGGCACCGACTGCCCGTCCTTGCCGCAGGTCCAGATGCCGTCGGAGAGCTTGAAGTCGGAGCCGACCATCGACACCTTGGTGAGCACGTCGGGGCCGTTGCCGATCAGGTTCACGCCCTTGAGCGGCGCGGAGACCTTGCCGTCTTCGATCAGGTAGCTCTCGGTCAGCGAGAAGACGAAGTCGCCGTTCGAGATGTTGACCTGCCCGCCCGAGAACCGCTTGGCGAAAACGCCGCGCTTGGTCGATTTGATGATTTCTTCGGGATCGTGCGGGCCGGCGGCGAGCAGCGTGTTGGTCATGCGCGGCAGCGGGTTGTGGCGGAACGATTGGCGCCGCCCGTTGCCCGACGGCGCGATGCCGTAGTGCTGCGACGACAGGTGGTCCTGCAGATAGCCGCGCAGGATGCCGTGCTCGATGAGGACGTTCTTCTGCGGCAGATTGCCTTCGTCGTCGACGTTGATGGCGCCGCGCGTGTGCTCGATGGTGCCGTCGTCGATGACGGTGCACAGATCGCTGGCGACGCGCTGGCCGATCTTGCCCGAGTAGTTGGACGTCTGCTTGCGGTTGAAGTCGGCCTCGAGCCCGTGGCCGACCGCCTCGTGCAAGAGGATTCCCGAGTCGCCGGCGCCGAGCACCACCTCCATCGAGCCGGCCGGTGCGTCGACGGCGTCGAGCATGGCGATCGCCACGCGCGCCGCTTCGCGCCCGTGCTCCTCGGGCGGGTGCGCGTCGAAGTACTCCATGCCGAAGCGCCCGCCGCCGCCGCCCGAGCCGGTCTGGCGCTTGGCGCCGTCCTCGGCGATCGCGTACACGCCGAAGCGCATGAGCGGCTGCCGGTCGCGCACCAGCCGCCCGTCGCTGGTGACGACTAGAATCTCCTTGAGCTCCTCGGCGAACGACGCCTGCACCTTGACGATGCGCGCGTCGAACCCGCGCGCCGCGCGATCGCCGCGGCGAAGCAGCTCGAGCTTGGCCGGCGCCAGCGTCTCGATGGTCGGCACGCCGACGGGATAGAAGCTCGGGATCGTCAGCGCGCGCACGTCGACCGGCGACGGCGATTTGCCCGCCGAGGCGATCTGCGCGGCGGTGCGCGCCACCTGCGCCATCGCCTCCCAGGTCAGCTCCTCGCAATAGGCGTAGCCGGTGGCGTCGCCCTTGAGCACGCGCACGCCGAGCCCGAGCGTGATGCCGCGCCCGACCGACTTGACCTTCTCGTCCTCGTACGAATAGTCGGCGCCGGCGCGATACTCGAAGTACAGGTCGGCGTAGTCGCCGCCTTGGGAGAGCGCCAGCTCGAGCAGCCGGCGTGAGAGCTGCGCGTCGATCTCGACCGGTCCGCCGACCGCGAACGGAGCTTGAAGCGGGGCTTGGGCCATGGGCACCTTCGGATGGTGAACCCATCATTTCTAGTCTCCGCGACGAGCCGGCGCAACCGCGGTTTTGATTTTGCGTGGGAAGCCCCGCGGGCTGCGATTGCCGCCATGTCGAGTCTTCCGGAAGAAGCGCGCGGCGCTTGTTGCCGCGTCACTCGGATTGCCAACCAACCAACCAACCGCCTGCTACTTGCAGAGGCCGACGGGATTCGCGGTGGCGAAGAGCGAGAA
>DASREC010000362.1:0-5087 GCA_035652295.1 Polyangia bacterium
GCTCGTCGGACGCCGCGCGAAGCTCGCGCGCGCGGGATTGGCGCTGATGGCGCTCACGCTGGGCCTGCGCGGCTGCACCGCCGCGCGCGGCGAGCGGCTCACGATGACCACCACCGACGACCAAGGCGCGCGCTGGGCGGCGCGCGTCGTCGACGAGGCCGACGTCGCGGTGGCGGGCGCGCGCGTGCTGGTCGCCGCGGGGATGCTGCACGACCCCGACGCGGGCCAGGTGCCGGACGCGCTGCGCCGCGCGTACGATCGCATGCGCGCGGCCGAAGGCGACGCGCCGTCGCCGGTGGTGCCGACGCTGCTCGGCCTCGAGTCGCCCGATCGCGCCGACGTGATCGTCGTCGACGGCGTGGCGCAGCCGAAGGGCGCCGTCATATTCCTGCACGGCTTCGCCGGCGGCTTCGCGCTGCCGTGCTGGCAGCTGGCGCGCGCGGCGCGGGAGGCCGACCTCGTCACGTATTGTCCGTCGGTGGGCGCGCGCGGCGACTGGTGGACCGAGCACGGCGCGCGCACGCTCGCCAAGACGGTCGCGCTGGCGCGGCGGCGCGGGATCGATCGGCTCTACCTCGCCGGCTTGTCGAACGGCGCCGTCGGCGTGGCGCACCTCGCGCCGAAAATGCGCGGCACGTTTCGCGGCGTGATCCTCATCTCCGGCTGCGCGCCCGATCAGCCGGCGCCGGGCGTGCCCGCGCTGGTGGTGCAAGGCCGCCGCGACGCGATGTCCGGCGCGTCGCGCGCGCGCGCGTACGCGGCCAGGACCGGCGCGCGCTACGTCGAGCTCGACGCCGGCCACTTCGCGTTTCTCCTGCGCGAAGACGAAGCCCACCGCGCCATCGCCGCGTGGCTGAAGTCGCACTGAAAGAACCAGCGCGAATCGGCGTACTCTCGCCGTATGAAAATCGCCCTGCTGCTCGCCGCCGTCTGCTCGCTCGCCGCGTGCAAGAGCAAGCTCGACAAGTGCAACCACGTCTGCGACGAGCTGCAGGCCGAGAGCCTGGCCAAGTGCTCCGACGACGCGTGCCGCCGCGAGGCCAAAGAAGCCAAGGGCGCGTGCAACGACCTGTGCTGGACCGTCGCCGGCGGCAACAGCGCGGCCAAGCCGAAGCTGGCGTCGACGGAGGAGGCGTGTCACGCCGGCACCGCGGCGGCGTGCGAGGATCTCGCGGGCATGTACCTGCTCGGCCGCGGCGTGCCCAAGGACGACGCCAAGGCGGCGCAGTATTTTCAGGCGGCGTGCAACGGCGGCGTCGCGTTCTCGTGCGAGATGATCGGCAAGATGTATCGCGACGGGCGCGGCGTCGCCAAGGACGAGGCGCGCGGCTACCAGCTCTTGACCAAGGCGTGCGACGACGGCTCGGCGGGCGCCTGCACCAGCGTCGGCCTCGACGTGATGAAGCGCGACCAGGCGGCCGGCGTGCGGCTCCTGACCAAGGCGTGCGACGGCAAGGACAAGCTCGGCTGCATGGGGCTCGGCGGGCTGTACCTGCACGGCAACGGCGTGCGCAAGGACGTGAAGCGCGCCAAGGAGATCCTGCAGAAGGCGTGCGCCCTCGGCGCGCAGCCCGCCTGCGACAAGGTCCGCACGCTCTAGCCTTACACTGTAAGGCGGATCGACTTACGCTGTAAGGTGAATCGACTTACGGTGTAAGGCTACTGCTGCGCGCCGCCGGCGCACCACGCGCCCAGCTCGGGCGGCACGGTCTTGCACTCGGCGTCGGCGCAGTCGTAGGCGAACCCGTCGTCGGTCTCGAAGAAGCACGCCTGCTGCTGCGTGCGCACGCAGCGCACGTGGTACTCGCGCGCGTTGGCGCACGCCGTGCGCGCGACGATCCACGTCTGGTACGCCTGCGCCGGCGCGGGCGGCGCCGCGGTGTCGCTGACGATCGTGACCTCCGCCTCGCCGCCGGCCACGGGCGCGGGCGCGACCGAGGCGCTCACCACCGGCGAGCCGCCGATCGGCCCGCCGAACACCGCCACCGTCGCCGCGGTGAGCCCCAGCCCGACCGCCGTGCCGACGTGGGTGAGATGGTTGGCCAGCGACGCGCAGCCGCAAGCCGCCAGGAGGACGCCGAGCAAGGTCACGCGCATGCGGCCGGGCAAAGCACGACCTGTGCCCGCCGTAACCCGCGGCCGTTTCTCGACGGAGATCTTCGGTGTGGCCGGGCTTTCACGCCGCGGCAATGAACGCTGGTTCGCGGATCAATTCGCGGGCGTGAGCGAAGTCGCACTCTTTTTCGCGCTGCGTTTGGCGCTCGGGTCCTTGTGGCCGTTGCCGTTGCCCGACGACTCGCCGTCGCGGTGGCGCACCGGCTGGATCGAGCGCGCCTCGTCGGCGAGCACCTCGCGCTTGGTCGGCTGCTCCCAGGTGAACTCTTTTTCGGAGCGCCCGAAGTGGCCGTACGCCGCCGTCTGGCGATAGATCGGCCGCAGCAGATCGAGCTCGCGGATGAGCGCGCCCGGCCGGCAGTCGAAGTGCTCGCGGATCAGCCGCTCGATCGCGCCCTCGGAGATCACGCCGGTGCCGAACGTGGTGACGTGGATCGAGACCGGCTGCGCCACGCCGATGGCATACGCGAGCTGCACTTCGCAGCGGCGCGCCAGCTTGGCCGCGACGACGTTCTTGGCGATGAAGCGCGCGTAGTAGCACGCCGAGCGATCCACCTTCGACGGATCCTTGCCCGAGAACGCGCCGCCGCCGTGACGTCCCCAACCGCCGTAGGTGTCGACGATGATCTTGCGCCCGGTGAGCCCCGAGTCGCCCATCGGCCCGCCGACGACGAAGCGCCCCGTCGGGTTGACGAAGAATTTCGTCTTCGGCCCGAGCAGCTCGCGCGGCAGCTCCTTCTTGATGACCTCTTCGATCACCGCGTCGCGCAGCGTCTTGTACTTGACGTCCTCCGCGTGCTGCGTCGAGACCACCACCGTGTCGATGCCGACCGGCCGATCATTTTGATAGCGCACCGACACCTGCGTTTTCCCGTCGGGGCGAATGAAGTCGAGGATGTTCTTCTTGCGCACGTGCGCCAGCCGCCGCGACAGGCGATGCGCCAGCGCGATCGGCATCGGCATCAGCTCTTTGGTGTCGTCGCACGCGTAGCCGAACATCATGCCCTGGTCGCCGGCGCCCTGCTCGTCCTTGGTGTAGACGCCCTTGCCGTCGACGCCCTGCGCGATGTCGGGCGACTGCTGCTCGATCGCCGAGAGCACGCCGCACGTCTTGTAGTCGAAGCCCATGTCCGAGTGCGTGTAGCCGATGTCCTTCACCGTCTCGCGCACGATCTTCGGCATGTCGACGTAGCAGCTGGTGGTGATCTCGCCGGCGATCATGACATAGCCGGTCTTGGTGAGCGTCTCGCACGCGACGCGCGCGGCCGGATCCTTGGCCAGGATCGCGTCGAGGATGGCGTCGGAGACCTGATCGCACAGCTTGTCGGGGTGCCCCTCGGTGACCGACTCCGAGGTGAAGAGGAAATCGCTCATTTGTTGCTGGCTCCTTCGCAGTTTTGGGAGGCGACGAAAGGAAGGGACTATACCGTTGGTTGCTTCGAAGTCAACGAGGGTTCGAAGCGGCCGGTCTGCTAGAGTTCGCGCATGTTTCGCCTCTCGCTTCCCGAGGACGCCGACCGCGCGCGGGTGATCGCGGCGCTGCTCGAGCGCGCGTCGGCGGCGGGCGCCGACGTGGAGCGCGGCGTGCGCGAGGTGATCGCCGAGGTGCGCGCGCGCGGCGACCAGGCGGTGCGCGCCTTCACGTTGAAATGGGAAAAGCGCGCGCTCGACGGGCTGGAGCTCTCGCGCGGCGAGTGGGAGCGCGAGGCCGACAAAGTGGCGCCCCACGTGCGCGCGGCGCTCGAGCACGCGCGCGCGCGCATCGCCGATTTTCATTCGCGGCAGCGCGTCCTCGACGAGGCTTACAGCGTAAGTCTCGACGGCGCGCGGCTGGAGCTGCGGGTCGCGCCGCTTCAGCGCGTCGGGCTCTATGTGCCGGGCGGCACCGCGCGCTACCCGTCGTCGGTGCTGATGACGGCGGTGCCGGCCAAGGTGGCGGGCGTCGGCGAGATCGTGATGGTGACGCCGGGGCCGAGCCCGGAGACGCTGTACGCGGCGAAGATCGCCGGCGTCGATCGCGTGTTCGCCATCGGCGGCGCGCAGGCGATCGCGGCGCTGGCGTACGGCACCGAGTCGGTGCCGCGCGTCGACAAGATCGTCGGGCCGGGAAACGCGTACGTGGCCGAGGCCAAGCGCCAGGTGTTCGGCGCCGTCGACATCGACGCGGTGGCCGGCCCGTCGGAGATCCTGATCGTCGCCGACGCGGGCGCCGACGCGCGGCTGGTGGCGGCCGATCTGCTGTCGCAGGCGGAGCACGACGCCGACGCCTACGCGATCCTGGTGACGCCGTCGGCGGAGCTGGCGGCGCGGGTGGCGCGCGCCGTCGAGCGGCAGGTGGCCACGCTGCCGCGCCGGGCGATCGCGGAGCAGTCGCTCGCGCGCCACGGCGTCGCGCTGGTGGTCGGCTCGCTCGACGAGGCGCTGGCGTTCGCCAACCAGTACGCGCCCGAGCACCTGGAGCTGATGGTCGCCGATCCAGACGCGGCGGCGGCGCGCGTCTCGACGGCGGGCGCGGTGTTCCTCGGCGCGTGGACGCCCGAGGCCGCGGGCGATTACCTCGCCGGCCCGAACCACGTGCTGCCGACGGGCGGCGCGGCGCGCTACGGCTCGCCGCTCGGCGTCTACGACTTCGTCAAGCGCACGTCGCTCCTGCGCTACGACGAGGCGGCGCTGCGCGCGCAGGCGCCCGACATCGTGCGGCTGGCCGACGTCGAAGGCTTGCACGCGCACGGCCGCGCGGTCACCGCGCGCCTCACGCCACCGACGGAGAACGACGAATGAGCGACGCGCGCGACGCCAACGATCGCTGGCGCGAGCTCGTGCGCGTGCCGCTGCGCCGCGCCGCCGCGTATCACGTTCCGGCGCATCCGAACGTCATCAAGCTCGACGCCAACGAGTCGCCGTTCGCGCTCTCGCGCGCCGCGCTCGACGACGTGGCGGCCGCGCTGGCGCGTCCCGACCTGCACCGCTAC
>DASREC010000363.1:0-8688 GCA_035652295.1 Polyangia bacterium
CGAGCGTTGGTTCGCGGCGCGTTGGTTCGCGGCGCGTTGGTTCGCGGCGCGTTGGTTCGCCGAGCGTTCGTTCGTCGAGCGTTCGTTCGCCGCGTGTTTGTTCGTCGAGCGTTCGTTCGTCGAGTATTCGTTCGCCGCACGTTTGTTCGCCGTACGATTGCTCGTCGAGCGTCTGTTCGCCGTGCAAGCGCGCGACGCGCAGTTGCTCGACATGCAATTGTTCGGGGCGCCGTTGCTCGTCATGCGGTTGCTCGGCGCGCGGTGCGGGGCGGGGGAGGCGGCGGTACAGGTCGAGGTAGCGCGCGGTCATCGCGGCGGCGTCGAAGCGGGCGAGGGCGGTGCTGCGGCAAAGTGCCGCATCGATCTCGCCCGCGCGCCGCAACCCGTCGGCCAGCTCGTCGACGCTGTCGGCGAGGAACCCCGTGCGCCCGTGCTCGACGATCTCGCCGAGCGCGCCGGCGCGCAGCGCCACCACCGGCGTCCCCGAGGCGAGCGCCTCCATCGCCGCCAGCGAGCTGGTCTCCGGCGCCAGGCTGGGCGCGATCAGCGCGCGCGCCGCCCCGAGCAGCCGCCGCTTGCGCGCCGCCCCGAGCGCGCCGGCGAAGCGAACCCCCGCGCCCAGCCGCGGCGCCACCTGCTCGCGAAAGTAGCGCTCGTGCTCCGTGTACTCGAACACGCGGCCGCCGAGCACCAGCGGCACGCCGGCGCGCGCGCACGCGTCGATCGCCAGGTGCCAGCCCTTCTCGGGGCAGACGCGCCCGAGACCGAGCGCGAACCCGAGCCGGCGCCGCCGCCCGGCGAAGCGCTCCACCGCCACGCCGTTCGCGATCACGATCGGCTCGAGGCCGGCCGGGCACGCGGCGCGCTGCGCCGCCGACACGCACACGAAGCTCACGTCGCGCCGCTCGAGCGCCGCGGCGAACGCGCGCGGCGAATACCACGCCGGCGGCAGGTGTAGCGTCACCACCACGCGCGGCCCCGGCGGCGGCAGGTACGCGGCGAAGTCGAGCCCGTGCAGGTGCACCACGTCGACGGCGCGCTCGTCGAGCGTCCGCGCGATCGCCGCGCGCGCGTGCGCCTGCGCCTCGCGCCGCGCCGCCTCGTCGAGCGTCCCGCGCGGGCGCGGGATGGCGCGCAGCTCGCCGGCGCACGTCGAGCCCTCGGCCGCGATCACGATCGAGCGCGCGCCCGCCGCCGCCAGCGCCTCGTCGATCAGCGTCAGGATCTGCTCGGCGCCGCCCACCGCGTCGGCCCCGACCGGCGCCGGCGGATAGGCGACGCTCACCACCGTGAGCATCGGCGCGCGGCGCTACGCCGGCGCCGGGCGCTCGGTCTCGTCGAGCACCAGGTCGAGCGGCGCGCCCTCGGCGCTCTCCTCGATCGAGATCTGCAGCGCCAGCATCTCCTGACCGAGCGCCGCCAGCCCCTCGCGGCCCAGCTCGCGGCGCACGCGCGGCAGGATCTCGCGCTCCTCCTCGTCGAGGTGCAGCTCGAGCTGCTCGCGCATCACCTGCAGCTTGGGCTTCCACGTCTCGTCGGCGAGCTCGAGATCGAGCAGGTCGGCCAGCACGCGGCGCACGCTCAAGTGCTCCTCGGCGGCGCGCAGCACGCGCTCGGCGAGCGGGCCGCGGCGCAGCTCGGGGTAGAACAGGCGCTCCTCCAGCTCGAGGTGGATCACCAGCAGCGTGGCGAGCTCGTCGAACACGCGCTTGCGCGCGCGGCCCTTGGCGCCGTCGAGACGCACGAACAGGTCGCGCACCTGCTGGTGCTGTCGTTCGATGAGCTGCACGGCGTCGAAGCGGTCGTCGGAGTTCGCCATGGCGACACCATAACGACGCGCGCCCGCGGCGCAGTCGGTTCGCCGCGGTATTCCGCGCGGCCACGCGCGAAGGAACGCGAACGCGCAAACGCGGCGAACGCGCGAACGCGCGCTCAGCCGGCGATCAGGCGCAGCCCCGACGGCAGCGCCTCGCCGAACGCCAGCCGCTCCTCGCGCTCCTCGCGCGCGACCGGCTCGAGCACCAGGCGCTGCAGGCGCGCGCCGTCGGGCAGCGCCTTGAGCCGATCGGCCAGCCGGCGCCGCAGCGGCTCGTCGAGGTCGCGCGCGCGATCGCCCGCGCAGCGCGCCAGCTCGGCGGCGGCGAGCGCGAACGGCTCGCCCTTCCACTCGAGCGCCATCAGCCGCTCGAGCCAGCGCTCGGCCTTGTGCCGCCCCACCACGTCCTCGACGGGACCGTACAGCGGCACGCGCGCGCCGAGCCGCCCGAGCGCCCACAGCGCGTGCTCCGGCGCCTTCTTCTTCTCGAGCTGCGCGATCAGCACGTCGCCGAGCTCGGCCTTCTGCTTGGCGGTGAGCCGCTCCATGCTGGCGACGGCGCGCCACATCTCCGCGGTCTCCTGCGCTCCGGGCGCGCGGCGGTCGGCCTTCTTGGCGAACGACGTGAGGAAGTGCGGCGCGATGCGCTTGAACACCTCCTCCTGCTGCGTCTTGGTCAGCCCGCCCGAGACGCGCCGCCACAAGATCCACCACTCGAGGTGGCAGGCGTCGTCCTTGTCGTGCACCAGCCCGGCGTTGAACAGCCGCCAGGTCTCCTTGACGCGCCAGTCGTCGAGCGGGTAGCCGAAGCCGGGCCGCAGCGTGTAGCCGACGAGGTTGAGCCAGCGCGCCTCGTGCGCCGGCGACTTGCCGCGGCCGCCGCGCAGCTCCTTGAGCGGCTCCCACAGCGCGCGCAGCGCGGTGGTCGGCCACGAGTCGCGCGGGCCGAGCACCGACGAGAGCGCCTTCATCACCCCCGCCGGCTGCGGCGGCGCGGTGCCCGGCGGCTCCTTGCCATAGAGCGCACGCAGCACGGCGAGCGCCGCCTCCAGCTTCCCGGGATCCACTTGTGATGCGCTTGCATCATTTTGTGATGCGGGTGCATCATTCGCGGCCTCGGCGCCGCGCAGATCGAAGTTGAGCTTCCAGCGATCGGCCTGCTCGTTGCCGGTGCCGCGCGCCACGCACTCCAGCTCGAGCGTGCCCAGCTCGGTCAGCCGCGCGCGCAGGTGCACCGCCAGCGCGGTGTCGTGCGACGAGCGGGTGAAGCGCAGCACGGTGTAGATCGGCGGCAGCTCGGCCAGCGCGTCGGCGGGCACGGTCAGCAGATCGCCCGCGCGATCGCCCACGCGATCCGACGACGAGAACAGGCGGAAGCGCACCGGGCGGTTGGTGAGCAGCTCCAGCTCGCGCTCGCGCAGCTCGACCTCGGCGCCCTCCTCGAGCCCGCGCGGCGTCAGGCAGAGCGCGGTGAGCTGCCCCGGCGCCACCTGCGCGGTGTCGAGCCCGACGTAGTAGGCGCGCGCCGCGCCGCCGGTGATGCGCACGCCGAGGCCGCGCCGCGCCAGCCCGTAGTAGGCGGCGCCGCGCGCCACCGCGAGATCGGGCACCTGGTTCTCCAGCACCCGCGGCGCCGCGCCGAGCCACGACGCCAGCACCTCCAGCACGCGCGCGCGGATCGCCGGCGACTTGAGCACGCCGCCGTTCCACAACACCGCGGTCGGGCGACTTTGATGCAACCGCAAAAAACTCGCCGCGTGGCGGGTGATGGCCGGATCGGCGGCGTAGGGGAGGCCGAACTCCTGGATGCCGGCGCGCGGGTTCTTGTGCGGCGCCGCGTCGGCGCCCACGCGCGGGAAGAAGCCGTCGAGCACCAGCTCCTCGACCTCGGCGCGCGCCACCTCGTCGCGCAGCGCGCCGCCGATCAGCTTCGAGCCGCGGCCGGCGAGCGAGATCGACCACGCCGCGCGATCGGGCTCCGAGAGCAGCCGCTCCTTGGCCACGCGGCACGCCTGCACCAATTGCTGGAAGCCGTGCGGATCGAGCCGGCCGCCGCGCATGAGCCGCCCCTCGACGCGGCGGGCGAGCGCGAGATCCATGTTGTCGCCGCCGAGCAGCAGGTGATCGCCGACGGCGGTGCGCTCGAACGTCGGCTCGCCGCCCGCGCCCTCGAGCACGCGGATGAGCGAGAAGTCGGTGGTGCCGCCGCCGACGTCGAACACCAGCACGGTGTCGCCGATCGCCAGCTCGTCGCGCCACGTGGCGGTGCGATCGGCCAGCCACGAGTAGAACGCCGCCTGCGGCTCCTCGAGCAGCGTCGGGCGCAGCCCCTCGCGCTCGGCCGCGCGCAGCGTCAGCTCGCGCGCCACCTCGTCGAACGACGCCGGCACGCACAGCACCACCTCCTCGTCGCCGAGCGGGCGCCCGGTCGCGTGGCGCCAGAAGCCGGCGAGGTGGCGCAGGTACGCCGCCGAGGCGTCGACCGGCGAGATCTTCTTCACGCCCTCGGCGGCTTCGCCCCACGGCAGGATCGGCGCCAGCCGATCGACGCGCGGATGGCACAGCCACGACTTGGCCGACGCCACCAGCCGCCCCGGCACGTGCGCCCCCTGCGTGCGCGCGAACTCTCCGACGGCGGCCTTCCCCACCGCGATCGCGTCTCTCGATGATGCGCCCGCATCATTCGATGATGCGCTTGCATCATTTTTTGATGCGTCTGCATTACGCCACGGCAGCTCGAGCGCGCCGGGGGCCAGCTCGTGCTCGCCGGCGAGGTAGAGGAACGACGGCAGCGTCGGGCGCGCGGCGATCTCGCCGGGGCCGATCAACTGCGCGATGGCGTCGACTTCGATCTTCGCCGCCGCCCGCTCGAGGTCGGCGTGCGCCAGCGCCGAGTTGGTGGTGCCGAGATCGATGCCGACGACGTACCGGCTCATGACGCCGCGCGGATCATTCGCCCGCGCTCTCGCGCACGTTGTACTCGAGCTTCCACTTGCGCGGGCCGTTCTTCTCGACGCAGTACAGCTCGAGCGTGCCGATCTCGGTGACGCGCGAGCGCAGGTCGACCGGGATCAGGTGGCCGGCGTCGGCCGCCTTCTCGTCGCCCATCACCGTCGAGACCGGCGCCAGCTCGGTGAGCGATTCGTCGACCTGCTCGATCAGCGTGCCGACGCGATCGTCGCGCCGCGTGGTCGACGACAGAAAGCGGAACTCCGCCGGCTCGCCGACGACCAGGCCGAGCTCGCGCGACTCCAGCTCGGCTTCGGTGCCCTCCTCCATGCCGAACGGCGCGACGCACAGCGCCTTGAGCGGCGGCGACAGCCCCGGCACCGCCGGCATCGACGACTCGATGCCGATGTAGTACGCGCGCGCGGTGCCGCCGCGGATGCGCACGCCCTTGCCGCGCCGCACGAGCCCGTAATACGCCGCGCCGTGCGCGACCGCGAGATCGAGATCGGTGCCGGTCAAGACCTTCAGATCGTCCTCGGGCGAATCGGACCACGAGTCGAGCATCTCGACGATGCGCTGCCGGAGCGGGCGCCCCTTCATCACGCCGCCGTTGAACAGCACCGCGGTGGCTTTTCGGTGCGCGCCGACGAACGCCGACAGGTGGCGCGTGACCGCCGGATCGGCGGCGAACGGCAGGCCCAGCTCGCGCAAGCCGACGCGGCGATCGCGCTTCGGCTTGGCGCCCAGCTCGACGGCGGGGAAGAAGCCGTCGACCAGCAGCTCGACGTCGGCGCGCTTGACCTCGGTCTTGATCGAGCCGCCGATCACCTTGGAGCCGCGGCCGAGCACCACCACCGGCGCGCTCTCGGCGGGATTGGCCGGATCGAGCAGCTGCTCCTTGGCCGCGCGGCACGAGTGCACCAGCGACGCGAACTGCCAGTTGTCGAGCTGCGCGTCGAGGCGCGCGCGCACCGCGTGCGCGAGCGCCAGGTCCATGTTGTCGCCGCCGAGCAGGATGTGATCGCCGACGGCCACGCGCTCGAGCGACAAGTTGCCGTCGGCTTCGCTGACCGCGATCAGCGAGAAGTCGGTGGTGCCGCCGCCGACGTCGCACACCAGCACCACGTCGCCGACGGCGAGCTCGCGCCGCCAGTCGTCGGCGCGCGTCTGGTGCGAGCCGAGCCACGAGTAGAACGCGGCCTGCGGCTCCTCGAGCAGCGTGACGTGCGGCAGCCCGGCCTGCGTCGCCGCGCGTACCGTCAGCTCGCGCGCCACCGCGTCGAACGACGCCGGCACGGTGAGCAGCACGTCCTGCTCGGCGAGCGGCGCGTGCGGGAACGCGTGATTCCACGCGCCGAGGATGTGGTCGAGGTAGCTCGACGACGCCTCGACCGGCGAGATCTTGCCGACGTCGTCGGGCGCCTGCCACGGCAGGATCTCCGCCTCGCGATCGACGCCCGAGTGGCACAGCCACGACTTCGCCGACGAGACGAGCCGCGTGGTGGCCTGCGCGCCGTGCGTGCGCGCGAATTCGCCGCCGACGATCAGCGGGCCGTGCTCGTGCCACGGCAACCGCAGCGCGTCCGGCGGGAACTCGACGCCCGACGAGAGATAGAGGCACGACGGCAGCGACGGGCGCGGCTCGGCGCTGCCCGGCGCGACGATCTGCAGGATGGGAAACGGCTGGATGCGCGGCGTCTCCTCCTGCGTGTCGACGTACGCGACCGCGGTGTTGGTGGTGCCGAGATCGATCCCGACGATGTAGCGCGCGGCGCTCACTGGCGCACTCCGTGCGCCGTGAGCGGACGACCATTGTTGATCGCATTTGCTTCGCAAATGCTCATGAGAGCTCGACCTCCGCCGGCGCGACCACCGTCGGATCGGTCGCCGCCGACGAGAGCGGCAGCACGATGCGCGCGGTGCACCAGCCGTGGTGCTTGAGCGTGCCGGTGAACGGCGGCTCGCCGACGATGTTGCCGGTGAGCCGGATGCGCGACGGATCGAAGCCGGCGTCGACGCGCACCTGCGAGTTCTCGGGCGCGCGCATCACCGGCTCGAGCGGCGCGTGCTCGGCGAGCGCCTTCTTGCAGCCGCGGTGGATGTCGCGCACCGCGGCGCCGATCTGCGCGTCGGAGTAGCCGTCGATCTCCTCCTGCAGGAAGTCGAGCAGCCGGCCCTCGCGCTGCAACACGGCGAGCAGCTGCACGGCGCCGCGCGTGCCGTCATCTTTGGAGACCGGCGAGGCCGGCGCAGACGCGGGCGCGGCCGGTTTCTCGACGGGCTTTTGCTCGACGGGCTTTTGCTCGGCGGCAGATTTGCCCGGCGCCAGCTCGGCCTCGACCAGCTCGGCCGATCGCGGCGGCAGCGGCGCGGGCTTCTTGCCCTCGGGCAGAAACTGCACCGCCTCTTCGGGCAGGCGCTTGTAGAAGAGGATCAAAAAGAAACAGCGCAGGGCGATTAAAAAACGCATCGCGCATGGCGTAGTCTGCGACCGGCGGCCTGTCAACTGCTCCGCGGCGCGGGTCAGATCGCGCCGCAGTTGTCCTGACAGGCGTAACGCAGCTTGTTGTCGCCGATGGCGCCGCAGTTGTTCTGGCAGTAGTAGCGAAGATCGTTGTTGCCGATGGCGCCGCAGTTGTCCTGGCAGAAGTAGCGCAGGTCGTTGTTGCCGATGGCGCCGCAGTTGTCCTGACACAGGTAGCGCAGGTCGTTGGCCGAGCCGCGCGCGTGGCCGGCGGCGGTGGCGGCGCGCTTGCGGCCGCCCGAGAGCCGGGCGTGCGCCGCGCCGGCGATCAGTCCCACGGCGAACGCGATCACGATCAGGCGCGCGGAGATCTTCATTCGTCCCTCCCGCCGCGACTCTATCACTCGTTCACTCGGCGAGCAGCACGGCGAGCGCGGCGGCGAGCGCGGGCAGCGCAACCAGCGCGCCGATGCGCAGGAAGGCGCCGAGCGAGACGACGACGCGCAGGCGGCGCAGCGACTCCAGCCAGATGAGGCCGGCGAGCGAGCCCATCGGCAACAAGCGCGGGCCGAGATCGCCGCCGATGAGCGCGGCCAGCGTCTCGCGCCAGCCGGCGTGCGGCACCGCCTCGAGCGCCATCATGTTGAGGATCGACATCGGGTGGTTGTTGAGCGCGGCCGAGCCGAGCGACGACACGCCGCACACCAGCGCCGCGCGCGCGCCGCCGCCCGCCGACGCGTAGAGCGCGCCGAGGTGACCGACCAGGCCGACCTTGCGCAGGCCGATGCCGACCACCGAGACCGCCCAGAGGAAGATCAAGATATCGAACGACACCGCGCGGGCTATTAATGATGCGCGGCCGATGCGGTGGCGCCGCGCGACTGCGATCGCCAGCGCCGCGCCCGCCGCGGCAACCGCCCACACCGGACCGCCGAGGCCGGTGACGATCGGATACGCGGCGAGCACGACGGCGAGCAGCGCCAGGATCGCGCGCGCGCCCGGCTGCGCGGGTGGGCGCGATCGTGATGCAGGCGCATCATTTGCGCCGGCGAAAATGATGCGATCGCATAAAACGCGTCGAAACAGGGCGTGCGCCACGATATACGTCATCGCGGTCGAAGCCAGCCAGATCGGGATCACGCGCGCGGCGTAGTCGTTGAAGCGGATGCCGCCGTACTCGGCGGCGATCATGTTCATCGGGTTCGAGATCACCAGCGGCGCGACGCCCGACGCCAGGAACACCGCGAACGCGAACGGCGCCGCCAGCTCGGGGCGGCCCGGGTAGCGGCGGCGCGCCAGGCCGACGGCGAGCGGCGTCAGCACCATCACCGCCGAGTCGTTGTTGAGCACCACGGTCGCCGCCGCGCTCACCCAAAACACCGTCGAGAACAGCGCCCGCGGCGATCGCGCGCGCGACTCGAGGCGGCGCGAGAGCCGCGCCAGCAGACCGGCGGCGTCG
>DASREC010000364.1:0-5258 GCA_035652295.1 Polyangia bacterium
CGCGCCGAAGGGAAACGCGTCGCGCAGCGCGTGCGCCGAGCGGCGGACGTGGTGCGCCGCGGCCGCGCGCTCGAGCCCGCGCTCCTCGAGCACGTTGACCACGCACGCGTCGGCCAGCCACGGCAGCGCGGCGCGCGCCACGTTCTCGAGCGTCGCGCGATAGTCGAGCGACGACTCCAGCACCAGGCCGGCGCCGCTCACCAGCTCCGAGCGCCGCTGCTCGTCGAGCGCGTCGCGCACGTGCGCCTGGTCGCGCAGCCGCACGCGCTCGATCACCGTCGCCACCAGCCGCGAATACAGCCCGCTGACGATCAGCTCCTCGTCGCTCGGCCGGTGCGGCGCGCGAAACAGGTGCGCGATCGCGCCGAGCGGACGCCCGTCGCTCGACGGCACCGGCGTGGCGTACAGCGAGCGGATGCCGAGGCGCGCGCCGAACCCGCCGGCGAACCCGTCGCGCTCGGCGGCGGCGTCGGCGATCACCACCGGCACGTTGCGGCTCACCGCGCGGCCGCACGCGCCTTCGCCGACGCGCAGCGGCTCGAGCCGCCGGCGGACGCGCGGCGGCACCGCCAGCGTCATCGTCGGCGTGAGCAATCGCTCGTCGGGCGCGAGCAAATACAGCGCGCTCATGTCCGCGCCGCTGTCCTTGGACGCATAGCCGATGAACGCGCGCACGAGCGCGTCGCCGGGCTCTCTCGAGCCGAGCAACGACACGGCCTTTTCGAGACGCGCGAGCGCAATGGGCATCGCAGTCTCATCATATGAAGCTTGCATGTGGGGAATCAAGCCGCCGCCGTAGACGTTTTGCCCCCTCCTGCAGTTTTTGCGCGCGCCTCCCAGCATTGACTGTCGCGTCGCCGAGCGGATAGCTTCAACGTCCCAAGAGGGCCGCCTATGTCGCAATCCGTCCATCCAGCGCTGCGCCGCATTCCCACCGGGATCGCCGGGCTCGATCGAATCCTCGGCGGCGGCGTGTTCACCGGCGGCGCCTACATCGTCATGGGCCTGCCCGGCGCCGGCAAGACCACCCTCGGCAATCAGGTCGCGTTTCGCCACGTCGCCGAGGGCGGGCGCGCGCTCTACGTCACGCTGCTCTCCGAGACGCACGCGCGCATGCTGCAGCACCTGCAGACGTTCCGCTTCTTCGACGCGGCGGTGATCGGGCGCGGGCTGACCTACGTGAGCGCGTTTCACGTGCTCGAGACCGAAGGGCTCAAAGGCATCCTCGGGCTGCTCACGCGCGAAGTGCGCGAGGAGCGCATCACGCTGCTGGTGATCGACGGGCTGGTCACCGCCGAGCAGGCGGCGGCGTCGGATACCGAGGTGAAGAAGTTCGTGCACGAGGTGCAGACGCTGATGTCGCTCACCGGCTGCACCGCCATCCTGCTCACCAACGTCAGCGATCGTTCCAGCTATCCGACGCACACCATGGTCGACGGGATCGTCGAGCTGCGCGACGATCTGTTCGGCGCGCGCGCGGTGCGCACGCTGACGGTGCTCAAGTTCCGCGGCGGCGAGCAGCTGCGCGGGCGCCACGTCTTCGACATCACCAACGACGGGCTGGTCGTGCACCCGCGCATCGAGAGTCTGCCCGCGCCGCCGCTCAAGCCACAGACGCGCGCGCTGGCGCGCACCGGCATCCGCCAGCTCGACGCCATGCTCGGCGGCGGCGTCGACGAGTCGTCGAGCACGCTGGTGCTCGGCCCGCCCGGCAGCGGCAAGACGCTGCTCGGTCTGCACTACCTCGACGCCGGCGCGAAAGCGGGCGAGCCGGGGCTGCACTTCGGCTTCTCCGAGAGCGGCTCCGATCTGATCGCGGCGGCGGGCGCGATCGGCCTCGACCTGGCGTCGCACGTCGAGCGCGGCGTGCTCGAGCTCGACGGCGTGCTCTCGCCCGAGGCCGGCCTCGACTCGCTCGCCGATCAGCTCCTCGCGGCGGTGCACCGTCGCGGCGTGCGCCGCCTGTTCCTCGACGGGCTCGGCGACTTCCGCGCGGTGGCGGTCGATCCCGATCGCGTCGGCCCGATGTTCAGCGCGCTGCTCGTGCAGCTCCGCGCGCTCGGCGTCACGACGCTGATCTCCGACGACGCCAACGAGGTGCTGACCGCCGAGATCGTGCCGCCGACGCCGCAGGTGGCCGCGCGCGTGCAGAACATCGTCCTGCTCCGCTACGTCGAGCTGCGCGCGCAGCTGCACCGCCTGGTGTCGATCATCAAGCGGCGCGGCGCCGGCTACGATCGCACGATCCGCGAGTTCCACATCGACGGCAAGGGCATCACCGTCGCCGACACGTTCACGAGCGCCGAGGCGGTGCTCGGCGGCTTGGCGCACGTGCTGCCGAACGGCGCGCCCAAGCGCCGCCCGACCAAGAAACCCCGCGGGCGCGGAAAGAGAACGTGAAGCGGATCCTGATCGTCGACGACGAGTTCGGCCTGGCCGAAGCGCTGCGCGACCTGCTGAAGCTGAGCGGCTACCAGGTGACGACCGCGTGGAACGGCCGCATCGCGCTCGAGCAGCTCGCCGACTCCGAGCGGCCCGACCTGATCCTGCTCGACGTGATGATGCCGATCATGAACGGCCTCGAGGTGCTGCGCGCGATCCGCGCCAATCCGGCGTGGCGCTCGATCCCGGTGATCCTGATGAGCGCCGCGGCGGTGCTGCGCGACGACGAGCTGGCGCAGTGCGCGGGCTTTCTGCGCAAGCCATTCGACTTCGACGAGCTGCTGGCGATGATGCGCCCGCTCGTCGGCGAACCCGGAGGAGGTGCACCATGACCAAGAAGCTGTCGCAGGCCGAAGTGGACGAGCGGTTGGGCGCGCTGGCGGGCTGGACGCTCGCCGGCGGCAAGCTGCACCGCGAGTACAAGTTCAAGAGCTTCGTCGACGCGTTCGGCTGGATGACGTCGGTGGCGCTGCGCGCCGAGAAGGCCGATCACCACCCCGAGTGGTTCAACGTCTACTCGACGGTGAAGGTGGATCTGACGACGCACGACGCCGGCGGCATCAGCGAAAAGGATTTCGCGCTCGCGCACGAAATGGAGAAGCTCGCCGCCGGCCGCGTATGAAGGCGCTGCGCAGCTACGGCTTCTCGCTGCTCCTGGTGTTGTCGCTCGCGGCCGGCGTGGTCATCGGCCGCGTCTCGCCGTCGTCGGCGCGCGCGCTGCGCCCGATCGGCGACCTGTTCCTCAACTTGATCTTCATGATCATCGTGCCGCTGGTGTTCTTCACCATCGCGTCGAGCATCGCGAACAGCGGCAGCACGAAAAAGCTCTCGCGCATCTCGTCGACGATGCTGGCGGTGTTCCTGCTGACCAGCGCGGTGTCGGCGTTCGGCGCGCTCGGGTTCTTCGTGCTGTTCCGTCCCGAGGCGGGCGTCGGGCTGGCGATGCCGGCGGCCGCGGCGGTGGAGGCGCCGACGCTGCTGGCGCAGATCGTCAAGGCGTTCACCGCCAACGACTTCCCCGAGCTGATCTCGCGGCGCGCGATGCTGCCGCTGATCGTCTTCTCCGCCGCCGTCGGCATCGCCACGCTGCAGCTCAAGGAGCGCGGCGAGCCGTTCGCGCGCGTGCTCGCGAGCGGCGCGGCGGTGTTCATGCGCCTCATCGACTTCGTCATGTACGTGGCGCCCGTCGGCCTCCTGGCGTTCTTCGCCGCGACCATCGTCGACACCGGCGCGCAGCTCGCCGGCGCGTACGTGCGCGTGTTCGTCGTCTACTACGCGTTCGCCGCGCTGTACTTCGTCGTCGGCTTCACCGCCTACGCGTTCGCCGCCGGAGGCTGGCCGTGCGCGCGCCGCTTCTGGGCCAACATGCTGCCGCCGTCTTTGACCGCGCTCGGCACGTGCTCGAGCATGGCCACGCTGCCGCTCAACATGGAGGCGGTGGCGAAGATGGGCGTGCCGGACGAGATCGCCGACGTGGTGGTTCCCGTCGGCACCGCGATCCAGAAAGACGGCTCGGTGATCGGCGGCGTGGCGAAGGTGTTGTTCGCGATGAGCCTGTTCCACCAGCCGCTCACGCCGGGCCGCCTGGTGCTGGCGGCGCTGGTCGGCATCCTCGTCGGCGTGGTGATGGGCGCGATCCCGAGCGGCGGCATGATGGGCGAGCTGCTCATCCTGTCGATCTTCGGCCTGCCCGCCGAGACGCTGCCGCTGCTCGCCATCATCAGCGTGATCATCGATCCCGCCGCCACGCTGCTCAACGCCACCTGCCACAACGTCGCCGCGCTGCTCGTCACCCGCCGCCTCGACGGAAACATCTGGCGCGACGGAGCTGCATTACAATCGCCGCCGACCCTTTCACAACCAGGAGTCCAACCATGAGAGTCACGTTGATGCTAGGCGCGATGGCGCTGGCGCTCGGCGGCGCGTCGCTCGCGCACGAGCACGATCACCCCGCGCAGCAGGCGGCCAATCCGCAGTGGGACAAGATGAAGACGCTGGTCGGCAACTGGGAGGGCACCGCCGACGAGGGCGGCAAGAAGCAGCCGGCGACGACGTACTTCCGCATGGTGAGCGCCGGCTCGGCGCTGATGAACGTGCTCGGTGAGGGAACGCCGCACGAGATGATCACGATGATCCACCTCGACCTCAAGGAGCTGATGGCGACGCACTACTGCGCGGCACAGAACCAGCCGCGCATGAAGGCGGTCCCGGCCGCCGCGAACGAGGTCGCGTTCGACTTCAAGGACGGCACCAACATCGGCCCGAACGACGGCCACATGCAGCGAGTGGTGTTCACCTTCGTCGACGCGGACCACCACTTTCAGGACTGGACGTTCCGCGATAAGGGCAAAGACTCGACGATGCGGTTCGAGTTCAAACGCAAGCGCTGATTCAACGCCTCAATCTTCAAACCCAGTCTCCAGTCTCTGATCTTCAATCTCAAATCTTAATCAAAGACGGCCGTGTCAGTCGACGGGGGGTTGCCTGTGGGCAGGTGCTCGGGATGTGTCCTGCCTTGGTCGGCGCAGCTGTCCACAGGCAAAGGCGGAGCCGTCCCCGTCGACGTTCGGAGTGAAGAGCGCGGATCACCACCTCTGAAGAGTGGTTGATTGACGGGCCGCATTTCAAACGGCAGCGGGGACGGCTCCGCCTTTGCCTGTGGACAGCCGCTTCAAACATATCTCGCCATAAGTCACTGAGCGCCTGCCCACAGGCAAACCCCCGCCGCCTGAGTGCGCCGTAGTCGATTAAAAAAAGATTAAGAAAAGATTCAGAGAACATTGCAAAGAGGCATTGAGATATTACGTTTGAACAGT
>DASREC010000365.1:0-8778 GCA_035652295.1 Polyangia bacterium
GCCGGCGTTGAGGAGCGCTCCTCGCGTCTGCGCGAGGATGCCAGCGACGAATCGAGCGAAGCACGTGCCGCGCGCAGCCGCTGCTGCGCAGCAGCAGCGGCGAGCACGGCGTATGCGAGCGTCCGGCGAAAAACGATCTTCGCCCCCGCCCGCGAGAGTAGCGGGACTTCGCCGGCTAGAGATCGTACCCGAGCTTGATCAGGAAACGGGCGGCGGCGTTGAAGGTGGCGCGATCGGGGACGTGGAAGGCGAGGGTGTCGGCGATGCGATCCATGACGTTGAAGGCGGCGCAGACGTAGAGGGCGTCGCGCAGGGCGGCGTCGCTGGCGCCCGCGCGGCGCGCCGGCTCGACGTCGGCGGGAGTGAGCGCTTCCGGAAAGAGAGTTACTTTCTTTAAGAAAGCGAGCGTGGCGCGCAGCTTCTCGTCGATGGCGGCGCGCTCGAAGTCGTCGAGCACCGACTGCGTCAGCGCTTCACCGAGCAGCGACGACGCGACCGCGCCGTGGGCCCCGGTTCAGAACGGACACTGGTTCTGCCGCGAGACGAACGCCGCGAACAGCTCGCGCTCGCCGATCGACCACTCCGACGGCCCGCGCATCACCTGCTGCAGCAGCTTGTTCTGCTGCCGTCCCCAATATTTTTTTCGGTAGAGCAGCGCGCGCACCACGTCGGGCGCGCCGCCGCGCATGACCAGGCCCATCAGCTTGAGCTGCACCTTTTGCAGCAGCGTGTGCCCGTGCGTGACCTTCTCGAGGCGCATCACTTCTCTCCGGCGAGGGCGGCCAGCCCGCGTTCGAGGCGGAACAGCGATGCGCCGACGGCCGCGCTCACGGTGGCCTCGAAGATCTGATCGTCCGAGTAGCCGGCGGCCTTCAGCGCGGCCACGTCGTCGTCGGTGATCTGGTAGGCGTGGCGGCGCACCTTCTCGACGAAGGCGGCGAGCGGCTGCGGCAAATTGCCGCAGTCGGCGGCGGCGCGGCGCAGCGCCGGGTCGAGCTCGCCCGGCGAGTCGAGCGCCGCGTCGCGGAGCGCCTTGGCCAGGCGCGCGTGCGGATCGTCCATCGCGACATCGTACTATAAAGGCGCCATGACCGACGCGACCGACGAACCCCGGCTGGCCCGCCTCGAGGCGATCGCGCGCGAGCGCTCGGCCGGCGCCGATCCGGCGCACGACTTCCAGCACGTCCGGCGCGTGGCGGCGAGCGCGCGCGCCATCGCCGCCGCCGAGCGCGCCGACGCCGTCACCGCGGTGGCCGCCGCGCTCCTGCACGAGCTGTTCAACTACCCGAAGGACCACCCCGACTCGGCGCGCTCCGGCGACGTCTGCGCCGAGCACGCGCGCGAGGTTCTGCGCGCCGAGGGCTGGCCCGCGCCGCGCATCGAGGCGATCGGCTACTGCATCCAGGTACACGGCTTCTCGCGCGGCATTTTGCCGCAGACGCTCGAGGCGCGCGTGCTGCAAGACGCCGATCGCCTCGACGCCATCGGCGCCGTCGGCGTGGCGCGCTGCTTCGCCACCGCGCCGGTGATGAAGAGCGCCTTCTACCACGCCGACGATCCGTTCGGCCGCTCGGGGCGCGCGCTCGACGACCGCCGCTTCGCCGTCGATCACTTCTACCGCAAGCTGCTCCTCATCGAGGAGCGCCTGCACACCGCCGCCGCGCGCGCCCTCGCCGCCGAACGCACGCGCTTCATGCGCGAGTTCCTGGCGCAGCTCGAGCGCGAGATCATTTCTTGATCAGCGCCTGCACCAGCTGCGGAAAGCGCATGAGCCCGTCGTAGTTCTTGGCGTCGGGGTTGTCCTCGTGCGCCTCGAGCTGGCGCACCGCCACCAGCTTCGCCTTCGGCAGCACGACGAGGTACTGCCCGAGATAACCGTCGGCGTAGAAGCCGGCGATCGGCCCCGGCACCACCTTGCCGTCGGCGAGCCCGCGCCGCCACGTCTGATCGTACCAGCGCTCGAGCCCCGCCTTGCCGCCGAAGATCTTGGCCAGCGCGTCGAAGAACTCGTCGCGCGCGAGCAGGCGATCCTTCATCGGCATCACTTTGGCGATGAACTCCTCGCTCTGCCCCGCCTTGCGCCAGCCGGCGATCACCGAGTCGTCGATCACGAACTTCATCGACTCGAACACCAGCCACCACAAGAGCCCGCAGCGCGCGACGTACGCCTGGCCGGGCTTGGTCGACTCGTCGATCCACGACTTCGAGATCACGCGCTTGCCCTGCCACGTGCCGCCGTCGGCGAGCAGCACGCCGATCTTGGCGAGATCGATCGCGCGCAAGCGCAGCCCCGCCATCGCGTGTGGATTGCCGGCGCGATCGCGCGTCCACTTCCAGTCGGTGATGCCGAGCGGCGCGAACAGCACCTCGCGCGCGTACTCGTCGAGCGGCTTGCCCGCGGCGGCCGCGACCACGCCGGCGAGCAGGTTGACCGCCTTGTTGTTGTAGAAGAAGCGCGCGCCCGGATCGCCGTCGAGCTCCGCCGCCAGCGCCAGCTTGACGAAGTCGGGCGCGGGATAGATCTCCTCGCCGGTGGTCGGCTGCGCCTGCAGGCCCGACGTGTGATTGAGCAGGTGGCGCAGCGTGATCAGCTTCTTGCGGCCCTGCTTCCACTCGGGGAAAAGCTCGTGGATCGGCTGATCGAGCGACTTCAGCTTGCCGTCGTCGAGCAGCCGGCCGACGGCGAGGCTGACGATCGACTTGGTCGCCGACATGGTCTCGATCGGACGCGCCGCGCCGCCGAAGTACCACTCGCCGATCAGCTTGCCGTTCTTCACAACGACGAGCGACGACGACTTCGACTTCTCCGCCGCGTCGACCAGCTCTTTCAGCGCCGCGGGATCGATTCCCTCTTTCGCAGCGTCGCCGGGCGGAAAATCGGCCGCGCCCGCCGACGACGCGACCAGCGCGCACGCGCACACCAGTCCGAGCTTCATGCGCGCGAGTCTAACGCCGAACGCGGCCCGACGTGATCACGGTGCCGCGCGAGACGCGCTGCTCGAGGTCGACCAGGCCGGCGTGCAGGAACAGCGCGGTCACCACCGAGCGCTCGGGGCCGCGGCGCGTGAGGCCGCTCGCGGTGGCGACGAGCACGCGGCCGCCGCTCTTCACCACGCGCGCGCACTCGTCGAGGAGCAGCGGCGCGACGTCGGCCGGCGGCAGACCGGCGACGCACGCGGCGTCGGCGGCGCCGTCGTCGAGCGGCACGCGCCCGTTCGCCACCGGAGCGCGCAGCGCGCGGTGTCCCGCCTGCTCGAGCGCGCGCGCCACCGGCTCGTTCAAGCCGACCACGTCGAGCGCGCGATCTTTTTGCGCCGGCCCGAGCGCGCGCGCCAGCGCCTTGGCGCCGAAGCCGCCCAGCCCCAGCGCGCCGGCCAGCCCCGCGAGTGTGCTCATTTCTTGTGCGCGACGGCGGAGTGCCCGCCCTTGGCTGCGGCAGAATGCCGCTTGAGCCACGCCTGCGCGATCGCCCGGTTGCGCTTGATCTTGCGCAGCGCCACCTTCTCCGCCATGCGCAGCGGCGCGTGCCGCTTGTGCAGCTCGGCCCAATCGGTCTGCTCGTTCACGCGCTCGCGCGGCGCGTGCAGCCGCAGGTACTCGCAGCGCGGCTCCTCGAGGTGCGGCGTCGCCTTCAAGCGCCACCACAAGTTGTCGGCGAGGAACTTGAAGTTGAAGTAGCTCTCGACGAAGAAGTCGATCTTGCCGTTCTTGATCGCGCCGCCCTGATCGTCGGCGCGCACGCAGCCGTCGTGGGTGCTGCCGTCGGGCATCGGCAGCCCGGCGAGCTCGGGGATGAACACCGGCGCGCCGATCGGGATCATCTTGGGATCGACCGCGACCGAGCGGAACGGCTCCAGCTTGCGCCCCTGCACGCCGACGCCGAGCGGATGCTGCTCGAGCTCGAGGAACTTGAAGTTGAAGTAGCTCTCGACGAAGAAGTCGAGCTTGTGCTGCTTGATGGCGCCGCCCATGTCGTCGGCGCGCAGGCAGCCGTCGTGGCGCGTGCCGTCGGGCAGCTCGAGGCCGACCAGCTCCGGCACGTACACCGGCGCGCCGATCGGGATCACGTGCGGATCGACCGCGATCGATCGGAACGGCTCGAGCGATCGCCCCTGCACGCCGGCGCCGAGCGGATGCTCCGCCAATTCGAGCGTCTTGAAGCACGTGCCCATGCCGTAATTGCACTCGCCGTCGTAGTTCAGCACGCGGCCGTCGCGCAGGATGCCCGAGCCCTCCAGCTTCAGCTCGTAGACGAACGCCGACGGGAAGCGGCCGATGAAGAAGCCGTGGCGCGTGTAGATGTCGACGTCGTACGGCTCGTTGGCGTACTCGGACTCGTACGCCAGCCAATAGAAGGAGAGGCGGAAGTCCTCTTTGACGCCGATCGGGTAGCCGCAGCACTCTTTGACTTTGCCGACGAGCGGGAGCTTGTCGGGGCGCACGCCGTCGATCTTCGAGGCTTGCGGATCGAGCGTGGCGTCGGCGCGCGCGGCGGCGGTGAACGCGCCGAGCGCGACGAGGGCGGCGAGCGCGTGTGGCCAGAGGCGGGTCACGGTTTCAGGATAGCCGAGGGACGGGCAGGCGGCAATTTACCCCGTGAGCGGCCGTGATACGATGGCGCGCGATGCGACATCTCGTGACCGTGATCGTGGCCGCGGCGGTGAGCGCGGGGACCTATGTCGTGATGCACCTGTACGTCGCGCCGGCGCTGCCGGTCTCGACGGTGGAGGTGCCGCCGCTGGTCGGTTTGTCGCCGGAGCAGGCGCGCGGGCTGCTCGAGCCGCGCGGCTTGCTGTTGGTGCTCGACGGCGAGCGCGTGGACGACAAGGTGGCGGCCGGCACCGTCGCCGAGCAGCGGCCGCTCGGCGGCTCGCGCCTGCGCCGCTCGGACGAGGTGCACGCCACGCTGGCGCGCGCCGGCGAGCCGCTGCACGTGCCCAAGCTGGCCGGCCTCACCGTCGACGCCGCGCGCGCGGCGCTGCACGAGGCGCGGCTGCGCGCCGGCAACGTGGTGCCGACGCCGTCGGACGCGACGCCCGGCACCGTCACCGGCTCGACGCCGCCCGCCGGCGCCGATGCGCTGCGCGACGCGCTCGTCGATCTCACCGTCTCGTCGGGCCCGGCCACGCAGCCGGTGCCGTCGGTGATCGGCAAGCGCCTGTCGAGCGCCAAAGGCGTCCTGGAAAAAGCCGGCTTCGCCGTCGGCGGCACCCGGTACGGCTCGAACGACGACTACGATCAGGGCGTGATCATCTCGCAGAATCCGCCGGCGGGCTCGCAGGCCAGCCCGGGCGTCAAGATCGATCTCACGATCAACGATTGATGGCGCGCGGCTGATGGCGCTGCTTCCGCTCGACGCCTGCGCCGGCCGCGACGACGTCGGGCACAAGGCCGAGTTGCTCGCGCGCGCGCGCGCCGCCGGGCTGCCGGTGCTCGACGGCGTGGTGCTGCCGCCGGGCGCGACCGTCGACGAGGCGGAGCTGGCGGCGGCGCTCGCGCGGCTCGGCGGCGAGGCGTTCGCGGTGCGCTCGTCGGCGTCGGTGGAGGATCGGCCGGGGCTGAGCGCGGCGGGCGTGTTCGAGAGCGTGATCGGCGCGCGCGGCACGGACGGCGTGATCGCGGCGATCGCGCGCGTGCGCGCGTCGGCGAACGGCGAGGCGGCGCGCGCCTACCTGGCCGCGCGCGGCGTCGCCGGCGAGCTGCGCATGGCGGTCCTGATCCAGCCGCTCGCGCGCGCGGAAAGATTCGGCGTCGCGCGCTCGATCGACGGCACCGACGATCAATTTCTCGTCGAGGAGCGGCGCGCCGGCGAGCCGGAGTGGGGCGACGTCGAAGCCCGCGTCGTGGAAGCTCGGGATGCAGCGGCTCGACGGTTGCGCGCGGCCGAGGCGCTCGTCGGCGGGCCGGCCGATCTCGAGTACGCGCGCGCGGGCGCGGACGTGATCGTGCTGCAAGCGCGCGCGCGCGCCGCCGCGCCGGCGGCCGCGGGAGACGAAGCTTTTCGCGTCGACGGCAACTGGCGCCTCGACGCCGAGCACAACCCCGAGCCGCTCTCCGCCGCGCAGGCGGGCCTGGTCGCGCTCGTCGACGCGCTCGGCGTCGGCCCGCGCCAGCGCGCGCTCGGCGGCTATCTCTATTTCGAGCGCGGGCCGTCGCGCGGCACGGCGCCGATTCCGCTCGCCGACTTGCGCCGGCGCTTCGACGAGGAGGTGGCGCCCGACTGCCAGGCGCGGCTCGCCGCCGTCGAGGAGCGCGGCGATCTCGAAGCGGCGCTCGACGCGTTCGCGCACGTCTACCGCCGCTACGTCGGCGAAGTCGGGCCGTCGCTCGCGCGCGTGCGCGAGCAGCTCGATCAGTTCCTGCGCATGAGCTTGAAGGAGCCGCTCGCCGCGCACGGCGCGCTCACCGCCGGCCTGGGCGGAATCACCGTCGAGAAAGATCAGCGGCTGTGGGAGCTCGGCCGCGCCGCCGAGCGCGACGCGCCGCTCGCCGCGTACCTGCGAAAGTTCGGCGCCTACGCGCCGGCGTGGGACGTGGCGGTCGCCACCGACGAGGAGTCGCCCGCGCGCGTGCTCGCCGCCGCCGAGCGGTTGGCCGGCGAGGCGCGCTCGCCCGTCGAGCGGCACGCGGAGGCGGTGGCCGCCGCCGAGGAGGCGGGACGCGCGACGCTGGAGCGGCTCGACCGCATGGCGCGGCGCGCGTTCAAGGCGCTGTGGACGCTGGCGCGCGAGGTGCTGCCGATCGCCGAGGACGACGACCTGTTGTTTTTTCGCGCGCAGCGGGCGGTGCGGCGGGCGCTGCTGGCGGCGGGAGAAAGATTGGCGGCGGAGAAAAAGCTCGACGACGCGGCCGACGTGTTCGATCTCCCGCTGGCGATCGCGCGCGCGCCGTCGGCGTCGTCGGCGGACGAGCTGCGCGCGGCGGCGGCGGCGGGGCGAGCCGCGCGTCTCGCCGCGGGCCGCGCGATCCCGCCGATCGCCGTCGACGCCGGCCGTCCGCGCTGGGCCGCGCCCGCCGGCACGGTGCTGCGCGGCCACGCCACCTCCGGCCGCGCGCGCGGACGCGCCTTCGTCGTGCGCGCGCTCGCCGCCGCCCCGAGCGCGCTACCGCCCGGCGCCGTGCTGGTCGTGCCCGCCATTCTACCGTCGCTGGCGTACCTGCTTCCGGGCGCGCGCGCGCTGGTCACCGATCACGGCGGCGCGACCTCGCACGGCGCCACGCTGGCGCGCGAATACGGCGTCCCCGCGGTGCTCGGCGCCGCCGGCGCGACCCAGCTCCCCGACGGCGCCGACCTCTACGTCGACGCCGCCGCCGGCCGCGTCTACGTCATCAGTTGAAGCACAAACGGCTCAAGGTCGTACATAACCCAAATCGGTCACTGTGTTCCAAACACCGTTGACTCGTTCCACTGCGAGCTGCTCGCCCGAGATGGTCTGCACGTAGAAAAAAGCATTGGTGCCATCGGTGGCGCCGGTTGGCTGACTCAGCGGCGTTGGACAGGTGTAGCCGCTTGGGCAATTTGCCAGCCCCGATTGCGTATAGGTGAATTGGCCCTCCGCCGACCAAACGCCCTGCGCATTGAGGTGAAAGATCGAAATTCCTAAACCGCTGGAGCAGCGCGCGAACGCATACTGGTCTTGGCCGGCGTACACAGAGGAGTAGTCGCCGTCCACTGGACAATTCGCCTGACCGAGATTCGTCCATGGATTGGTTTCGAGACTCCATGTGTCGCCATAATCGTCAGCGAAGACTGGATAATAAAAGAAAGCGCCGGCCATCATAGTTGGAGCGCCGCGCAGCTTGCGTCCGCTCGTAGGTGGCGTTCCAACGTCGTTCCAGGTGGGAGTACAACCATTGCAGGCGGCCCAGACATGACCGTCGCTGCCGATCATCTCGCCCACATAACGGCTGTTGGTTGGAGCGAAGATCAATGCCGGATCACTGACGATTGTTTGCCCGGTAGGATGGCCGAGATTGACCCAGTGCCAACCGTATGGGAACGCATAGAAGGTCGCTGCTACTTCTCCGTCCGCACAGCGCACCATCGCCGCGCCGTTGTTGCCACCGGACTGCCAAAATACGGAGGGCGTACCAACGGCAAAACCGCAAGGTGGAAAACCTAAATTCGTGACTGCTGGCGCATTGCCGGCATTGTAATAGTTGAGCCGACCGGCGTTGTCTGCAAAAAAGGCTGAACCAAACGAATCGACGGTGATTCCGCCTGAGATGTAGCCAGTGCCGGTCACTGTCGACCAACTGGAGCCATGAGCCGAGAGCGTGCCGCCGGTATCGACGTGATACACCGTGGAAAACGAAGAGCCCATTGGCCCGGCGGTCGGGTGCGCGAGACGCGGAATGTGCGCTAAGTAGACGTCATTACCACCGGTAAAGTCCGGGTCTTGTGTAAACGCTGCGTAGCGTCCGAGCTTGTCAATCGATCCATGCGGCTGGCGATTGTAATTCGTCTGTGAATTGGATCTGATGTTCGCAAAGCGCATGAAGGACTGCGACGAATACGAAGGTGGATTGTCCGTGAAAGGAATGACGAGTTCGTTGTCGAATGGCAGCGTGTAGTTTGGTGAAGAGCCACCTTCATACACGGAGACCAATGCAGTCTTCTCGTCATAGTTTCGTAGTGAAACGTCGAGCGCCCAATCGATATTGTGTCCATTGCTGTCCACAATCGAAAATATCTGCGGCGTAATGGAAAAGTTGCCGTAGGTAATCTTATCGACTCCGGTCGTGCTGTTGTTCGTTGCCAAAAAGAAGGATCTCCCC
>DASREC010000366.1:0-17974 GCA_035652295.1 Polyangia bacterium
GCCGCCCGGACCGCCGCCGCCGCCGCTCGGGCTCGTTCCTCCACCGGCGCCGCCGCCCGCGCCATTTCCGCCGCCCGGCGATCCAGCACCCGCGCCACCGCCGCCGCCGCCCGACGATCCCGCGCCACCGCCACCGCCACCGCCGCCCGACGATCCCGCGCCACCGCCGCCACCGCCGCCACCGCCGCCGCCGGCCGCGTCACCGACGATCACGTCGCTCGATCCTTCGATGAGCTGACCTTGCCCACCGCAGTGCTTGGACGGGTCGTTCATGCGAAACGCCGCTTTGCCGTTGATGAACACCGTCGGTGCGCCCTGCTGCGCCTGCCACATGTTCGGCCCGCAACAGACGGCGTGGATGCCCATGTCGTCGACGCGCAGCGCCGGCCGGCCGTTCACGAACACGTCGGGAGAGCCCATGATCGCAGGCCCGGTTCCAGGATGGGGACACCCCGGACAGCCGTGCGCGTCGGCTGAGATGTTGGCTTTGTCACCGAGCCGGCCCTGGCCGGGCATGAGGATCCCCTCTTTGGATTATCGCTCAAACGGCCCGCAAAGTTGTGTCAAACCGCCTTTAGCAGGCGGGCGCGCGATAGCCGCTCACCCGCGCGTACCACGCGGCGAGGCGCGGCCGCTGCATGAGCTCGGCGTGCGCCGGAAAATCCGCGATGCAAGTGAGCGCGCCGTGCGTCGCCACGTCGCCGAGCGTCGGCTGGTCGCCGCAGACGAAAGACTGATCGCCGAGCCACGCCTCGAAGCGGTCGAGCTCGCGCGCCACCCAGGCGTGCCCGTCGCGCTCGCCGCGCTGCTTCAAGATGCGCTTGACCACCTGGTGCATGATGAGCGAGCCGCCGGCGCGCACCATCAGGTTCTGCAGCGGCCCGAAGTTGGACGTGCGCGCGGTGACCTGGGCGGCGCTGAACGCTTCACGCCAGGTTCCATAGATCACCGTCGGCAGCGCGAACGTGAGGTGGTCGTCCACCCAATCCTCGATCTCCTCGGTGCGCGCGCGGGCCGAGGCGTCTTCGGGCAGCAGCCGCACGCCGCCGGGCGCCCGCGCGTCGAGCGCCTTCAGGATCGCCGTGGAGTCGAAGATCGTCTCGCCGTCCCAGTCGAGCACCGGCACCTTGCGCGGCGCACCCTCGGGCAGCGCCGGCAGCTCGCGCTTGTTCATCGGGTTGACCTCGACGGTGCGATAGGGGATCCGCTTGACCTCGAGCCCGGCTTTGACTTTGTGGCAATAGGGACAGAGCGCGAATTGATAAAGCGTCACAGCGGGCATGCGAGTCTCCTTGCGCGCACGTCTACCACAGCCGCGCTACCATCGACGCTCTTCGGCGGAGGAGCGTCGAGTGCGTTGCCCGCGATGCAAATTGGATAACCCCGACACGGCGCTGCGCTGCGACTGCGGATTCGATTTCGCGAGCGGAACGATTCAGGAGTGGTCACTCGACTTCTTCGAAGCGGGATCTTCTGGTCGATTCTTTGGCTGGCCGGAATCGGATCTCTCATCGCTCGGCGTATTCGGGCATCAATAGCCGCCGCGAACGCAAAGCCGACGATTCTCGTTGACGGTGTCATTGATCGTCGATGACTACTTGATACTGCGTCGCGGACGTCGTGCAGTAGTTTTGCTGGAGCACGAGCTGCCCCTCGTGAATCAGGAAGCTGCGCGCCAGACCACTGCCTTGCGCACAACGCTCATAGCGCGAGTACCACTGCACACCGTCATTGGACCAATATACGGAGATGTTGGGTAGCGCGTTGGTCGTCAATGACGTGTCATTGAGCACTATCGGCCACGCGGTGATGGCGCCCTGCAACACGTGAGTACCGGGCCGCGTCGACACTTGTACGAACTTTGCGTTCGCAGTGCAGTAGTTCGCGGGAAAGGTGATTTGACCATTGGTGACCACGAACGACGGCGCGATGGTCGATGACCCGAACGCGACCGCGCATGCCTGGTCATCCGGATACCAGCTCGCGCCGTCGTTCGAGAAGAACACCGACAGGCTCGGAAGCGGCGCGGCCGTCAAAGACGGATCACTGATGGTCGTGGGAAAGCCGGAGATCGCGCGCTGCAAATTGATCTTGGCGGGGCGCGTGACGACCTGGTAGCGAGTCGCGCCCGCAGTGCAATAGCTCTGCAAGAGCGTGACGCCGTTCGTTTGAACCGAGAACGCATAGGTCGTCGACGCGGCGCCGAACGCGGTGGCGCACCACTCGAGATCGGAATACCAGTCGGTTTGATTCTCCAACCAATAGACATCGAGAACCGGGAGCTGCGCGACGCTCGACCCGGGCACTCCGATGGTCATTGGAAGACTCGAGATCGTGCCGGCCAGGTTACCGGCGCCCGAGCCGCTGTCCGCGAGATCTTGGGGACCACTCAAATCGGAGCCAGCCTGATCGCCGCCGCCGGAGAGATCGTTCGGCGCGGCCGGCCCGTCTGCACCCATCACACTCGAGTCGGTGGCGCCGCACGCGGCGAGCGCCAGGGATGCGATCACCAATGACGCTTTCACGGCACGCACGATCCTTCAGCCGCCGGACGGCTTCACGTACGGCACGTCGGCGAACTTGCCGCGTACGACGATGGGCTCCGGAATCTGCGGCACGCGCCGGCACGTAATCGTCACGTCCACCGCGCCGCTCGTCGGCTTGCCGGGCTCGGGCGTCTTGTCGAACGTCAGCGTGCCCGATGCGCGGCAGTCGTTCGACACGTTGTCGCCGCGCTTGGGCGGCTTGTCGAGCTGCAGGAAGAGCGCGTCCATGCCCGAGCCTTTCACCGTGAAGGTGCGGCCGTCGGTGCCGGCGCTCGGGATGATCCAGAGCTGCGTGTTGCCGTCGGCGGACGGCTGATCGAAGTGAATCTCGACGACCGAGCCCTGGTGATAGACCGCGCTCTTCGACAGCGAATACGTCTTTCCGCCGATCGTGAGCGCCAGGACCTTGCCCGCGAGCTCGGCCTTGTTCGGCGGCGGCGACTCGGCGCGAGCGTGCGTGAACGTCGATCCGGCGAGCGCGAGCGCAAGGACGATGCGGCGCATGAAGGCTCCTTGTAGCGACCTACGATCGGCCGCGCGAGATCTTCCGCGCTACTTTACGCCTCGACGCGATCGAGCGGGAGCTCAGTCACAAAGATAGTTCTGAGCCGAATTGTCCCAATTGCAGTGCTGGCTGCAGCAGAGGTTGTTGTCGCCCTCGGGGTTCTTGCCGTTCATGACCTTGCATGCGGCTCCCTTCGGGCGGCACGCCATCGCTTGCGGGCGATGCTCGTTCGGGAGCGACTGGGCCGCCCGGCTCTCGGCCACCGTGGGCGCGATGCGCAGGGTGGCGGTGTGCGCCGTGCCGGGCGCGCCAAAGCCGAACATCGTCAAAGCCAGGACGCCGGCCGCGAACAACAAGCGAGCTTTCATGGTCTCCTCCTATCCAGGGTTCTCGAATCGCCGATTGAATCACGGCACGAACGGTGCGGCAATGTGTCTTCACGCGACGGCGTTCTGCGTTTCTGAGGTGAATAGCGCGGCGGCGCGATCGTCTGCTCGCGTACGATGGGCCGCCAGGGGTTCGCCGCGCTCGCGCTGCTCGCCGCCTCGGGTTGCGGCGCGATCATCGAGCCCGGCCACCGCGGACTGCTGTTCGATCCGCGCCGCGGCGGATTGCAGCACGAGGTGCTCGGGCCCGGCTATCAACGGGTCGGGCTGAGCGGGCGCATCGACGACTTCGACGTCACCTACTCCACGCGCGCGTCGTCGCTGAGCGGCGTGTCGCAGGAGGGCATGCCCGTCGAGGCCGGCCTCGCCGTCACCTGGCGGCCGGTCATCGCCGAGCTGTACCAGCTCGACACCGAGCTCGGCGCCGGCTACGCCGACGAGGTGGTGGTGCCGGAGTTTCGCTCGGCCGCGCGCGCGGTGCTCGCGCGCCACTCGTTCCTCGAGGCCGCCGCCAACGAGAAGCTGGAGGACGAGATCGAAGCGACGCTGCGGCAGCGCCTCGCCGGCAAGCACGTCGAGGTCGCCTCGGTGACGCTGCAATCGATCCGGTGGCCGCCCGGCGTCGCCGCCGCGGTCAAGGACAAGCTCCTGGCCGAACAGGAGGCGCGCGGCGAGTACGAAGCGTCGCGACGCAAGCTCGAGCTCGACGCCGCGCGCGCCAAATTGCAAATCGAGCAGACCGCGGCGTCGCGGCGCGCCGTCACCGTCGAGTGCCGGGCCGACGGCGCCTGTCAGTGCCAGTGCCGCTGACGGCTTGACGAAGGCGCGGCGCGCCGACGATCATCGTCCCGTGAACCAGCGAGCGGCCACGATCGACGAGTATCTCGCCAAGGTGAAAGGCGAGAAGCGCACGGCGCTCGACGAGCTGCGCAAGACGATTCGAGCGCTCGTCCCGAAGGCCGAGGAGTGCATCAGCTACGGGATGCCGGCGTTTCGGCTCGACGGACGCATCGTCGCCGGGTTCGCCGCGACGGCCAAAGGGTGCTCGTACTATCCATTCAGCGGGTCGACGCTCCGCGCGCTGGCCGGCGAGCTGGCGGACTACGACCAGACGAAGTCCGCGCTCCACTTCGATCCGTCCGCGCCGCTGCCGAAGGCGCTCGTGCGCAAGCTGCTCGACGCGCGCAGGCGGGAGGCGCGTTGAAGCTGCGCGTCACCTATCATCGCGCGGCCGACCTCGCCGCCGACGACGCGTCGCAGTTTCACAAAGGCGGCCTGCTCGTGCGAGTGGCGCCGCCGCCCGAGCTCGCGCTGTTCGCCGAGGTCGCGCTCGAGATCGTCGCCGGCGCCGAGCGGGCGACGCTGGCGGCGCAGGTGGTGCAGACGGCGCCGGACGCCATCGCCGTGATGTTCGATCGCGCCGGGCTCGTCGAGCTCTTGACCGCGGCCGGCGCCGCCGGGGCCGACGCGCTCGACGCCGACCCCGTGCACGAGCTCGTCGACGAGGCGGCCGAGGCCGAGGCGCCGTCGCCGGCCGCCGCGGCGCGCGGCGGCGCCAGCCTCGCCAGGCGGATCCACCAGGCGCTGCACGGCAACAAAGACGAGCGCGCCGCCATCCTGCGCGACGTCAACAAGCAGATGCACGTCTACGTCCTCAAGAACCCGCAGCTCGGCGCCGACGAGGTGCTCGCCATCGCCAAGATGGCGACCGTGGGCGCCGACCTGCTCGCGCAGATCGCCGCGCGCCGCGATTGGGCCAGCCGCCCCGACATCGCCATCGCGCTCGTGCGCAACCCCAAGACGCCGACGGGGGTGGCGGTCAAGCTGCTCGACTACGTCACGGCCGGCGACCTGCGCCAGCTCGCCAAGGACGCGCGCACGCGCACCCCCATCCAGCAGGCGGCGCGCAAGAAGATCGTGTGATCCCGCGGTTGCGGCATTTTGCCGCAAGGTTCGTGGGCGTGGAGTTGGGGAGCTTTCGCGAGCGCGGCGGCGGCCGTCGGCGCGATGCCGTCCATCAGATTCGGCGGCGGCTCGCGAGCGCGTTCGCCGTCGTGTCGCCGCAGCTCACCACCGCGCGCACGCCGAGGAACCGAGCGTATCGGTGCGCTGCCGCGGAGATCGCGGCTCGCTCGCCCCGCTCGAGCCGGACGAACGGCTGCACCGCGATCGAGACCGTCTGCTTCGCGAACGTGCGCCGCCAGGTGCCGGCGACGCGGCCTGCGCTCAGCAGCGCCGGCTTGAGAATGCCGCCCCCGTCGTTGATCTCGCGAACGTGCAGCGCGTCGACGAAGGCGCTTCGGTCTTGATACGCGATCAGGCATTCGTCGAACGCGGGTAGCAAATGGACGGTCGATTGCGAAAGCGGCTCGACCGCCTCTCGGGAGAGCCAGCACTCCTGCTCGCCGACTCGAATGCTCTGCAGACTGCGCTTCGCCAGCTCGATCGACCGGCGTGCGTCGGCGAGCGGCAGGCCGCTCCACCACGCGAGGTCTCGCGCGGTCGCCGGTCCGCGGCTCTGAAAGTAGACGCGCGCGAGCTTCGAGAGAGACTCCTCGCGCGTGAGGGACCGCGTCTTGGGCGCTCGTTCGTCGAGCAGCGCGAACGTCTGCTGTTTGCCTCGCCGGGCGCCGCTGCAGATGATCCCGCGCAGCTCGGCGTACGCGAGGATGTGCAGCAAGCGCGCTCCGGCGGCGATGCGGCGGCGCTCGAGCACGACGGCCATCTCGCGACGGGTGAGCTGCTTGCCGCCTTCGAGCGCCCGCGCGAAGAGCTCGGTCGCGCGTTCGAGCGTCGTCTCGTCGAGATCGAGCGAGCGCAAGCGCGAAGCCATGGACGCAATGACTCTCTGGCCGACGAGCCCCAACATCCAACGCACGTCGTCGCGAGTCACGTACTGCCAGGTTCCGCGAAACCCGTGCGTTCGCAGCACGGCCCCTTCGGCGAGCACCGCCTCGACGGCAGCTTCATTCGCGCCCGCGGTTCGCAGACCGAGCGCCCACAACGAAGCGAGATAGTCCTGCGCCTGCATGGCGCCGAACCAGGCGACGACTTCGAACGGCGCCGCCAGCGGCTGGCGCGAGACGAGCTGGCCGTGAAGCCGGCGCGCTGCGACAAGCTTCAAATCCACGCTCGCCATGATACGCAACGCCGCCGGCATTCGCCTCTGTTCGCTGCGGTCAGGCGGGCGTTCGGCGGCGGGGCGCGTGTTAGGATGCGGCGCGCATGAGCGCGGACGACGACAAGCTGCTCGCCGCCGGACCGCTGCCCGATGCGGCGCTGGCGGTCGATCCCGCGTCGCCCGGCCAGCCGCGCGCGAGCTTCACGCTGATCGCGCCGGCCGGCGCGCCGCCGCGCGCCGACACCGTCTTCGAAGGCGCCGACCCTGCCGCGCGCTTCGCATTGCCGCCGTACGCCGTCACCGAGACCGCGAACGAGTACGACGTTTTCTTCGGCCCCTCGCCCGACGGCACGGGCTGGACGCTCACCGTGCATCTCGCCGAGACGCGCCCGCCGGGCGACGCGCCCGCCGCCGCGCCTGCCGCCGTCCGCGTCTTCCTCCGTTATCTGGTGAGCGGCAGCGTCAAAGAGCGCACCTTCGACCGCGAGGACCAGCCGCACGGCTACAAGCTCAGGCTCACCGTCGGCACGCTGGCCGAGCGCGACGAGCTGCACGCCGCGCTCACCACCGCCGAGGCGAAGCCGACGCTGGTCGTGCGGCGCGTGCTCGTCTACGGCGCGGCGGTGCCGATCGCGCAGCCGACCACGTCGGTCGATCTCGTGGGCGTCAGCAACGACGGGCACGTGTGGCACGCGCAGCGGCAACGCGACGGCACGTGGCGCGGCTTCGACCCGGTCGGCGCGGCCGCGGCCGACGCGCAAGCCGCCCGCATCGTACCGCAAGCCGCGCGGCAGCCGTCGCGTCTGAGCGTGTTCGCCGTCGATCTCGCCGGCAGCGTGACCGACCGCGCCGCGCAGGCCGGCAGCGACGGCTCGTGGCACGCGTTCGGCGCGTCGGCCCCGCTCACGCCGCCGGGCACGTCGCGCGTCGCGGCGGCGGTGGTCGGCGGCGAAGTGCACCTGTGCGGCGTGGCGCAGGGCGGGCTGTGGTTCGTGCGCGAGGCGCCCAGCCACATCGACGCGCCCGTCGACGTCAAGGCGCGCACCGGGAGCGCGGCGACGTTCGCCGACGTGGCGTGCGCCGCGATGGACGGCGTGCTGCACGTGGCCGCCACCACCACCGACGGCGGGCTCTTGCACACCACGCGCGCGCCCGACGGCACGTGGGCGCCGTTCGACGACGTCAAGGCGAAGGTGATCAAGTGGGGCGACCGCGGACATTTCGCGCGCGTCGCGTGCGACGTCATCGGCCGCGCGCTCTACGTCCTCGTGGCCACGAGCGAAGGCGGGCTGTGGATCACGCTCTCGCAGAGCGGCACCTGGGCGCCGCTCTCCGACGTCAAGGCGCTGGTCGGCGATCGCGGGCCGGCGCGCGACGTGGCGCTGGCCTCGTCGGGCGGCGAGCGCTACCTCGCGTACGCCGCCACCGACGGCAGCTTGTGGCACGCGCTGCTCTCCGGCGGCAAGTGGACGCCGTTCGCCGACGTGCGCGCGCAGACGACGGTGCCCGCGCTCGCGTTCTCGACGTGCGCGCTCGGCGCCACGATCTCGACGCCGCCCGCGTCCCAGCCGGGCTGGGTGGCGCAGCGGCAGGCGTTCGACGACGCCGTCGACTTCTACCTCGACCCGACGCTGCACGCCGCCGTCTTCAGCGGGCTCACGCCGCCGTCGGGCGCGCTGACGCTCACGCCGGTGGTCGCCGGCGACTGGCCCTACTTCCGCGACGGCTCGCAGCCCGACGTCTTCTACTACGTGCCCGACGCGTTCAAGATCCAGCGCCGCGCGCAGGCGCCTCGCACCGCGCTGATGACGGCGCAGGTGACCGGCACGACCGAGAGCGACGCGCAAGTGCAGCTCGCGTACACCGCGGCGCCGGTCACCGATCCGGCGCGCCTCGCCGCGGCGTCGCGCGAGCTGGCGCAGCACGTGACCACCGCGCCGTCGCTGCGCCCGCTCGAGTTGTTCGCGCCCACGCTGGCGCTGGCGTACCCCGGCGCGCCGACCGCCGCCGGCCCGTTCGAACCGCGCGACCACGCGCTGGTCAGCCTGCGCACCGGCATCTCCGATCGTCTGGCGCTGTCGCTCGACGGGTTCCGCGCGCTGGTGCAGTCGTTCCTCGGCGACGGCGCGCAGTGGAACGGCGTGGTGCGCGTGGCGGCGGCGGGCACCAGCACCGACGTGAAGCTGATCGCGCGCGCCGACGATCTCGACGGCGCGACGCTCGACTGCGCGGTGGCGCGCGATGCGGTGGCGGCGACGGTGACGGTGACGGTGACCAACGCCATCGAGTCGCCGCTGCTGATCGAGTCGCTGCCGCTGGCGCTGGTGGACGCGACGGGCGCGGCGGTAACGGCGCGCATCGTCACCGCGCCGGCGTTTCCCGTCACGCTCGCGCCGGCGTCGGGCGGGCAGGCGGCCGGCGCGCTCACGTTCGTGCTCGCGCCCGACGGCGCGCCCGACGGGCCGCTCGAGGCGCGCCTCGACACGCGCGGCGTCAGCGTGCGGGTCGACGGCGACGCGGTGACGCTGGCGCTCCTCGATCCCGATCTTCCGCGCACGTTCCATCGCGCCGTCACCGTCCAGCTCTACAGCGGCGTGTTCGATAAGCGCGATTCGGGGCAGGTGGTAGACGTGGAGGTGGAGTTCGACGCCGGGCCCAACGTGAGCTTCGACGAGCCGCCGCCCGGCACCGCCGCCGCCATGCTGTCCAAGCAGACGCAGCTCAGCGTTTCGTCGGTGCCCGACTTCGTGCTGGGCCGCGCCGCCGCCGACAAGTACCGCTACCGCGTGCGCCTGCACTACGCCGACCAGCACGTGCGCGAAGACGACTGGCAGGAGGACAGCCGCTCGACGCTGGTGCTCTCGATCGCGGTGTGAGCCGCGCGCGCACGCACGCGGGGCGCTACCGCAGCACCGCCTCCGGCGGATCGGGCCCGATGAAGTGCGGCTGCGCCTTGAGGTCGAGCTTCACCGCCGTCGGGGCCGCGTGCAGCTTGCGGAAGTGGAACTTGTCGGCGCGCGACGGCGGCGGCGACGGCGGCGCCGGCGGCGGCGGTGCCGGCGGCGGCGTCACGCCGAGGCACGGGTTGGTGTTGCCGAAGTCGAACACCGAGGCGACGCCCTCCTGCATCTGCAGCGAGTAGTCGAGCGAGACCAGGCCCGCCGTCGACGTGTCGGCGGGCGGCGGGCAGCTGATGGCATGCCCGAATGGCGTGCCGCTCGCCAGGTCGCGGAACCAGACCATCGGATCGCAGCCCGCCGCCGGCTTGGTCACCGCGCCGAAGTACAGCGTGTGGTTCGCATTCCCGGCCTTCGACGGATCCACCTCCGCCGTCGAGTGGCAGCTCAAGCACGACGACACCGGATCGTCGACGGGCCCGATCAGCCGCCCGGCGCGCCCGAGGTGATCGGCGAACGCCGGCGGCAGTCCCGGCAGCGGCCCCGGTGGGTTGGTCCACGTCTCGGCGAGCGTCCCGGTCGAGCCCGTCACCGACGGATCGTTACCCCACATGATGCCGACCGGCGTGAGGCGCCGCCACGGATTGGGCTCGCTGGCGGTCAAACGCTCGTCATAGACATAGGTGGCGAACACCCAGCCGGTCGTGCTCGCAAAGTGATCGTCCTTGACCGCCACGTCGACTTGCAAGAGCCGCATCTCGGTGAGCGCGCCCGACGGGTTGGCCGGATCCTGCGTCCACCACGATGGTGAATTCAGCAGCGGGTTGGGCGTCGCGCTGATGCGCGCCGGCTGGTACTCGGCGAACAGCAGCTTGAACACCAGCGCCCCGTCGATGAAGCGCCCCTTGGTGGGATCGGTCTGCGACAAATCGCCGCTCTTGAAGACCTGCCCGATGGTGTAGCCGCCGAGGAAGTTGTAGTAGCCGATGGCCACCGCGCGCAGATCGGCGCCGGCGGTGAGCCAGTGCGTCTGCTCCGACGGCCGCAGCGCGCGCTCGTTGGTGACGCCGTGATACGGCTCGCGCCGCCGCGTGTTGGCGGCGGTCATCATCGGCACGTGGTACCAGAAGCGGTTGGCGAGGTTCTGGTTGTTCTTGGTGGCGTCGAACGCGATGCTCGGATCGGACATGTTCGCGAGGAAGTAGCTCTTGAGCGCGTCGAGGTAGTGCGCGCGCTGCGTGGCGTTGCTCAGGTTGCTCCACGCGCGCCACGGCGCGTCCTGATTCGGCAGCGGCGGATCGTAGTGATCGACGGTGTTGCCGACGAACACCGGGCTGCCGAGCGGATAGCTCTGCGCCAGCTCGAACGCCTTCTGCACGCCGGGCTCGTGCGGGTTCACGTCGCCGTTGCCGTCGGGCACCGGCGGGTTCTGCGAGATCCAGCTCGGGAAGTCGCCGTTGCACGACGCGGTGTAACCGCTGCCGATGCCGAGCGAGCCGGCGTCGACGAGCACCGGCGTCACCTGCTTGCGGCACGAGGCGAGACCCAACAAGAGCGCGAGATGGACGACCGCTGCTTTGCGCATGTTCCCCCCTGAGGCGAGCAGTCTACGCCGGCAGCTCCTCCCGCGCCTGCGGCAAATTGCCGCAGCAACATCCGTTCAGTCGCGAGGCTCATCGGCCGCAACCGGGAACCCTGTGGCTTCGCGCGACGTCACACGGTGACATGGCGAATACGAACCTGCGATGGATCGTGAGTGCTCTTTTGACGGGGTCGGCGTTGCTGCTCTCGAACGGTTGCGGCATTCCGCCGCAGGGCGCCGAGCAGAGCGCGGCGCTCAACAAGCCGTCACAAGCGGTGAGCGGCGTGGTCTCGGTGCAAGGCGTCGGCGGCAACTGCCTCGACGTGCTCGCCGCCAATCCCAATCCCAGTCCGGCGGTCACCGTCGACAACTTCACCTGCAACGGCACGCGGGCGCAGGTGTTCCAATTCAACGACGACGGCACGATCACCGACTTCTGGGGAAATTGTCTCGACGTCCTCGGCGCCAATTTCATGCAGGGCACCGTCGACTTCTCCGCGTGCAACGGCACGCCCGCGCAACAGTGGCAAGCTGCGGGCTCGGCGATCGTCGGGCTCGGCGGCTACTGCCTGTCCGTGGTCGGCGATAATCCGTCGCCGGGGACGATCGTCGATCTCGAGCCGTGCACCGCAGCGCCGGGGCAGAGCTGGTCGCGGGTCAAGCCGCTCACGCTGCCGGCCGATCCCGCCGATTTCATCTGGACGCCAGGTCCCGCCGCCGGCGCCTCCTGGATCGCCGTCGGCGGCGCGACGCCGTGGGTGATTGGAACCGACGGACAGCCGTACCAGTACGGCGGCACGCCCCGCGCGCGCGTCTGGAACAAGGTCTCGGCGCCGACCTCCTCGACGAGGCTCACCGTCTCGCCGACGGGAGACGCGTGGCGCATCGACGTCAACGGACAGATCACCTCGCTCTCGGGCTCGAGCTGGACGGCGTTCCCGACGCCGGGCAGCCCGGCCTGCGCGCGCGAGATCGGCGTCGGCGCGCAACAGCAGCTCTGGGCCATCGGCTGCGACGTCAACTCGACCGGCGGCACCATCTATCAATTTCAATCGAGCCAGTGGGTCTCGCGCTCGGCGCGCGCGACCCGCATCTCGGTCAGCCCCGAGGGAACTGCCTGGATCGCCGACGGCAGCGGCGCGATCTCGAAGTGGAACGGCACCGGCTTCACGCAGGTCCCCGGCGCGGGCACCGCCATCGCCGCCGGTCCGAAGGGCAACACGTGGATCATCTCCACGCCGAGCGGCGCGAGCGACGGCTTCCCCGCGCTTTGGAACGGATCGCAGTTCGCGCAGGCGTCGAACCTCGCGGCTTCGCAGATCGCCGTCGGCGCCGACGGCGCGCCGTGGGTGGTCACGTCGACGAACACCATCGCCCGCTGGGGCGGTCCGTGGCGCTGGCTCGGACCGAGCGGCTTTCCCGAGCTGAACGGCGGCCGCTGGTCGGGAGACGTCGAGGACATCTCGCTCGCCGACAACCAGACGCACCTGGCCGTGGCGACCGCGGGCGGCGGCGTCTGGATGCTCCAGCTCGGCAGCGGCGCCTGGACACCGATCGCCGACACGGGCTTTGCGCCCGGTCCCGCGCCTGCGGTGGCGTCGCTCGCGTTCAAGCCCGGCGACGCGGGCACGCTCGTGGTCGCGACCGGCGTCGGCAGCGGAAACGACGGCGCCGCGCAGGGCGGCAACGGTCTCTGGCGCGGCGACCTGAAGAACGGGATCTGGCAATGGACGGCGCTGGCGTGCGCCGACCCGTCGCTCGCGACGGTTCCCTGCCCGACGAGCTTCACCAAGATCCGCTACAGCCGATTCGACGCGAGCCGCATCTACGCGTCGAGCGCCAATGGGTTCTTCGTCTCCACGAGCGGCGGCCCATTCGTGCCCACGCCGATCACCGCCGGCGGCCAGACCAACTTCGGCTACGGCGTCACCGACTTCGCGCTCGACGACAGCGACGGCCAGCACGTCTACGCCGCGGTGCCGGGACAGGGCATCGCGGTCTCGATCGACGCGGGCGCGCACTTCGCCAGCCTCACGTCGCCGCTCGCACCGTCGCTCACGGCGAGCGTGTTCCAATCCTCGAAGATCGCGCTCGCCCGCTCGGCGCCGCACGTCCTCTACGTCACCATCAACGCCGGCTACGACGACTTCAACGGCGTCTTCGTGAGCCGAGACATCCGCGCCGCGCAGCCGAGCTGGCTCGAGACGGGTCTCCAAGGCTGCGAGGAGTACGACGGCTGCGTCTACCGCGGCGGCATCGACAACTTCATGCGCTCGCAGAACGGCCACGACGGCGCGATCGCGGTCAGCCCGATCGACTCGAACACCGTCATCGCCGGGGGCGCGGGCGACTGGATCACGACCAACGGCGGCGGCACTCCGACGGCGGCCAACTGCTCGGTGCTGGCGTGCCCGGTGAACGGCTGGACGCGGCTCGGCGCCGTCCACGAAGACGTGCACGCCATCGTCTTCGACTCGTCGGGCGCGAACGTCTACATGGGCACCGACGGCGGCTTCTTCCATTCGAGCGACGGCGGCCAGACGTGGCAGTTCGACCTCAACACCATCCCGGTGATGAACGAGCAGGGAGTTTCGGTCAAAGGGGACACCGTGCTCTGCGCCGCGTGGGACGTGGGCATGCACTGGTCGCTCGATCACGGCGGCACGTGGACGGGCAACTCCGACAACGACTCGGTCGGCGCGTTCGTGAGCTCGGCGAACGAGTGGTTCGCGCACAAGTACGAGGACGTCGACAACATCTACAAGAGCACCGATCAGGGCGCGAGCTGGCCGACGCTGGTCGAGGGCGCCGTCCCGTTCCACTCGCCGATCGTGGAGCTCAACGGAAGCGTCTACACCGTCGGGAACGCCGACGGGCAGGGCAACGGCGTCGACGGCATCATGTACCTCGACGACGGTTCCGGAAACGCGGGCGTGTACGGATCACCGTTCCCCGATCCCAACGATGTTCCGATGGCCGTCACGGCCGTCAATCACCTCGACTTCTACTACGTCATCGCCGGCGGCTTCTACAAAGGCGGCACGACGCGCCGCAACTTGCAGATCTCGCGCAACGGCGGTTCGTGGAGCGAGATCGGCGCCACGCTGCCGACGGGAACGCCGGGCGCGCCGGCGATCCTGACGGTGAAGCGCGACGCGCCCGGGGTCGCGGGCGGGCACGGTCCGCACATCTACGTGCTGACGAGCGACGGGCGCGTCTTCGCCGACGGCATGGAGCACCTCGCCGCCGGCAATCCGCAGTGGATCGAGCTCACCGGCAATCTGCCGCGCAACTTGAGCTACAACGACTTGATCGCCGATCCTTCGCTGGGCACCGTCGTGGTGGCGACCAACGTAGGGCTCTTCAAGACCACCAACTCGTGCTTGTCGACGGTGCTGTCGAACGGCGGATCCTGCTGGCCGACGACGTGGCGCACGTGGGGCGATGGGCTGCCGCTGGTCCCGACGGTCGCGGCCGCCGGCGCGCCGGGCGCGGTCGGCACTGCGGTGAACGCGCTCGACGCGCAGACGCGCAGCGACGGCCACTTCTACGTCTACGCCGCGGTGTGGGAGCGCGGCATCTGGATCCGCGACGCCACCGCCGACGATCCGTAGCGGACCGAACCGCAGCGAGGAAGGCCGGCTTGCGTTGGCCGTAGAAATCCGCATGCCGAAACAAATGTTGGCCTTCGAAAAAAAAGGACCCAAGCGACTCGAGCTGAGCTGGAGCGGCTTCTGGAAGAACTTCACCGCCAAGGTCGACGGACAGACGGTGCTGACCGCCAACGGCCAGAGTGACATCAAGGCCGGCCGCTCGGCCACGCTCGCCGACGGCAGCACGCTCTCGGTGCGCCTCAAGACCGGCTTCGGCAACGCGGGCCTCGAGGTGCTGCGCGACGGTCAGCCGCTGCCGGGCACATCGACCGATCCCGCCACCCAGCTCAAGCTCGCCGGCGGCATCGTCTATTTTCTGGCCGGCTTGAATGCGCTCATCGGGGTCATCGCGCTCGTTTTCGACGTGGCCTTCTTGAAAGAGAACTTTGGATACGGCCCGCTCGTCATGGGCGCGATCTTCGCGGTGCTCGGCTACTTCACCAACAAGCGCTCGATGGCGGCGCTCATCGTCGCCATCGTGCTCTATGGTCTCGACGGCGTGATCACGCTCGGCATGCAGTTCGCCGCCGCCGGCTCCGGCCACACACCGAACGTCGGCTTCATCTTCATGCGCGTCATCTTCATCATCGCGATGATCCGCGGAGTGAACGCCATCACCCAGCTCCGCAAGGAGCAGCAGCCCGCCTGAGCTCAGCCGCGCTGTAATCGCAGCTCAACCGAGCGAACGCGTTCTCCGTCGAGCAATGTAGAGCACGACGAGCGCGAGCACGAGCGGCCACGGCGCGCCGGCGTGGCCGCCGGTGGTGCTGCACGAGCAGCCCGCGTCGGCGACCGGCGGCAAGCTCCCCGAATCGCCCGCGCGTAGATCCGACGGCGCTGCGAGATCGGCGGGCGCTGCGAGATCGCGCGCGGACGCGAGATCCGCCGTCGCGGCGAGATCGACCGACGCCAGATCGCGCATCGCCAGATCGCTCGCCGCCGTCAGATCCGGCGGCGTGCTCATGTCGGGCGGCGTGCTCATGTCGGGCGGCGCGCTCATGTCCGGCGGCGGCGTGCTCATGTCGGCGTTGGTCACCAACTGGTTCACGGTCGGCGAAGTGCTGACGTTGAAGTTGCCGTCTCCCGAGTACTGCACCGTGATCGCGTGCGTGCCGAGCGAGAGCGTGCTCACCGGAAGCTGCGCGCTGGTGCCGGACAGCGTCACCGTCCCGAGCGGCGTCGTGCCGTCGAGGAACGTCACCGTCCCGCTCGGCAAGCCGCCGCCCGGCGAGAGCGACGTCACCTGCGTCGAGAACGACACCGACTGGCCCGGCGGCGACGGATTCAGCGACGAATTGAGCGAGGTCGACGTGTCGGCTTTGAAGATCGTGTCGTTCAACGTCGGCGCGCTGCCGCCCTTGAAGTTGCCGTCGCCGCCGTAGGTCGCGTCGATGGTGTGCGGGCCGACGGGCAAGAAGACCGTCGACAGCGTCTGCTGGCCGCCGCTGAGCGGCATCAGCCCCTGCGACGCCGAGTCGATGAAGAAGGTCAGCGAGCCCGTCGGCATGCCGCTGCCGGGCGACGCCGCCGACACCGTCGCGGTGAACGTCACCTGCTGCAAGTACACCGGCGAGGTCGGCGACTGGTTGATCACGACCGTCACGCTCGCCTGGTTCACCGTGTGCGAGAGCGTCGGCGCGTTCGACGCCGCGTAGCCGCCGCCGCCGCCGTAGCTGGCGTCGATCGAGTGCGCGCCGACCGAGAGCGAGCTGGTGGAGAACGACGCCTGCCCCGACGAGACCGCGACCGGCGCGCCGCTCACGCCGTCGACGGCGAAGGTGACGGTCCCCGACGACGGATTGTGCGAGATGGTGGCGGTGAACGTCAGCGATTGCCCGAACACCGACGGCGCCACCGACGGCGTGAGCGTGGTGCTCGAGGCCGCGCCCACCACCGTGAGCGTCACGTCCGTCGACGTGTAGTTAATGACGAACGTGGTCGTGCCGACGCTGAACATGGCGCCGTCGGGCTTTTGGAAGAACGTGCCGCTCAGCGCGCCGGACGAATGCAGGATGGTGAAGCTGTCGCCGACCGACGGTGAATAGCCGACCACGACCGCCAACGAGGTCGTGTTGCCTTCGATGGTGACGTTGCCCGCCTGAAGCTGGCTGTGCTGGCCCGCGCCGGTGCCGTCGAGCTCGACGCTGAACGCCGGCGACGCCGGTTTGAAGTCGACGTCGCCGGTGGTCCCGCCCGCCGGCGGAACCAGGAGCGTTCCGCTCTGCACGGTGAGCGGCCCGATCGTGCCGCCGATCGTCAAGCGCGCCGCGTTCAAGAACACCGGCAGCGCCGTGGTCAAATTGAGCGTCGCGCTGCCGTTGTTCTGAACGACGATGAGCTCGCTGACGTTCACGCTCGCGCCGGCGCCGAGGGTGATCGGCGAGCCGGTCGCGTCGAGGTCGCTGACGGTATTGACGGCGCCGTTGAGGACGATGGGCGCGTTGCCGCCCGAGACGGTGGGCGTGGCGATGAACGAAGCGCCGCCGGACGTGGCGGTGACGGTGACGCCCGGCTCGAGCGTGATCGACGAGCCGGTGAAGCTCGGTGCGGGCGCGCTCACGTCAGCCGTGAGGTCGAGCGGCGAGCCCGCCTGAGGCGCGTTCAACGCGGTATTGAGCGTGACCCGGTTCGCCCCCGCCGGCGCGCTCCAAACGATCACGCAGAGTCCGGCGGGGAGCAGACGCAGCAGATTCATCGGTCGAGCGTCGCACGATCCCGGCGCTGCAACGTGATCTTTCGAGGCTGCTTCTCGGCACTAACGGTTCGCCGGGTTCTCGACGATACTCCTCCGCCGGGAGGTGCGCATGAGGGCTCGCCGATGGTGGTTGTTCGTATGGATGGTTTGCGGAGCGTCAGCGTTCGCCGATGAGCCCGCAGGCAATCCGTGTGACGGCACGTGTTGCGCCCTGACCGGCTGCATCAGCGATGGAATGACGGTTGTGGCGCCCAAGCAGCCCAACGTCGTCGATCTTCCGATTGGCGGAGGCGTGCAGACGGGATCGAACCCGGGCGGATCGAACACGGCAGGACCGGGACAGGGCGGCGTCCAGAACAAGACCCAGTCGTGCACCGCGGCGGCCGACGCAGCGCAGAGCGCCTGTCTGCAAATCGCCGAAAAGGACGTCGACAACTGTTTGAACCAGGCGCAGCAGATCGCCGATCAATGGTGCACGAGCAACGTCTCCAAAGAGGGTACGAGCGCGGCCAACATCCTCTCGAAGCTGAACAGCATCCCTGGTTGCGCCAACAAGACGCTGTCCGCGGCGTATTGCGCGACCCTGGTC
>DASREC010000367.1:0-14961 GCA_035652295.1 Polyangia bacterium
AGGAGCGCTCCTCGCGTCTGCGCGAGGATGCCAGCGACGAATCGAGCGAAGCACGTGCCGCGCGCAGGACGCTGCGTAGCAGCGGCCGAGCACGGCGTATGCGAGCGTCCGGCGAAAAACGATCTTCGCGCCCGCCCGCGAAGGCAGCGAGCGTCAGTCGATATCCGTCGCGCATCAGTCGATATCAGTCGGACGTTGTCGACGAATCGTCGACAGCAGACGCGGGAGTTGTCGACGAATCGTCTTCAGTCGGTGGTGGCTGCGCGCGGATGATCGTGGTGCTCGTGAGTGGTTCGACCATTGCACTGCGCCGCCGCCATTGCGGAGGTGCTCATGCGTCGCTCGCTCGCCTGGTTCGCTGCGCTCGTGCTCGCGTCTTGCGATGGATCGGCGCCGCCCGCGCCCTACGCCGAGAGCGCGCTCGGCGCGCAGGACGTCGTGTGGACCAACCTCGTCAACTGCAAGGCGACCGGCAACTCGATCGTGAAGCTCGGCGGTCAGCCCTATCTCGCCGACTCGGGCGCCACCACCACGCAGCAGCTGCCGTCGGGCGACGGCTGGCTCGAGTTCACCGCCGACGAGACGCAGGCGTTTCGCTTCGTCGGGCTCACGCACCAGCACGCGGGCACGAGCGGCCAGGAGATCGACTTCGCGTTCCGCCTGCAAGCCGGCCGCGCCGACGCGTACGAGAACGGGCAGTGGCGCGCCGACAACACGGTCGCGGCCGGCGACGTGCTGCGCGTCGCCGTCGAGTCGGGCAAGGTCAAGCTCTACAAGAACGGCAACGTCGTCTACGTGAGCGCCGCCGCGCCGAAGTATCCGCTGTTCGGCGACGCGTCGCTCGTCGACGCCACCGCCGGCGTCACCCGCGCGCGCATCGCCACCGGCAATTTGCCGCAGCCGAGCGCGGGCGGCTTCATCGCCGCGCTGTCGTCTCTGCCCACTTCCGACGGCGCGGCGATCGCGTGGACCACCGCCGTGCCCGCCGGCTCGCAGCTCGACTACGGCGCCACCACCGCGTACGGCTCGACCGCCGGCTCGACGGCGCTCTCGGCCGCGCACCAGGTCACGCTCACCGGCCTCGCCGGCGCGACGCTCTATCACTTTCGCATCCGCTCGACGGACACCGCCGGCAACCAGGCGCTCTCGCCCGATCAGACCTTCATGACCGGCGCGCCCGCGGTGCAGCCGAACCGCCACCGCTTCTGCGGCTGGACCGAGGCCACCGGCTACGTCACGCCCGATCAAGATCCCGGCTACCTGACGTTCGCCGCGCACGCCGACGACTTCGACGCCGTGCACCCGATGTGGTGGCACGTCACCGGAGCCGCCACGCTCACGCCGATCTACGGCGAGGGCAGCGCGCTCATCCTCGACAACACCACCTACGCCGGCAAGCGCACGCTCTTGATCCCGACCATCGCCGCCGCCGACGGCTCCGATCCGCAGACGGTCTCGACGCTGCTGCACGACGCAAGCTTGCGCGCGCAGCACGTCGCCGCGATCCGCGCGCTGGTCGCCGCGCACAAATACGACGGCATCGATCTCGACTACGAGCACCTGCCCGACGGCGATCGCGACGCGTTCTCGCAGCTCGCGCGCGAGCTCGGCGCCGCGCTGCACGCCGACGGCAAGACGCTCTCGTACGCGGTGCAGGGCGAGACGCGCGCGTCGACGTTCTGGGATTACGCCGCGCTCTCGCAGGCGGCCGATCAGCTGCACGTGATGGCGTACGACTTCCACTCGCTCGGCACGCACCCGGGGCCGGTGGCGCCGCTCGGTTGGGTGCAGCAGATCGGCCAGTACATCAACACCGTCGGCAATCCACAAAAGTTCATCCTCGGGCTGCCCAACTACGGCGTGGCCGGCCCCGACTCGGGGACGTGCGGCTGGTTCGGCAGCTCGCTCGACTCGATCAACCAGGCGGGCGGCACGTACGCGGTCACGACCGATCACATGAGCTCGTGCGCGTACACCAACGGCGTGCCGATGCTCGCCGGCCGCGCGCCCAACGCCTTCACGTCGCAGGGCCACCTGTTCTTCGACGACATCGCCTCGCACGAGGAGAAAGTCATCGCCGCGCAAAACGCCGGCCTCGGCGGCATCACCTACTGGACCATCGGCGGCGAACCCGATCGTCCCGGCCCGCAAACGTTCTTCCAAATGGTGCGCGGCCATTTTCCGAAGTAGCAGTCGGACTGAGGCGCGGGAGCCACGCGCGGGCTTGCGCCCCGCATTCGTTTCGTCCGGCGGTACTCAGCGCTATGCGCCTGCGGCCGTACACCAGTGCTGTGTTGACCGACCGTGGTCGAAACCGATGTGGGCTTTGGCTTGGACGGGAATCGCGCCTCCGTTCCGGCGGGCGAAACGAACGCGGGTCCGCCCGCGCTATTAAGCCATTCGATTAAGTCTTTAAAAACCCGCAATACGCTTAAAGTGAATCAGATCGGCGAATGGAGGCGTTCTGCTGACGTTGCTGAATGGCCGTAGTAGCGCGGCGGAGCCCATGTTGCTTCGGTCGCCGGAACGGAGGGCGCGATTCTCGTCCAAGCCAAAGCCCACATCGGTTTCGACCACGGTCGGTCAACACAGCACTGGTGTACGGCCGCAGGCGCATAGCGCCTGAGTACCGCCGAACGAAGCAACGTGGGCGGGAGCCGCGCGGTCGTTTCGCGCTTTCGTCAGTTGGGGCAGGGCGTACCGAGCGCGGCCGGCGCTGGAACTGTAGCGACGCCGTTGGCCAGGAACGTCGAGAGGAAGCAGCCGTATTGGTATTTGACGGCGTCGAGCTGGAAGGCGATGGCGTGCGGATCGTAGATGCCGTCGCCGGCGTATTGCACGACGACGCCGGTGTAGGGCGCGGCGGACGACGACGTGCGGTTCTGCTTCACCGGGTACGGCAAAATGCCGTCGAGGTGATCGAGCGCGAGCGCGGGCTGCATGGTGGGCCAGACCTGATCGCCGGCCTCCTGGTGGCCGTACGAGAGCGCGATGGCGTCGTACAGCACCGTCGGGAAATAGGAGTCGTCCTTGCCGACCGGCTCGTAGATTGGGCGCGCCGGGTGGCCGTCGAGCGGGCGGCGCGCCACGCGCGGCATGTAGACGAACGGATCGGCCGGCTCCCACGCGGTCTCGAGCAGCGACATCGCCGGGTGCATGAACGTCAGCTCGTCCGAGCCGAGGATCGCCGCCACCGCGCCCGCCGAGTTGTTGATCAGCGACGTCTTGAGAATGAACAGGCTCCAGAATCCGCCCGCGCCCGTCGGCACCACCGCGCGGATGCGCGGCTCGACGGCGGAGATCAAGTTCGTGTACATGCCGCCCATCGATTGCCCCTGCGCCAGGAGCTGCTGCGGATTGAACTTGAACGCGGTCTCGCCGGCGGGCAGCACCACCTGCGGACACATCGTGGTCACGATCGACGGATCGATCGTCAGCGTGCGCAGCGCCTCGGCGAACATGCGCTGCTCGATCACGCCCTGGCGGAACGTGTCGCGGAACGCCGGCAGGTTGTTGAAGTTGAGGTACTCGATGTCGGTCGCGCCCGGCAGCCGCTCGGGATTGACCGGCAGCGCGCTCGCCGCGGTCGCGATCAGGAACGGCGCCAGCACGAACGACGGGCCGTGGCCCGGCTGCTCCGGACCCATCGGCACCATCACCGGGCCGCGATCGACCACCTGCGTGCTCACGCCGCCCGAGCCGTGAAAGTAGATCACCAGCGGATAGCCGCCCGCCGGCATGGTGCCGAACGGCAGCGTGATCACCATCGGCGCCACTTCGTCGCGCTGCTTCTGCGGCAAATTGCCGTCGGTGAAATGGAACAGCCCGTCGGTGTTGAACGGCGGCGTGCCGCCCTGGAACTGCGGATAGGTGACGGTGCCGGTGAGCTCGCAGAAGCGATTCTGCTGATCGCCGCCGTTCGGATAGTTCACCTTGAGGCCGGTCACCTGCACGCTGTATTTGGCGACGAGCGCGGTCGAGAGCGCGGCGGTGTCGGCGACCACGTCGCCGGTGGTGAACACGGTGGCGGCGGCGATCTGCTTCGGATCGAGGCCGAGCGTCTGGAGCGTCGGCCAGAGCGGCGCGAACGAATCGTGCGCCGCGGCGCCGAGCGCGCCCGGCGGCGTGCCGCCGCGTTCGAGCACGTCGAGCGACGCGGCCACGCCGAGCGGCGCACCCTTGGCGTCGCCGAGCGCGCGCGTGACCACGAACGCGTACTTGCGTTTTCCGACGAGCACGAAGCCGGGACGCGCGGCGATCGCCAGCACGTTGTCGGGCACGTAGTCGTCCGAGGGCGGCGTGACCGCGACGGTGGGGAAGAGCTTGCCGCGATCGGGCGACGCCTCGTCGACGTCGATGAGCAGGATCGGCGACGACGCCTGCGCGGCGATCACGTCGTCGGGGTTGCGCGCCGCGATCGGTTTGGAGAACTTGAAGTACGCCACCGGCACCACGGGAAATCCGGCGCGCTCGCCTCCAATTTGTTTGAGACCGTCGACCAGCCCGATCGCGCGCGGATTTTGAAAGCCGGAGAGCTCCGGCCCGCCGTTCGCGTTCAGGCGCAGATCGGACGGATAGGGGAAATCGAAGAAGTGCGCCTGGTCGGTGAGATTGGCGCCGAGCTCGAAGCTGACGACGGTGCCGGGCGCGCTCGTGCACGCGGCCAGCGCGAGTGATAGCGCGAGGATCGAAGCGACACGCATTGGAAGAATCTATCAGAAGCGCGCGCCGCCGAACGTTTGCACACAATCGTTTGCGATTCCTCGACGGGAAAATGGCCCTTTCTCGACGAGAAAAGCACCTACTAATTTGAAGGGTGCGTCGCGGTCGACGCATGAATAAATATGATGCCCGTGCGCTTCATGTTCGTGTTGAGCGCCATCGGTCTCGTCGCGGCGCTCCTGTTCGCCGGCTGCGCGGAGACCGCGCAGGTGATCGCGCCCGCGCCCGAGCAGGTGCAGATCACGGTGCATCCGTGGCGCAAACCGATCCGCCTCGTGCGCAAGACGCCGCCGCCGGAGCGCTACCTCTACGTCGGCAAGGTGCGCGCGGTGGCGCGCGACGTGGAGTTCGTGGACGCGGCGCGCACCGTCGACGCGGAGCTGCGCTCGAAGGCGCGCGCGCTCGGCGCCGACGTGGTGAAGATCGACGCCGTCTACGATCGCAAGCACGCGGTGGTGATGGCGGGGCGCGCGTACCGCTCGATGGACTAGCTGCGCGTCTCCGGCTGCGGCGCGTGCTCGATCGCGCGCAGCAGATCGTCGAACGTCCCCGGCAATTGAATCACCGCGTCGGTCAGCTTGTCGGCGCGCGCCGGGATCTGCTCCGAGTCGGTGTAGAGCAGCCGGCGGATGTACGGCCAGCGCCGCGCGAAGATCGCCAGCAGCTTGAGCCCGGTCTCGCCGCGCAGGCGATACGCCGACACCACGACGTCGACCACCGGCCCGCCCGCCACCGACATCTTGCGCATCGCCGCGGCGATGCTCGACGCGACGTAGACGCGGTGATGGCGCCCGAGCTCGCGCGCGACGATGCGCGCCATCGAGGGGTCGTGCTCGACGAGCAGGATGCGTCGAGGCCGCGGTCGAATGATCATGAAAATTTCCTTGCTCGTGGAAAGCAAAGAGCACACCGCGTGACGCGTCGCCGCGCGCGCGAGCAAACGCGCCGAATCAAACCGGGACTATTCGCTGCACACGACCGGGCGCGCCCCCGGGATTCGAGTCGCCGTGGCGCTTTGCCGCGCCCGCGCTTCGAAAGGCCACGCAAACCAAATCAATCAACCAACGCACATTCGTTCGTGTAGGCTCAGAGCATGAGCACGGGGGATCGCGAGAGCGCGAACGCGAAGGCGGGCGGCCCGCAGGCGGAGCAGCAGGGCGACGCCGGCGGAAATCCGCTCAAGCAGGCCGCGCTGATGAAGCGCCAGCAGCAACGCAAGGCCGGCGACGACGGCGGCAAGGACGCGGGCGGCGACAAGGACGAGAAGCCCGACGCCAAGGAGGCGCAGCCGAACGCCAAGCCGCCCGAGGTGCCGAAGAAGGAGTTCCTCGATCAAGAGGCCGCGCGCAAGATCCTCGAGGACGCGTACGGCAGCTACAAGACGATCGACAAGGGCAAGGTCGAGGTCCTGCCGCAAGCCGACTTCCAAAAAGCCTACGACAAAATCTACGGCGCGGGTCCGTACGCCTGGGACAAGTACGTCAAGCCCGGCCCCGGCAACCTCGAGGGCTTCGCGCACGACGGCACCAACTACATCAATCAAGACTGCATCAGCCTCGACACCGTGCCGCACGAGATGCTGCACAACAACGTCGCCGCCGACTGGACCGACTTCGTCGGCAGCGAGTTCAACGAGGGCACCACCGAGTACCTCACGATCAAGGCGATGGAGAAGGCGAAGAAGAAACCGTCGCACAGCTACCCGGGGCAGGAGGGCGCGGTGCAGGCGCTGATCGCCGCCGGCTGCTCCGAGGACAACCTCAAGAAGGCCTACTTCAAGGGCGACGCCGCGACCCTGATCGGCGCGTGGGTCGACGCGCACTGCAAGGGCAAGTGGGCCGACGTCAAGACGGCGATGCAGGCGAAAGACTTTGCCAAGGCCAAGACGAACCTATCGAAGAAGTAGCGCCGCGGCGTGGCTCGTCGCGTGCGTGGCGGCGTCGTGCGCGTGCCACGCCGGGGCCCCCGCGCATCCCGCGAAAAAGGACGAGGCGATGACGAAAGCGATCGATCAGAAGGCGGTGGCGGCCGAGCTCGAGCGCAGCCTGCTCGCGGGCCTCGACGGGAAACAGCGCGACGACGGCGCGCGGCTCGCGACCGAGCTGGCGGCCGATTGGGCGCGCGAGGCCAACTCGGATCCGGATCCGCCGGCGGTGCTCGAGGTGCAGCGCGCCGATCTGGACGCGGCCGTGAGCGGCAAAACGCCGCAGCAGCGGCTCGACGTGCTGCGCGCGCAAGTGGTCGAGCGCAAGATCAACCGCGCGAGCGTCGCCACCTGGGCGCTCGGCACCGGCGTCGTCGACGGCAAGATCGCCGGCGACGCGGCGCGCGCCGAGGGGCAGAAGCTGCTCGCGCAGATCGACGCGCTCACCGCCGACGTCAAGACGCTCGCCGACGCCGACACGTCCAAGCGGCTGATGCGCGATCTCAACGAGGCGCGCATGGAGGCGCTCTACGCCGTCGAGCGCAAGGCGATGAGCCTGCGGCTCAACCGCTATCAGCAGGATCATCCCGCGCCCGCCAAGCATTGAGCCTTACCGTCGCGCTCGACGGTAAAAGCTGATATCGTGAGGTCAGTGCGCAATCTCTTGCTGTCCGCCATTTTTTTGCTGGGGGGCGGGTGCAAGTTCGTCGTCAACGCCATCGACGTCAATGGCGGAGACGACGGCGGTGCCGTCGGAAACGATCTGTCGTCGGCGCCGCCGGTCGATCTGGCGGTGGCCGACGCGCCGATGCCGGGGCCGGAGGGCGGCGCGCTCGATCTCGCGCAAGCGCCGCGCGACCTCGCGCAGGCGCCGCCCGATATGGCACAAGCGCCGCCCGATCTCGCGCCGGTGTTCGTGCCGTCGCACATCGCCTCGAGCGATCTGACGCTCGGCTCGGGCGACCTCACCGTCGCCACGTCGATCGTCACCGACTCGGGCAGCCTGTCGATCGACGGCGCCGGTCCGCCCGCCGGCACCATGTTCTTCGTCGAGAACAACCTGGCGGTGCTGGCCGTCGGCAGCTTCACGATCGCGAGCGGCTCGACGGTGCGCGTGACCGGCGCGCTGCCGCTGGTGATCGTCGCCAGCCGCACCATCGACATCTCCGGCACGCTCGACGCGAGCGCGCACGGCACGGCGCCCGGTCCGAACGGCGGCGCGCCCGGCGCCGGCGCGAGCCCGGGATCGCCCGGCCAGCACAACGGCGCGGGCGGCGGGCTCTCCGACTCGGGCGGCTCGGGCGCCGGCTTCGGCACGACGGGCGGCAAGTCGGGCTCGGCGATGGGCTGCGGCCCCGGCACCGGCACCGCGGCGTCGATCAACGGCGCGGCCGCGGCCGGCGACAACGTGCTCACCACGCTCGCCGGCGGCTCGGGCGGCGGCGCCGGTTCGCCCGGCAACTGCAACACGGGCACGTTTCCCAACGCAGTCGGCGGCGCGGGCGGCGGCGCGGTGCAGCTCAGCGCCGTGCAGTCGGTGAGCGTGAGCGGCGCGATCAACACCGGCGGCGGCGGCGGTCAGGGCGGCTGCAAGGACACCGGCCAGGTCGACAGCGGCTCGGGCGGCGGCGGCGGCTCGGGCGGCGCGATCCTGATCGAGTCGCCGACGCTGACGGTGACCGGCACGCTGGCGGCGAACGGTGGCGGCGGCGGCGGCGGCGCGTACCTGACGGCCGGCGGCGCGGGCGGCAACGGCGCCGCCTCGGCCGCCGCGGCCGCGCAAGGCGCCGGCGGCAACAACGGCGGCGGCATGGAGGTGACCGGCGATCGCGGCGGCGCCGGCAGCTCGACCGGCAACGGCGGCAACTCGGCCAACGACAACGCGTGCGGCAACTCGGGCGGCGGCGGCGGCGGCGCGGGCCGCATCTACCTGCGCAGCCGCGGCAACGCGACCACCGCCGGCTCGACGATCAGCCCGGGCGCGCACGCCGTCACCAATCTCTGACTTCCGCCGCGCGCGCCGCGACGTTAAAAATGAGCATGCCCGCGACGACGTCGTTTCCCAAAGATCAGATCAAGGTCCTCCTGCTCGAGAACGTGCACGCGAGCGCGCGCGAGGTGTTCGCCGCCGAGGGCTACCAGGTCGAAGCGCTCACCCGCTCGCTCGCCCCCGACGAGCTCGAACGCAAGCTCGCCGACGTGCACGTGCTCGGCATCCGCTCGAAGACGCAGGTGCCCGCGAGCGCGCTCGCCGGCGCGCGGCGGCTGCTCACGCTCGGCTGCTTCTGCATCGGCACCAACCAGGTCGACCTCGACGCCGCCAACCGCCGCGGCATCCCGGTGTTCAACGCGCCGTTCTCCAACACCCGCTCGGTGGCGGAGCTGATGATCGCCGAGATCATCGCGCTCGCCCGCCAGCTCGGCGATCGCTCGCGCGAGCTGCACGCCGGCGCGTGGCGCAAGGTCGCCGCCGGCTCGTACGAGGTGCGCGGCAAGCTGCTCGGCATCGTCGGCTACGGCCACATCGGCCGCCAGCTCGGCGTCCTGGCCGAGTCGCTCGGGCTGCGCGTCGCCTTCTACGATCACGCGTCCAAGCTGCCGATGGGCAACAACGCCGCGCTGCCGTCGCTGGCTGCGCTGCTCGCGCAGGCCGACTTCGTCTCGCTGCACGTTCCGGAGACGCCGCAGACCAAGAACATGATCGGCGCCGCCGAGCTGGCGACGATGCGCAAAGGCAGCTTCCTGCTCAACGCCAGCCGCGGCAGCGTGGTGGTGATCCCCGCGCTCGCCGAAGCGCTGCGCTCGGGCCACCTCGCCGGCGCGGCCATCGACGTTTATCCGGAAGAGCCGCAATCCAATGTCGACGACTTCAAAACCGCTTTGCAAAACCTGCCAAACGTCATCTTGACGCCGCATATCGGCGGCTCGACCTCGGAGGCGCAAGCGGCGATCGGCCGCGAGGTCTCGACCGCGCTCACCAAGCTCGTCAACTCGGGCGCGACCACCGGCGCGGTCAATTTTCCCGTCGTGGAGGTGCCGCAGGCGCGCGGCACGCACCGCATCCTGAACGTGCACCGCAACGTCCCCGGCGTGCTCCGCGACATCAATAAAATCGTCTCCGATTGGAACGCCAATATTCAAAGCCAGGTATTGGCCACCGATTCCAACATTGGCTACCTGGTGATGGATCTCGACAAAGACGTTTCAAACGACGTCAATAGAGCCATCGCGGCGCTCGACACGAATATCCGAACGCGTATCCTGTATTGATGGCACGCGCCAAGGGCACGGCGATGCTGCAGATGGCCAAGGCCCTGCGCTCGCTGCCCGAGTCGTCGCGCGGCAAAGTGCCGCAGGCGCTCCAGCGCTACCTGCGCGAGCGCATCCTGCCGTCGACCTGGTATCCCGAGGAGGATTACCTCGCGCTCATCACCACGCTCGGACAGCTCTGGCCCACCGACGGCGGCGACGTGTTCGACCAGTTCGGCACGCGCGCCGCGCAACACGATCTCACCGGCATCTACCGCGGCATGATGAAGCGCGGCACCGTCCTCGGCACGCTCAAGGCGATCAAGGATCTGTTCACGCTCTATCACGACACCGGCCGCGTCGAGACCTCGGGCGACGAGCGCCACGCGCTCCTCGACATCATCGACTACCCGAGCGTGTCGGCCGATCACTGCCGCTTCCTCGACGCCTACTGCCGCGAGCACCTGCGCCTCTCCCTCGGCCGCGAGGTGGCCGTCCGCGAGACCCAGTGCCGCGCGCGCGGCGACACCCGCTGCCGCCGCGAGATCCAGCGCTAGCGCTAATTCATCGTGGCCGTGGCCGTAGCCGTAGCCGATCTTCGCGCCTCAGACCACGGCTACGGCCACGGCCACGTGAAAGCGCGCTAACGCGCGAGCGCGTCGTGCAGCTCGGCGAGCACGTCGCGCCGCTCGTCGGGCCCGAGCAGTCGCGGCCGCCCTTCGAACACCCGCGCCCAGCGCTGCGCGTCTTCGACCTGGTCCTCATTGGCCGCGCGCCGCATCGACTCCTTGAACAACTCCCGCTCCTCGCGCTCGCGCTCGTGGTCGCTCCGCCCGGTCAGCTCTGAGAGCCGCACCGGATCGCCGCGCGTAAAGATCGCCTCGCCAAACCGCCTGAGCTTGGGCAAGAGGTTAGCAAGCTAGGAATCCGCGAGTAAGACCCATCTCCGCTTACGAATTGATAGCGATCAATCACGCTCTCGTCGTGCCCGCGCCGAAGCTGCGCCTGAACGTCCGGCCGAAGCGCGCCAGCGAGATTGATAGGTGTCATCATTGCAACATGCTATGTTTGCCAGCAGCTAGCCCGTCCGTCGATTGAATTTGCGCTCTGGGGGCGACGATGCCGGTGATGAAGCACGTAAGTGTCAAGCAGTTGAGTCTCGACCTTCGCAACTATCGGACAGTTCCACAGGATGATGAATCCGCTGCTATCGAGGCCACCATTGCGGGTAATCCGGAGTGGTTCTGGGCGCTGACCGAGAGTCTCTTAGACGACGGATACCACCCTACCGAGAATATCCTCGTACTCAAGTCAAAAGAGGGGAAGCGGGAGCGATTGACCGTCAAGGAGGGAAATCGCCGAATCGCTGCGCTGAAGCTTATTCATGGTTACGCAAAGCATACGGGGCTGGGTATGCCTCACGAGCTTGCCAAACAGATCAATGCGATAAGCAAAGAATGGAAAAAAGCGAATCAAACGGTTCCATGCGCCATATATGGTCCGAGTGAGAAGCAAACCGTTGATACAATAGTAACCCTAACCCACGGGAAGGGTGAACGGGCAGGACGCGATAAGTGGAAAGCAGTTGCGCGTGCCCGTCACAATCGTGACGCGAACAATGCTAGCGAGCCTGCGCTTGATCTGCTCGAGGCATATTTGGCCAATGGCCGAAATGTAACGAGTGACCAAAGGGCAAAGTGGGCAGGGGACTATCCTCTCTCGGTCCTAGAGGACGCGATGAAGCGTCTAGCGCCTCGCCTTAGCGTCTCTTCGTCTCGTGTGTTGGCGACTGCCTACCCCGACAAGAGCAGTCATCGCAGCGAGCTTGAAAAGCTCATCTATGACATTGGTGCTGAGGTGCTCAAATTCGAGCAGCTTCGCGACAAGGACAGGGATTTCGCAGCGAGCTATGGATTTCCTGCTCCCGCTGCAACGGCAACTGCGTCGGCTGGCGGAGCACCGACAACCGCGGCCACTCATGGCAGTGCTTCATCAGGCGGATCATCCAATAGCGCAACATCGCCAACCACTACGCCTTCCGCAGCGACAGCGCCAGCGTCCGCTAGGACCGTCGCGGTCCCTATTGATGATCCGCGCGCCGTCGCTCGCACTCTCAGATCATTTCAACCGAAGGGGAATGGCAGAGAGAAGATCGCTTCGCTGCTGGTTGAAGCTAGGCGCCTTAACGTTCAGAAAACTCCAATGGCATTTTGTTTTGTTGTAAGAAGCATGTTTGAGCTATCTGCAAAGGCATATTGCAACGACCACGCAAGCAGCGGTCTTTCTGCGACCAAAGGGAACGGAGAGGACAAGACTCTCGCCGATGTTCTGAGGGAGATTACTAATCACCTGACAGCCAACAATACGGACAAAGCGAAAAAGAAGTTGTTGCACGGTGCGATGACTGAGATGGGAAAACAAGACGGACTTCTGTCAGTCACATCTTTGAACCAGTTGGTCCACAATCCAAAGTTCTCAGTAGTTGCCTCGGACATCTGTACGTTGTTTGGACGAATTTTTCCGTTACTCGAAGAGATGAACCGCTGATGCGTTATCAGACACCAATTCGTTATCCTGGCGGAAAGCAAAGACTCGCTGGTTTCATCTCCGAACTAATGACTGAAAACAAGCTGACCGGAGGGCACTATGTTGAGCCCTTTGCCGGCGGCGCGGGTGTGGCAATCGATCTCTTGCTCTCCGGCAAGGTGGCGCATATTCATCTAAACGATTCCGCGGTTCCGTTATACGCTTTTTGGCGCTCCGTTTTGGTTCATACAGAGGAATTTTGTCGGCGGGTCGCTTCAACAGCCCTCACAGTTGATGAATGGCGACGCCAAAAAGAAATCCTGTCGCGTCACGCGGCGCATTCTCAGATCGATGTTGGATTCAGTTTCTTCTATTTGAACAGGTGCAATCGGTCCGGGATTGTTTGGCGCGGTTCCCTAATTGGTGGACTCGACCAGAGTGGCAAATGGAAGATGGATGCGAGATTTCCACGCAACGAATTGGCAAGGCGTATAGAGGCCATCGCCGAGCGCAGAGGGGCGATCACGATCAAGAATTGGGATGCGGAGCGCTTCATAATGGACTACATACCCAAGTTGCCAGCCAAGACACTCGTGTACTGCGATCCTCCCTATTACCGAGCTGGTCACCTCTATCTGAATAACTACAATCGCGAGGACCACGCCAGGATTGCAAAGCTCATTCAGGAGCGCCTTCGTCGTCCCTGGCTAGTGTCCTATGACAACGTAGCCGCAGTCATAACAAACTATCACGGCTGCCAGTTCTTTCGTTATCGTCTCCAATATAACGCAGCAACTGTTTACAGAGGCGCGGAGCTCTTTGTCTTCTCCAATAAACTGCGGCTACCAACCGCTTCGACCGTACGTCCGATTGACAAGGCGTTGCGACGCTTTCATCGACGCCAGACATCGGACGCAGAGCGCGATTACGTGATCGCCTAGCCGGAAGGCACATCGTCTTCGAGTACGATCGAGTCACGCTTTCTCATTCGAGACAAGCAGCAGCGCCGATCAATCCAGCCCTGCCGACAAGGATCGCGTGCATAGAGCGGGCGGCGCATGCTCTCGCTGCTAGATCTCAACTACCAGCGGACGCGCCAGAGGCCACCGCCCGTGCAGGAGCCGCAGTGATCGATGGTTCTCCAGTCGCCGCGGCCGCTCTCGAATCGGGCGATGCCCTTCATGGCTTTCTCGCCGCCTCTTGCTCTTTGCCAACTATTGTGGCCGCAATCATTCTGGACACGCTCGACAACATCGTAAGGCGCGCCGTCTTTGTTGTATCTCTTCTTGTAATATCGGACTTCGCCCGATTGAGGCGGCGGGTTGATATCCGTTTCGCTCTCGGCCTCCGGCATGATCTCTTCATCGGGTGTTGAAGGGGACGGCCTTGCCTTCGCCGAGTCCAAATGAAGAAGCAACGCGCGGCGGGTGTTCTCAAGTTTCACGACCTGAGCTTGTAGATCCTCTACGCGCGACCGAAGGTTGTCGCAGTCAACCTTCAGAGTGTCGTTCGCCTTTGCGTACGTGTCCGCGAGTTCGTGGTAGTCTTCGAGCGACGCGGCTCGCTGGCGAAGCTGGTCGAGAGCGCGGCGAGCAACGGCGTTGCGGATGTCGTCGATTTCGTGCGGCCGAACGACGCTTAGTGCCGACGCGCGAAAAACGAGCCGGCGTATGTCCCTTCGGAACCGTTCGCGCGTCACCACTAGATCGTTACCAATCGATCGAAGACGTTGCGCAGTCCAGACCGGGTGAGAATAGCCGTCCCGATTATTCGCGAACTGCGGCCAGTACAGGCGCATCGAGCCTCGGTAACAGGACAGCGGCGCGCCGAAAGCGTCCGTCAATGCCCACGAGGCGTCCTCATCAACGACAAACACGTTCGCTAGGCCGGCGAGGTCGAGCGCAATCTTCGAGTCGAGTTCGGGCAGGGCTAGTTGCCCGCCTTGATCCCGACTCAGAACGACGATTGGAACAGTACGATCGCGATGCTCAATTTCTGCTGCCAGTGCTTCCCCGGCCTCGAAGCCCGCGACCAATTGTAGTCGACGCAACGTCGATAGCCCGCGATACCACCGCCCGGGGAGATCGAGTAGCGTTCGGACGAGCTTGGGACACTTGGGGTCGTGCGCGAGCGGATTGATTTGCTCAGTAGCCCATCCCGTCCCGAGTGTGATGTACACGAATACTTGTTGAGCACCTGCTGTTACCGAGACGGACGCGGAGAACATCTTCCAATCATCGGTTTGCTCGTCGAGTCGAACGAGCCACCAAGTCCGGTCGCCATCGACAGCGTGGTCGATGACGTAGACACCTTTGCTTCCGTCAGGTGGCTCGTACCTGCCGTTCGGACCGTCGCCAACGCGCCCTTTCGACTGCAACCACTTCTCGATCTCGCCTTGGAGTCGTTTCGCTTCGGACGCGCGGGCGTCGGGCCACTCCATGCCGTCGCGCCGCTCCAAGAGGTATGCCGCTACTCTTTGCATCAGACCTCCCGCTCACAATCACACGCCTGCTGCAAATCGTGCCAGACGGTGGACCAGT
>DASREC010000368.1:0-16605 GCA_035652295.1 Polyangia bacterium
CGCAGTACGAGAGCTGGTCGCTGCCGTTCAGCGTGCTGCTCTCGACACCGGTGGCGCTGTTCGGCGCGCTGCTCGGGCTCTACATCCGCCGGCTGTCGTTCGACGTCTACGGGCAGATCGGGCTCATCATGCTCGTCGGCCTGGCGGCGAAGAACGCGATCCTGATCGTGGAGTTCGCGCGCAGCCGGCTCGAGAGCGCGGGCGCGTCGATCGAGGACGCGGCGCTCGCCGGCGCGCGCCTGCGCTTGCGCGCGATTCTCATGACGTCGTTCGCGTTCATCTTCGGCATGCTGCCGCTCTGGTTCGCCGCCGGCGCGGGCGCGGCGTCGCGCCGCGAGCTCGGGAGCGCGGTCATCGTCGGCATGTTGGTGGCGACGCTGTTCGGCGTGTTCCTCGTGCCGGCGCTGTTCGCGGTGGTCGAGCACGTCGCGCGCCGGAAGCGCCGCGGATGAGCCGCGCGCTCGCCGCGCTCGCCGCGCTCGCCGTCGCCGCCGGCTGCGCGCTCGGCCCCAACTACAAGCGCCCGTCGGTGCCGATGTCGAGCGCCTTCCGCGGCCAGGCTCGCGCCGAAGCCGCCTCGTTCGCCGATCTGCCCTGGTGGGACGTCTTCCAGGATCCGTCGCTGAAGGCGCTGCTCGTCGAGACGCTCACCAACAACTACGATCTCGCCGACGCGAGCGCGCGCGTCGACGTGGCGCGCGAGAACGCCCGCATCGGCACCGACCGCCTGCTGCCGTCGCTGAGCGCCACCGGCGGGCCTTCCTATCAGCAGGTCTTCTTCGGCGTCAGCCTGCCCGGCATGAGCTCGAACGCGCGCTTCGCCGGCTATCAGCTCCAGGGATCGCTGTCGTGGGAGATCGATCTCTGGGGCCGCCTGCGCCGGCTGCGCCAATCGGCGATCGCCGACTTCTTCGCCAGCGAGGACAACCGCCGCGGCGTGATCGTGTCGCTGATCGGCGACGTGGCGCAGAGCTACTTCACGCTGCTCGCGCTCGATCTCGCGCTCGAGGTCACGCGCCGCACCGTCCGCTCGCGCGAGGACACGCTCGTGCTGTTTCGCGAGCGCCTCGCGGGCGGAGTCGGCGACGCGCTCGACACGACGGCGGAGGAGGCGCTGCTCGCCGACGCGCGGGCGACGATTCCCAACCTCGAGCGGCAGATCGTGCAGACCGAAAATCAGCTCGCGTACCTGATGGGCCGGCCGCCGGGACCGATCGCGCGCGGCGGCGATCTGTTGCGTCGTCCCGCGCCGCTCGATCAGCCGGCCGGCCTGCCCGCGTCGCTGCTCGAGCGGCGCCCCGACGTGCGCCGGGCCGAGGCGCAGTTGATCTCGGCGAACGCGCAGGTGGGCGCCGCGCTGGCCGCGCTGTTCCCGACGATCTCGCTCGCCGGCTCGGGCGGCGTCGAGAGCAACTCGCTGTCGACGCTGTTCACGTCGGGCAGCGTGGTCTTCGGCGTCAGTCTGCTGTTCAACTGGCTGGCGCCGATCCTCAACGGCGCCGAGTACGTGCATCGCTGGCGCGGGCAGAAGGCGGCTTATCGCGCGGCGCTCGCCGACTACCGGCGCACGGTGCTGAGCGCGCTCGTCGAGGTATCGAACGCGCTCACCGCGATCGCGACGCTCCGCGAGCAGCGCGCGCAGCTCGAGCTCGAGGTGCGGGCGCTGACCGAGCGGCTGCGGCTCGCCAAGCTGCGCTTTCGCAACGGCGTGGCCAGCTACCTCGACGTGGTGCAGGCGGAGCAGAACCTGTTCCCCGCCGAGCTGACGCTGGCGCAGACCATCGGCGCGCAGTTCAGCGCGGTGGCCCAGCTCTACCGCGCGCTCGGCGGCGGCTGGCGGACCTACTTCCCGTAGGCGTGCGCGAGCTGGCCGACGAGCTTCGCCCAATCCATGTCGATCGCGCCGTAGACCGCGCCGGCCTCGGGGCGGTTGTTGTCTTTCATGATCTCCATCATCAACGTCGCATAGTCCGAGACGATCACGCCCGCCTGCATCAAGCGCGCGATGCCGAGCTGCCGCTTGGTGTCGTTGAACGTGCCGCAGGCGTCGACGGCCACGTAGGCGTGGAGCCCGCGGCTGATCGCCGTGATCGCCGGAAAGGCGGCGCAGACCTCGAGCGAGAGGCCGGCGAAGATCAGCTTCTTCCGGCCCGTCGCCTCGATGGCTTCGGCCGTGCGCGCGTCATCGAACGCGTTGACCGAGCCGCGGTCGATGATCTTCACGCCGGGCAGCGCCTCGACCAGCTCGGGGACCGTCGGCCCCCACATGCTGTCGCGCGCGGTGGTCGTGACGACGATCGGCAGCTTCAGCGCCTTGGCCGCTTTGGCGAGACCGACCACGTTGTGCTTCAGCTCGGCCGGCGACAGGTCGCGCACGCCCGTCATGAGGCCGACCTGGTGGTCGACGAGGATGAGAGCGGCGTTATCGGACGTCAGCGGCTCATAAGGGCGACTGCGATCAAACATGACACGCTCCTTTGTGAGTGAGGTCTGCGCCTCAGACGTAGTTGCTGGACTCGCGGAAGAGAAGCCGCCAAGAATCGGACCCAGCGTCCCGCGTATTGGACGATGGGTGACGGATGCTCGATCTCAACGACTTCTTCTATTTCGTGCAGGTGGTCGATCGCGGCGGCTTCACCGCGGCGGGGCGCGCGCTGCGCATTCCCAAGTCGACATTGAGCCATCGCCTGCAGGAGCTGGAGAAGAGCCTGGGCGTCCGCCTGCTGAATCGCACCTCGCGCCGCTTCGGAATGACCGACGCCGGCAGCGAGTTCTATCGCCACGCGGCCGCCACGCTGCGCGAAGCCGAGCAGGCCGAGAGCGCCATGCGCCATCGCCTGCACGAACCGAGCGGGACGATCCGTTGCACGGCGAGCATCGCGACCATGCAGTTCGCCGTCAGCGAGGTCGTGTCGAGCTTCCTCGCCGGACATCCGAAGGTCACCGTCATCGCGCACGCGACCAACCAGCTCGTCGACCTCGTGGGCGAGCGCTACGACGTCGCGATCCGAGCGCACTCCGGTCCGCTGCCGGACTCGACGCTCGTCCAGCAGCCGCTCGCGCCCGCGCCCTGGTACCTGTTCGCCGGCTCCGCGTACGCCGACGCGCATCGCATGCCGGAGACGCCGCGCGATCTTCCGCAGCACCCCGCGCTGCTCATGATGCGCAGCGGAGTGGCGCCGCTCTGGCGGCTTCGCGAATTGCGCGGGCGCTCGAAAGAGGTCGTGGTGCCCATCAGCCCGCGATTCATCAGTGACGACATGAAGACGCTCAAGCGCGCCGCGGTCGCCGGCCTCGGGATCGTCTCGCTGCCCGGCTACGTCTGTCGCGAAGAGCTGCGCTCGGGAGCGCTGCGGCGCGTGCTGCCCGACTGGAAAGCGGAGGACTCGACGCTGACGGCGCTCATGCCCAATCGGGAGGGCGTGCTCCCGTCGGTGCGCGCGTTCATCAAGCACCTCGCCGCCGAGTTTCCCAAAGTCGTCACGCTTTAAAGTCCATCCGATTGAACGCTGCGTTCGGATTCTGCTCCCTTCTCAGGTTCGCACCGACGCTGAAGGATCCAGTGCGTGCATGTTGCGCTGCGGATCGCATTCGCGTTGCTGGCCGTGTCGACCTTGGCGCATTCCGATGAGGAGCCGCCGCGCCGCTATCGGCTGTCGCGCCGCGACGACCTCTTCTTCTCCATCGGCGGCGAGCTGCGCCAGTACCTCGAATTCTTCCAAAACGAGCAGTGGGGATCGACCGGCTACGTCGACAACGTCACCTGGCTCCAGCGCTACATGCTCCACGCCGAGCTTCGCCTCACGCGCTACGTTCGATTGTTCGCGGAACTGAAGAGCGGAATCGAAGTCGGCCGCCTCGGCGGGCCGCGGCCCGTCGACGAAGATCTGCTCGACGCCAATCAGGCGTTCGTCGACGTCGACGCGGTCCCGGGACGAAAGCTCGACGATCCGCCGCATCTCACGCTGCGCGTGGGCCGGCAGGAGCTGTCGTACGGCAGCGGCCGCCTCATCGACGTGCGCGACGGACCGGTCAACGTGCGATTGAGCTACGACGGTTTTCGGATCATCTCGCGTTTCTCCGTCATGCGCCTCGACGCCTTTCTCGTTCGACCCGATGTGACCAGACGCGGCGCCTTCGACGACGGCTGGGATGCGACGCAAGCCTTCTGGGGCGTCTGGGCCACGCTCCTCGTGCCGCGCGTCCTCGTCGACGCCTACTACCTCGGTCTCGATCGCCAGCACGCCGTCTACGAAAAAGGCGCGGGTCACGAGCTGCGCCATACCCTCGGCGCGCGCGTCGGCGTGCACGCCGGTCGATTGCTCTATCTCGAAGTCGAGGGCGCGTATCAGCTCGGCCGCTTTGCTCACGGCGACATCTCGGCGTGGATGATCGTCTTCCTCGGCGTGCTGCGCCTGCCGCAGCTCGCGCTCGATCCCGAGCTCGCGCTCGGCGTCGGCGCGGCGAGCGGCGACCGCGACCCGTCGAGCGCGGCGCTCGACACGTTCAATCCGCTCTTTCCCACCGGCGTGTACTTCGGCCTGATGCCGGCGAATGGATCGCCGAATCACCTCGCGCCGCGTCTCGCGCTCGCGCTGCACCTTTCGCCGAGCCTCCTGTTCCGCGTCGAGGTGCTGGCGTTCTGGCGCGAGAGCTTGAACGACGGCCTCTATAACGTCCCCGGTTTTCTGCTGCGTCCCGGCGCGGGCAATCCGGCGCGTTACGTCGGCGCGCAGCTCGAGCCGTACCTGACGTGGAACGTCGATCGGCATCTCTCGCTCAACGGCACCGTCGGCTATTTCTGGGCCGGCGATTTCTTCCGCGTGAGCCAGCCGGGAAAGAACGTCACGTACGGCGCCGCGTGGGCGAGCTATCGGTTTTGAACCGTGGCGCACGGCTCAGACGATTTCGGATTTGAGGCAGTCGCGGATCAAGGCGCGCACGACGGTGCCAACCTTGACGCTGCGGCGCTGCGCCTCCTGGTTGAGCTTGATCAGATCGCTCTCGGAGATCCGCACCGAGATGCGCAGCTTCTTCGGATCGCTGGTCGTCCTGGGCATGACGCGTCCCTCCTGACGGCGATCGCGCATTGCAACAGTCAAACCGCCGACAAGTGCGCGGTGTGTTTTGAACGACTGGTCGAATACCCGGCGGTTTGGTGTCGGCAATCTCGGCAGCGGCGCCCGGCGCATGGGGCCTTGGCGCGGGTACGGCGATTGCTCCTGGGCCGGCCATGCGCACCGTGCTGGCAGGAATCGTCGTCGCCGCGCTCGCGGGATCGGCCGCCGCGTCGCCGGCCGACTTCGAAACGGATCTGGACGGACAGCTCGGACGGCTCGCCGCGGAGCTTCCCTGCCCCGAGGATGACGACTCGTGGCGCATCACGCGCACGCCGCCGCTGCGCGTCGTCTGCCCGTGGACGGCGCAGACGCGCGACCGCAATCGCGCGCTCTGGATCGCGGCGTTCGATCGCGCGAACGCGCTCTCCCTCGACGCGCTTCGTGCGGACGCGGCGCGCTACGCCGGCTCGGCGTACGTCTTCACCGGGCGCGTGCGCGCGGCCGAGACCGACGCGTGGGGGCGCGCGCACGTCCGGCTCGTCGCCGCCGACGGCCGCGAGCTGGAGGTGGTCGGCGTCGGCTACGCGTTCCTGCAACGCCGCGGGCAGCTGGTCGACGCCGTCGGCTATCTCGCGGGTTGGTCGCAGGACGCGCGAATTCCGTCGCTCGCGGCGGCGAGCCTGGTCGCGGCCGGCGAAGTGGCGCGCACGGTCGCGCGCTGGTCGCCGGCGCGCGCCGTTCGTTTGAGCGGCGCCGCGCTGCGAAATCCGTCATGAGACCGATCATCTTGAACGCGGCCGGCGTGGCGAAGCCCTGGGGCTCGGAGTCGTGGCTCAACTCCACGCGACCCGAGGCGCCCGCCGCCGTCGCCGGCGGCGCGACGCTCGCCGAGCTCCTCGCGTCGCGGCCGGCGCTGCTCGGCGAGTGGTCGCGCCGCCTCTACGGCGACGATCTGCCGATCTTCACCAAGCTGATCGAGACCGACTTCCCGCCGCTGGTGCACGTCGGCTTTCGCAAGCCGATCGATCGCACGACGCTGCTCGGCTGGCTCGCGCGCGAGCAGGCGCTCCTCCGGCAGCTCCACGGCGCGCTGGCGATCGCGACCCGCGCGTCGTTCGACGAGTTCTCGGCCGTCTACTCGCTGTGGGCGACGACCCAGGCCGGCGCGCGCTGGCTCGCCGACGACGCGGCGACGATCGCCGAGCGGCTGCGGCCGTTCCTCAAGCGCGGCGCGGGCGCGCGGCTCGTCGAGTGGATGGGAGCGCTGCGGCAGAACCGCGCGCAGCTCGTCGACGCGCTCAACGAGCTCGATCTGCGCCGCGAGGAGGGCAACCTGCTGCTCACCGGCGCCGGGACGGTGCACGCGATCTTCGGGCAGTCGCTGAAGACGCACCCGCTCGATCGCACGCGGCCGGCGCTCGAGTCGCTGCTGCGGCGGCTCCGGCGGATGGCCGCGGCCGGCGTGAGCGACGACGAATTGCGCGCGCTCGCCGACGCCGAGGGGCTCGCGAGCCTGCGCGAGGCCAACCTCGCCGCGCCGAAGAACGAGGCGTGGCTGCCGGTCACGCTCGACGGCAAGCCGGCGCTCGTCGAGCCGCAGCAGACTTCGGACACGACCTACGCGCTGGCCGATTTCTACACGCCGTTCGTCTGGGACGAGCGCGTGCGGTTTCGCAAGGGCCACGCGGCGCACGGCCTGTGCAGCGGCGAGCTGCTCGGCTACCTCGAGGGTATCGATCGCTCGGTCACGTCGATCGAGCAGATTCGCCGCGCGCCGGTCCCCATCAGCACGTCGTACGCGGGCGCGCGGCTGAGCCGCCTCGTCGACGAGCCGAACACCTGGCCGTTCTTCACCGCGTACTCGCTCGAGCTCGACGGCCGCGCCGGCGCCCCCGCGCGCTTCCGCGGCGATCACGCGCCCGGCGTGTTTCAGCAGCTCGTGGTGCTGCGCGGCGAGGTCGCGATCGCGGACGCGCACGGCGCGCGGGCGACGATCGGCGCGCGCGCGTCCGGGTTCATCCCCGCGACGCTCGACGGCGGCTACGAGCTCTCGGCGAGCGGCGCGGCCAGCCTGCTCGTCTTCTCGGTTCCTTCGCCGCACGGCGCGACGCCGCGGCTTTGAGCCCGCCCACTGTCGGAATTCACGACGGTGGCGCCTGCCGGCTTTTCGAACACCGCGAGAATCAGTCGCGGCGCGCCGCGGTTTGTGGTGGTATCGCGCTTGCTGAAAGGACTCCGCCATGAGCCCACGCGCGCTGGTCGTCGACGACGACTCCGTCATCCGCTACACCGTCCGCGGGATCCTCGAGCACGCGAAGCTCACGGTCGACGAAGCCGTCGACGGCGTGGACGGCCTCGGCAAGCTCGACGCCGGCGACTACGGCCTGGTCGTCACCGACCTGCAGATGCCGCGCATGGACGGGCTCGAGCTGTTGCGCAAGATTCAGGCGCGCCCGGGCCCGAAGCCCAAGGTCATCATGATCACCGCGCACGGCACCGAGCGGCACGCCGTCGACGCGCTCAAGGCGGGCGCGTTCGACTACATCAAGAAGCCGTTCGAGATGACCGAGATGATGGCGGTGATCAAGCGCGCCACCGAGACGGTGACGCTGACCGCCGAGGTCGAGCGCCTCTCGGGCGAGCTGAACCTCTCGCGCTCGCTCGTCTTCACCTCGCCGGCGATGAGCAAGCTGGCGGTGCTGGTGCAGCGCATCGCGCCGCGCGACGTGACGGTGCTGCTCACCGGCGAGAGCGGCACGGGCAAGGAGCGCGTGGCCGAGGCGCTGGTGGCCGCGTCCAACCGCGCGAGCAAACCGTTCGTGCGCTTCAACTGCGCCGCGCTCACCGCCGAGCTGGCCGAGGCGGAGCTGTTCGGCCACACCAAGGGCGCGTTCACCGGCGCGGTCAAGTCGCGCGCGGGGCTGTTTCGCGAAGCCGACGGCGGGACCATCCTGCTCGACGAGATCGGCGAGCTCGCGCCGGCGGTGCAGGCCAAGCTCTTGCGCGTGCTGCAAGAGAGCGAGGTGCGCCCCGTCGGTGAAGATCGCTCGTTCAAGGTCGACGTGCGCATCATCGCCGCCACGCACCGCGATCTGCTGGCGCTCTCGCAAGAGGGAAGGTTCCGCGAAGATCTCTATTACCGATTGAAGGTCATTCATCTGCAAATCCCGCCGCTGCGCGAGCGGCGCGAGGACATCTCGGTGCTGGCGCGCCACTTCCTCGGCGAGTTCGCGCGCCGCTTCGGCGTCGGGCCGTTCAAGCTGACGCCGCAGCTCCTCGAGCGCTTGAATCAATATTCGTGGCCGGGGAACGTGCGCGAATTGGAGAACGCGCTCGAGAGCGTGGTCGCGCTGTCGCAGGGCGAGCTCGATCTCTCGCTGCTCCCCGAGTCGGCGGCGATCGCGGCCGCGCCTGCGCCGAGCGCGCCGGCGCCCGACGCCACAGCGCCGCCGCCGGCCGGCAAGCTCGAGCTCAAAGATCGCATGGACGCCTACGAGCGCGGCCTCATCGTCGCCGCGCTGCAAGCCACCAAGGGCAACCGCAGCCACGCCGCGCGCGAGCTCGGCATCAACCGCGCGACGCTGCACGGCAAGCTTCGCAAGTACGGCCTCACCGACAGCGACACCGACCTCGACGAATAATTCCCGATCACCCGTGCGCCAGGCTCGGCACGGGCAGCCAGCGGCGCGCCCAATCGATCAATCCCGCATCGCCCGCCGCGGCGGCGAGCATCGACAGCTTCGGCTGCGCGCCGACGAGCGCGTGCCACAGCAGGAGCGCGGCGGCGGCCAGCAGCAACACGACGATGAGGTTTCTCATGGCGGCCCTCCAGCACGGGATTCGATCGCCACCATTGCGACCCGCGTGCCGCTCGCGGCACCGCGCGCGCCGCGCAGCGCAGGAGGAGGTGTCGCGCCGACGGTGTTGGGAGAGACTGCAGTTGGTGGGAAAACGAGCGCGGGGGGGAGCGGCTACGCGGAGGCGGAGGCGGGCGCGGTCTCGGTGCGCGGCTGCGCGACGGGGAGCGGCGTGCGCACCTGCAGCATCGAGCGATACGACGCGCGATACGTCCACGCGAGATAGAGCTCGAACACCAGCAGCACGAGCGCGGGCGCGAGCCCTTGCGGCGCGAGGAACGCGTGGAACAGGAGGATGTTGACGACGTTCGGCGCGATCAGCGCGAGCGCGAGCGGCACCAGCACGTTGGAGAGCAGCAGCAGGCCGACCACCACCTCGACGCCTTTGATCAGCGGGAACATGTAGCCCGTCTGAAACAGCGCGCCGGCGAACGCGCCCGCCGCGGCAGTCATCGGCGGCTGCGGCAGGAACTGCAAGAAGCCGTTGAGCCCGAAGACGAACAACATGAGACCGAACAACGACCGCGCGACGATCGGACCGTACTTGCTGATGGCGTTCATGGCAGCCTCCTTGGTGAGCGTTGGTTGCATCGGCCCATTTGCAGGCGACGCGCCACCGACGGAAACGCCGCGCCGCGCGGGCGGCCGCGCGAGGTGTCGCGATTTCCAAACGCGGCTGTCGGGGTTTCGACCAGCTAGCGAGGATTGGCGTTACCGGCGATCACCAGGCGGAAGCCGCCGTCGTCGCCGAATCCGTAGGCGAGCTGCACGCGCACGGCGAACTTTGGCGCCGCGACCATGCGCACGCCGACGCCGACGTCGGGCCGCAGCTTGCTGAACGAGAAATTCCGGAACTGCGCGTCGAACACTCCGCCGTAGTCGGCGAACACGGTGCCGTCCATCCACATCCACACCGGCCAGCGATACTCGATCGTGCCCAGCAATGAAGAGTGATCGCGAAACTGTCCCAAACGAAACCCGCGCAGATCGTCGGCGCCGCCGAGCGTCACCAGCTCCGAGAACGGAATCGCCTGCGCGCCGAGATTGACCTCGTCGACGGCCGCGAGGCCGACGTACAACAGGCGATGGCGCCAGAGCTCGAGCGCGCCGCCGAGCCGCCCGTCGTAGCGCAGATAGCTCGAGCGATCGCCGGCGAAGCCTTGCGAATACTGGATCCCGAGATCGAGGCGCGCGCCCGAGCCCGGCGAATCGGGATCTCGGCGGCTGTCGACGTGAACCGCCAGCGACTCGCGAATGAACTGGGTGCCCGCGGCAAAGCCCGGCACCAGCCGCTCGTCGACGCGCCCGCTGTAGCAGTGCCCGCCCGCGCCGCGCTCGCAGTAGACGCGATCGATCGAATCGTCGCCGGCGTAGGCAAGGCCGTCATTGAAGCGGCGCAATCCGAATCCGGCGCCGGCGTCGATCGCGACGTGCCGCACGGGCGCGCCCGAGAAGCCGACGGTGGCGTCGACCTGGTCCACGCCGTAGCGCGCGTACGGCAGCTTCTGCATGCCGATGCCGGAGAAGAATTCGTCGCTGCGGCGCTTGTAGCGAAGATCGAAATCGAGCGCCACGGCGCGCGCGACGGTCGACGCGGCGTGCGCGCGCGCCAGCACGACGTCGGGGCCGCCGCTCGCGCCCGAGAGCGAGAGCTTCACGCCGTGGCGGTTGTCGAAGTAGAGAACGCCGAACGACGGCTTGGAGGCGAGCTGCCAATCGAGCTCGGGCCGAACGCCGACGAGCCCGTCCTTCGACGTGAGCGCGTCGTTCACCCGCTCCATCACGTGATGCCGCTCGTTCCACTCCATCACCGGCCGCCCGGCGGCGGCCAGCCCGCGCACGAGCAGCCGCGGCACGGCGAGCAGCGCGCGCGGCACGGCGAGCAGCGCCTGGCGCGCCGCGCGTGATGGCCTGGGCCGCCCGTCGTAGCGCTCGCCGTGAACGACGTCGGGCGGCGCGGCCGCGTCCACGGTCCGCGCGCCGGCTCCGAGCAGCAGCGCCACCACGATCGCCGTTCGCATGAGCGGGCGCCCTTCGCATTTCGCGTGCCCGACCTTTGCGCCGCCCGTTGTCCGTCTCTTGCGCGCACGTGTCGCGAAATCGAAACGCGAGCGTCGGCCTCCGCGACAGCGCGCGCGAGATCGCCGGGCTTCTCGCGTGGCGCGGCGGCTGCAAACCGCCATCGCATGATGCGCGTTCCGTCGGTTTTGTTTTTCGCGCTGCTCGGCGGCTGCGCGGCGCCGGTGCGCTTCGTCGATCGCCCCATTCTGTGGCGCGATCCCGACGACGCGCCGATCGCGCTCCCCGCGCACCGGCAAGCGGGCATTCAATGGACCGGCTTTCGCGACGCGGTCGTCTATCCCGCCGAGCGCGTCTTCACGCTCGACTATGGAGAGGAGGCGTGGAACGCCAACGCGCTCGACGAGGTCCCCGACTCGTCGTGGTTCGTCGACGTGCGGCGCGCCGGCTTCGACGACGAGCACCGCGGCGGCCGCCCGCGCTCGTTCACCGCGGACGAGATCACGCGCGGACCATTCGGCGACGATCCCGGGCCGACTGCGCCGTTCACCATCATCAGAGGCAAGACGATCGGCTCGACGCCGGGGCTGGTGATCGAAGACGCGCGCAAACAGCGGTACATGTTCAAGCTCGATCCGCCCGGCTGGCGCGGCATGAACACGTCGACGGAGGTGGTGGCGTCGCGGCTCGCGTGGGCGTCGGGCTGGCTGGTGCCGGCGGAGCTGATCGTCGACGTGCGTGTCGAGGAGCTGATCCTTTCGCCGAACGCGCGCGGCAAGAACGAATGGGACGAAGAGATCCCCTTCACGCGCGAGATGCTCGCCGAGCTGCTGGCCCGCACGCCGCGCGGCCCCGACGGCACGGTGCGCGTCTGCGCCGGCCGCTGGATCGCCGGGCGCAACCTCGGATCGTTCGCGTACGTGGGCACGCGCTCCGACGACGCGAACGATCGCATCCCGCACGAGAACCGCCGCGACGTGCGCGGCTTCGGCGTGTTCGCCGCGTGGGTCAACGACATCGACACCATGGAGAACAACACCATGGACAGCTACGTCGGCGAGCGCGGCCGCGGCCACGTCGTGCACTACCAGCAGGACGTCGGCGGATCATTCGGGCAATTTGCCGCAGTGCCGGCCGAGGTCTGGATGGGCCAGGAGACGTTCTTCATGCCCGGCCGCATCCTCGCCTCGTTGGCGACGTTCGGCTTCACGTCGCGGAGCTGGGAGGGCGACGAGCGGCTGGCGCGGCGCGAGCGGCTGATGGCCGAATATCACGAGCTGGGTTATTTCGACGACCAGGGATTCGATCCGCGCCATTGGCACCCGGTGCTCGACAATCCCGCGTTCGTGCGCGCCACGGCGCGCGACCGCTATTGGGGCGCCAAACGGATCCTGGCGTTCGATCAAACCGAGCTGCGCGCCGCCGTCGCGCTCGGCCGCTATGAGCCGAAGACCGCCGAGCGGCTGTTCACGATTCTCTGGAACCGCCGCGAAAAGATCCTGCGCGCGTTCTTGAGCGACGTCGCGCCGCTCGATTACTTCCACTTTGAAAGCAATCAACTCTGCTTCGACGATCTCTGGAACCAGACCGAGCGTTGCATCACCGTTGATTCAAAGCCCGGTTATCACGTCGTCGAACTGAGCGCGCTCGAGCACACCGTCCGCGTCCACTTCGTCGCCGAGCGGGAGCGCGCGCACGTCATTGGAATCGAGCGATAGGAGAATGTCATGAGCCTCAAAACCTGGGAGATCGACCCGACCGATTCGAGCTTGAGCTTTTCGGTGAGCCACATGCTGGTGTCGCGCATCCACGGCGAGTTCCGCCAGTGGTCGGGCGTGATTCGCTTCGACGAGAACGCGCCGGCGCTCACCACCGTCGACGTGAACGTCGACCCGTCGAGCATCGACACGCGCGATGCGCAGCGCGACGCGTACCTGCGCTCGCCCGAGTTCTTCGACGCCGAGCGCTACCCCGCCATTACGTTCCGCAGCCGCACCGTGAAGCGAATCGATGCCCGGCGCTTTCAGATGCTGGGCGCGCTGACGATTCACGGCGTGACGCGCGACGTGTTCCTCAACGTCGAATACGGCGGGCGGATGCGCGACTCGGGCGGCGTCGAGCACATCGGCTTCTCCGCGCGCGGCTCGTTCGATCGCAAAGCGTTCGGTTTGACGCAATCGCTCGACGCCGGCGGATTGATCGTCGGCGATCGCGTGGAATTGGCGCTGGAGATCGCCGCCGCCGATCGCCGCGCGCGCAAAGCGGCGTAGCGTTCAAACGCGAATCAGGGCGTCCATTGCGCGTCGTCGATCACCGTGCCGGTTTCGTCTTTGGCGGTCAGGTGCACCGAATCGCCGAGCAGATCGATCATGACGTAGTGGTTCACCGACTGGGTCGCGCGCGTCTGGGCGATCCAGCCGGTGGCGACGAGCGGCGCGCCGCCGCCGCCGGTGACGACGTAGTTGACGCCGTTATCGACGCCGCGCTCGTAGAGATGATTGTGACCCGACAAGATCGCCGCCACCCGGTGCGCGCGCGCCACCGGCTCGATGCTCTCGATCGCGTCGTCGTTCGAGCCGTGGCCCACCGACGCGCAGGCGCAGATCGGCCCCCAGTGCATGACGACGAACGACGCGCGCGCGCCGCGCTGCTCGGCGGCGGTCAAATCGAGATCGAGCCAATGCGCCTGGCTCTCGAGCGGCTGATTGGAGTCGAGCAGCGCGACGTGCGCGTCGCCATAATCGACCGAATAGACGCGGCCCTGATAAACCTCCTGATTGCCGATTGGGAAATAGCGATTGAACAGCGTTCGATCGTCGTAATCGTTCTCGTGATTGCCCATGGCGGGAAACAGCGGCGTCTTGATCAGCAGCGGATATTCGATATCGAAGAACGTTTGCCATTCGCCCGCATTCGATTCGCCCACCATGTCGCCGGTGTTGAGCAGGAAGTCGGGCGCCTCGGCTTCCAGCAGCCCGACCAGGCGGCGGTGCACGTCGCCGTCGGTGCGATTGTCGCCGAACACGGCGAAGCGCAAGCGCCGGCCGGGCGCGGGCGCGGTGGTGAAGTCCGCCTCCTCCGAATGCGTGCCGCCCGCTTCGACGTGATATCGGTACGCCATGTCGGATTGAAGCCCGGTGACTTTGACGAAGTGCTGCGCCTGCGCGCCGCCGTCGTAGGCCTGCCCGTCGACGATCGCCAGCGACGCGGCCGGCGAATCGGTCTCCCACGCGATCGTGATCCCGTCTGTCGTCGGCGAAAGCAGATAGGGCCCTTTGACGATTTGTGGGCCAATCGGTTTAGCGCCGGTTTGTCCACTGAGCGTCGTATCGAACGCGACGGTCTTGGTTCCAACCGCCGGGTGAATCTCGATCGCCAACAGGTTGTCGGTGGATTTCATGACGCCCGCGGCGCAAGGAAAGACGTTCGCGCCCATCGATTGGCCGTTTATGTAGGCTTTGAAATCGCCCGGCGGATTGAATGACAACGTGAGCTGTTTGTACGATTCGGGATCGGGGCCGAGGTCGAACCGCTGGCGGATGTACAGCGCCGGCATCGCCCCGCTCGCCGCCGGCGACATCGGCTCGCTCGCCGCGCTCGTGCGCGTCCACGCGCCGTCGTCGAAGCTCGGCAGGTTCCAGTTCTCCGGCGGCGGCGCGTCGGTGACCAGCTCGCGCCGCTCGTCGCCGGGCGCCAGCAGGCTGTAGTGCGTGGAGAAGCAACCGGACAGCGCGAGCAGCGAAGGGAGAGCGAGGGCTCGTTTGCTCATCCGTCAAAAGTTGACCTACGCGCACGCGGCGGCAAGCCGATCGTTTCGTCGGACCCGACAAAAGCGTCCAGAGGATGGTCCATAAAGTCGGACTCTATCTGGTTCGCTAAGTGCATTTCGCGGCCGTCATGAGTATCAAGACCTGGCAATTCGACGCGGCGCACTCGAGCATCGGCTTCAGCGTGCGCCACATGTTGGTCTCCAAAGTCCACGGGCGGTTCTTGCGCTGGAGCGGGGCGCTGCGCTTCGACGAGGCCGCGCCCGCCGCGTCGCGCGTCGAGGTCACCGTCGAGGCGGCGAGCATCGACACCGGCGTGCCCGCGCGCGACGAGCACCTGCGCTCGGCCGATTTCCTCGACGTCGCGACCTACCCGGCGATCGCCTTTCGCAGCGGCGCCGTCGAGCGCGTCGGGCCGCGGCAGTTTCGCGTCAGCGGCGACCTGACGATCCGCGACGTGACGCGCGAGGTCGTCCTCGACGTCGAGTACGGCGGGCGCGTGCGCGATCCGCGCGGCTTCGATCGCGTCGGCTTCTCGGCGCGCGCGGCGATCGATCGCAAAGCCTTCGGCGTGACCTTCAATCAACTCCTCGACACCGGGGGCCTGGCGCTCGGCGATCGCGTCGAGCTCCGCATCGACGTCGAAGCCACGGAGGCCGCCACTGTCGCGGTTTCCGACTCCGAGCTGTCGCAAAATCACGACGCGCGCGCGCAATGACGCCGCGTTCGCCGCGGCACGTCGGTTGCTCTGCGATCCCGCATGCACACGAAATCGCCCATCGACAAGCTGCTCCGGCCCTTCAGCGACGTGCGCGCGGGCGAGGGGGCGCGCGCGCTCGGGATGCTGGCGAGCCTGCTCGTGTTCATGATCGCGTACTACCTGCTCAAGACGGTGCGCGAGTCGCTGATCTTGTCGACGGGCGGCGCCGAGGTGAAGAGCTACGCCGCCGGGCTGCAGGCGCTGGTGCTGATGGCGTTCGTGCCCGCGTACGGCTGGCTCACGCGGCGCGTCGGGCGGCGCGGGCTGATCGTCGGGCTCACCGGCTTCTTCTTCGTCAATCTGCAGGCGTTCTACGTCGGGCTGCGCTTGGGCGCGCCGTTCGTCGGCGTGGCGTTCTTCGTCTGGGTCGGCATCTTCAGCCTGTCGGTGGTCGCGCAGTTCTGGTCGGTGGCGAACGATCTCTACTCGCAGGGCGAAGGCGAGCGGCTGTTTCCCATCATCGCGTTCGGCGCCACGCTCGGCAGCCCGATCGGCGCGCGCGCGGCGGAGGCGCTGTTCGAGCGCGGCGTCGCGCCGCAGACGATGCTCCAGCTCGCGGCCGCGCTGCTGGTCGCGCACGGCGCGCTGACGCTGTGGCTGGCGCGCGCGCGATCGTCGTCGAGCGCCGTCGCCGCCGTCGCCGATCGCCCGCTCGCGGGCGCGTCCGGCGGTTTCCAATTGATCGCGCGCAATCCCTACTTGCGGTTGGTCGCGCTGCTGCTGGTGCTGCTCAACGTCGTCAACACCGTCGGCGAATACCTGCTGAGCAAGAACGCGGTGGCGGCAGCCGCGGCGGCGGTGGCGAGCGGCCACGCGGCGAACCGCGCGGCGTTCCTCGGCAGCTTCTACGGCAGCTTCTTCTTCTGGGTCAACGTCACCGCGGCGCTGCTCCAGGCGCTCGTCGTCTCGCGGCTGGTCAAACGCTTCGGCGTGCGCGGCGTGATCGCGTTCCTGCCGATCGTCGCGTTCGGCGTCTACGGCGCGCTCGCCCTCGGCGCGAGCTTCACCGTGGTGCGCCTGATGAAGACCGCCGAGAACGCCTCCGACTACTCGGTGATGAACACCGGCCGCGCGATGCTGTGGCTGCCGACGACGCGCGAGGAGAAGTACCGCGCCAAGCAGGCGATGGACACGTTCTTCGT
>DASREC010000369.1:0-5770 GCA_035652295.1 Polyangia bacterium
TGCACGCCCATCGTCGAGAGCGTGAGCGTCGAGCGCTCGGCGTCGCCGGAGAACATGTTGCAGTAGCTCGAGCCGCCGTCGCGCAGCACGCCGCCTTCGGGGGAGCGCTCGCGCACGCGCGCCTCCAGCTCGGCGCACACCGCCGCGCTCTTGGTGATGCGCAGCGCGCGCGCGTCTTTCTCGAGCCAGCGAAAGCCGGGCACGTCCCAGTTGTCGCCGTAGAGGATGCCGAGCTGCGACGCCGGCGTGGTGGCGGGAACACCGACGCGATAGCGGTGCAGCGCCCAGCCGCGACGCTTGACGAGCTTGCGCATGAACGGCGCGTAGCGGCGGGTGAGCGCGCCCTTGAGCACGTAGTAGCCGAGCCCGTCGATCTGGATGCCGATGAAGCCGCGCCGCTCGATGGGATGGTCGCTTCGCGAGAGCCCGAGCGTGCGCACCAACCACGAGGTGCGTCCGCGACGACGCGGGCGCCCGGCGCGCGTCTCGGTGCCGCGTGCGCCAGGTCGGGCGAGCATCGCGCTAGAGTGCGTCAGCGACGGGAGCACGTCAACGAGCCTTGACAGGCTTATATTCTACGGGTAGGACATATCCCTACCGAGGAGGCAGAATGGCTACCCGTGATCCAGAGCCCGAGGGAGCCGAGCGCAGGCTCGAGCCGCGCACGGACACCGCCTTCTTCGCCGTCGAGATTCGCGGCAACGATCTCTACTATCGGTTGGTGCGCAACATCAGCGCCAGCGGCTTTTCGTTCGACGATCGCTTTCCGCTCGAGCGGCCCGGCGATCCGATCGTGATGGAGTTCCCGCTGCCCGGCTCGCGCGAGCCGATCCGCGTCTCCGGCCGCGTGGTCTACGCGCGTCCCGATCGCGGCGTGGGCGTGCGCATCGAGGACGTCGAGCGCGAGCGCTACGCGCAGCTGATCGCCGTTCCGCCGCCGAGCCGCGCCGCGGCCGGCTCGAAGTAATCTTCAAACCCGTCGAGAAAATCTAGAGCTCGTCGTCTTCGCGATCGTGCGAAGGCTGATAGCGATACGGATCGAAGCGCGGTCCGTCGGCGCGCCGCGCGTTCAAGCGCGCCAGCTCGTCGTCGGCGAAACCGTCCGGTGAGCCGCGCGGCAGCCTGCGCCGCACGAAGCGCTCGATCACGCGCCGCGCGCGCCGCCCCGCCGCGGCCAGCTCGCGATCGCTCGGCTCCGCCGCCTCGTCCCAGATCTTGAACAGCACCTCGCGCCGCTCCGCCGCCGAGAAGCGATCGTCGCTCCACACCGCCGCGAGGTGCAGCGGCAGGAACTCGAACGACCGCGCCAGCGATCGTTCGTGGCCGCGCTGGTAGCGAAACAGCGCGGTCGCGTCCTGGAGCCAGCGCGTCTCGTCGTGCGTCGAGCGCATGGCGAGCGGCCGCGCGCCGCCGAGCGAGACCACGCGCAGGTTGCCGTCGCGATCGATCTCGGCGGCGATGCGATCGCCGTAGTAGATGAAGCGGCCGGCGGCGGTGGCGCGCAGGCACAGGTTCGGCTCGAGGCACACGTACTCGGGGCGCATCGGATCGCGCTCGAGCACCGAGACCGTCGAGTCGCCGTGCGCGTCGCGCTTGTCGCCGCGGCAGCGCAGCTCGAGCCGGCGCGCGTCGAGCGCCATCACGCAGTCGGCGAGCACGTCCATGCCGAGCACGCCGTCCAAGTCGGGCGCGCCGAGCGGCTCGAACACGTCGACGGTGAGCGGGCGCATCAAGTCGCCGACGACCAGGCGCGCGGGATGCGAGCGGCGGCGCGACATGCCGCGCGGCGTATCGAGGCTGCGCGGCGCGTACACCATGGTGCGCGGCGCGCCGGTGTCGATCGCCAGGCGATACACGTGCGCGCCGATCTGCGCGGTGGCGAGGTAGTGCCCGTCCTCGAACTGCGCGTCGGCGGCCGCGATCAGACTCTTGTCGTCGAGCCGCTCGCGCGCGTCCGGCCAATCGGTGATCGCGATTTCGCCTTTGAGCAGATCGATCACCAGCACCTCGTCGCCCGTGATCAGCCGGTGCGGCGACAGCACGCCGTCGAAGTGCGGCACGTCGGGGTTGCGATCCTGCAGCGCCTCGATCCAATCGGACACGTCGATGCCGTCGAACGCCAGGTCGAGCTCGGGCACCGCCACCTTGACGCGCGCGCGCTCGACGTCGTGCTCGCGCAGCTCGAAGTCGAGCAGCGGCGGCGCCGGATCGCGCAGCGCGCCGACGTGCTGCGCGCGCTCGAGGCTCCACACGTGGTGCGTGGCGCCGGTGTCGAGCAGGAACGCGTGCGGCGCGCCGTCGACGGTCACGCGCGCCATCGGCCGCGCCATCGGCGCGCGCGCGTCGAACCAGATGCGCGCGCGGCCGGCCGGCCCGGCGAACGCCGCGCGGCACGCGAGCAAGGCCGCGAAGAGGACGGCGCGGCGCACGTTGGTAATACGGTGAGACCCGCGCGCTTATTTACGGGTGGCCTGAAACGCGTCGAAACCGCTCTTTCGCGCTGTTTTACCGCGTCGCGCTATTTTACGGCTTTGAGCTTGGCGCTGTGGGCGGCCAGCTCGGCGGACGCGACCGCGCGGTTCCGCCCGTTGTGCTTGGCGTGGTACAGCGCCTGGTCGGCGTTGGCGATCAGCGTCTTGGAGTCGCGCCCGTCGTCGGGATAGCAGGCGATGCCGAGCGACAGCGTCACCGAGAACGGCGCCTGCCCCGCGGTCTGCGACTGGAACACCTGCTTCTGCACCTCGGTGCGGATGCGCTCGGCCAATTGCCGCGCGCCCGCGAGATCGGTCCCCTCGAGCACGATGGCGAACTCCTCGCCGCCGTAGCGCGCCGCCAGATCGACCTTGCGCACGCAGTCGCGCACCACCTGCGCCACGCCGCGCAACACCACGTCGCCCGTCGGGTGGCCGTGCGTGTCGTTGACCTTCTTGAAGTGATCGATGTCGGTGAGCAAGAGCGCCTGCCGCCCCTGCGATCGCTCGGCGCGCGCCAGCATCTCGACGGTGCGCTCCTGGAACGTGCGGTGGTTGACGAGGCCGGTGAGCCCGTCCGTCGTCGCCATCTGCTCCATGCGCCCGTACATCTGCGCGTTGGCCAGCGAGACCGCGACGTGGTTGGCGATCACCGTCAGCATCTCGCGCTTGTCCTTGCCGAACGCGCGCGCGCGCCGCGCGGCGACGGCGAACGAGCCGATGGCCTCGTCGGCGGCGATCAGCGGCAGCACCAGCAGCGACTCCATTCCCGAGAGCCGGACCTTGCGCGTGTAGACCAGCGCGTCCTTGTCGCGCACCTCGCCGCCCGCGGGCAAGAAGTGCTTGTTCTTGACCACCATCGCCGCGAGGCCCGCGTTGTCGACGAACGACAGGCCGCTCAGCCCTTTAGGCGCGTCGCCGACGGAGGAGACCACCGTGTGGCGCCGCGTGGCCTTGTCGAACAGCGTGATGGCCGCGAAGTCGAAGTCGCCGATCTCGCGCGTCGCCTCGAACGTGGTGGCGCACACCTGCTCGACGCCGAGCGCGCGGTTGAGCTGCGCCAGCGCGGCGAAGAAGCGCTCGTGCTCGTACTTCGAGCGCTCGACGGCGGCGAACACGCGCTCCGACTGCAGCGCGCGCAGCATCTGCGCCGCCGCGCCGAGCAGCAGCGCCTCGTCCTGCTCGGAGAACGGCCGCACGCCGAAGCGATCGGCGCACAGGACGCCGCGCAGGTGGCCGTCCTCGACGACCGGCACGCCGAGGAACGAGCCGATGTCCTCGGGCGCGGAGTAATACGGCAGGTGCGATCGCTTGGGATCTTTCAGGTTCACCAGCAGGCGATTCTTCACCACCGTGCCGAGCGCGCCGGCGTCGGCGGGCAGCGGCACCTCGGTGATGCAGTCTGAGTCCGTGACCAGCTCCTTGATCTTGAGCCGCTCGCCGCTCTCGTCGAGCCACAGCAGCACGCACGTGTGCAGGTCGAGCGACTTCTTGAGCAGCTCGAGCGTGTAGAACAGCGTCGCGTGGATCGTCTCGACCGCGCCGATCGCCAGCCGCTCCTCGTCGGCCGCGCGCGAGCGGGTCTTGGGATCCGCCGACAGCGACGACGAGATGAGGCGGAAGTCGCGCGCCTCTTCGCGCAGCCGGCGGATCTCCTCGCGCACGCTGGCGCGGTGCTCGCGCCGCTGCCGCAAGACCTCCGCCTGCAAGAAGATCAAGTGCACGAACGCGAAGAAGCCGATGAACGCCGCGTGCGAGACCAAAAGCTCGCGCGTGCGCGCGTCGCTCGTGTGCATGGCGCGGTAGAGCAGCCACTCGAGCCCGAGCGTGAGCGCCACCAGCGGCAGCCCGACGGTCTTGCGGTGGAACGTGACCACGAACGCGGTGAGCGCGTAGACCAGCGGGTAGAGCGGCGAGCGCAGGCCGCCGGTGAGCTGCAGCGTGACGTAGGTGGCGACCAGCAGCGCGGCGCCCAGCTCGAGATCGGCCTTGGAGGTGCGCAGCTCGTCGTCGCGCGTGGCGGCGACGGGCGCGCGCAGTCGCGCGACCAGCTTGGCGAGCACGAACGCGCCGAGCACGCACGCGGCGGCGATCGGCTGCGCGCCCGCCGGCTTCGAGCGCAGATCGGGAAACCAGCCGAGCGCGACCAGGCCGGCGGCGGCGGCGGTCACGGCCGCGCCCCACGCGTCTGCGGCAATTCGCCGCAGGCGCCACGCCGCCCGCCGCAGCTTCGAGCGCACGCTCATGGGCGCCGGCTCATTTGAGCTCGACCTTGAAGACGATCTCGCCCGGCTTCACCAGGCCCAGCTCGTCGCGCGCGGCGCGCTCGACGGCGGCGGGGGAGAGCGGCTCGTTGCCGTCGGGATCGCCGCCCTCGAGCGCGCCCAGCTCGGCGCGCAGCCGCTGGTTCTCCTCGTACAACTTCAAGTTCGCGTCGTGCAGCCCGTTGCGCTCGTCGCGCAGGCGCAGGTAGCGCGCCAGCCCGCTCGACGCGTACAGGTGATAGGGCACGTAGCCGAGCGCCACCGCCAGCGAGACGGCGAACGCGAGGCGGCGGAGCCAGACCGAGCGGGCGGACATGCGCTCGCTCCAGGCTACGGCCGCCCGTCGGAACCCGCAAAATTTCTCGCGACGATCGCGCTTAGTTGAACCGGCACCAGAGATTGGGCGTGCACGTGCCGGCGCTCGGCGGCGCGGGGCAGTCGGTGGTCTGCGTGGCGGCGGTGCACGGCTGGGTGCAGAAGTTGACGGTGTGCATCCGGAACTGCTCGCACATGTTGCTCTGGCAGTCGCTGTTCTGCACGCACGTCGCGCCGAACGCCGCCTTGGTCGAGTTGCCCGCGAGGTCGACGCCCGCGAGGTCGACGATCACGCGCGCCATGTCGGTCGAGTTGCAGCCCTGGCACTCGGCCAGGTCCTCGCCCGCGCCGCCGCCGTCGACGCCGGGGCCCGGTTGATCGACGCTGGTCACGCAGCCGACCGCGAGCAGGGAGAACGCCACGAGGAGTTTCCGCATGCGCCGGGCAATAACAAATGTCGTGCCGCGCTCAAGCCGGCGAGATCACGTCGCGCGAACGGCGAAAGTTGGGGCGGTGGCGGTCCCGGCGGGGGGGAGCGTCCCCACCGTATCAATACGGATCGCGGCTAGGCGTTGACCGAGAGGATGCGCGTGAGGCGCACCAGGTCGAGCGCGGCGCGCGCGGTCTTGATCGGCGTCGGCGGGATCTTGATCAGCCCGTCGATGCGGATCTCGCGCTTGATCAGCGAGCGCACGAACGACTGCCCGTTCTCGTCGAGCA
>DASREC010000370.1:0-18784 GCA_035652295.1 Polyangia bacterium
GCTGAACTCCGAGGACCTCGTAGTAATCGCGCTTCTTAATTTCCATGCGGGCGAAGTCAAGCTAACCCTCGTTCTCCGAGGCGTCAAGGTTGACGCCCGACGGCGATCCGGTACGATTTCGGCATGCGCCAGCCGTTCGCGTGGTTGAAGCGTTTGTTCTCGCCCCTCATCGGCGGCGGCGGCAAACAGGACGACGTCATCCAGATCTTCACGCCGCTGGCCGCGGCCGAACGCTCGGCCGGCACCAAGCTGGTGCTCGCGGGCGCGACGGTGCTCGGGCTGACGGTGGCGGGCGCGGTGGCGCTCGGCTCGTTCTTCATGCTGCTGCTGGCGCTCGGCGCCATCTACTTCTTGCTCACGCAGGTGTTGGGCATCCGGCTCGACGTCGATCCGCGCGCGTTCGTCGAGCGGGCGCAGCAGTACGCCGCGCACGCGCGCAACTGAGCCGGCTGCGCGCATCCGCGATCGCGCTGCTCGCCATCGCGTGCGTGCCGTCGCTTGCGCGCGCGCACCAGTCGAGCATCGTCTACTCCGAGATCGTGGTGCGCGGGCGGAACGTCGAGTACACGTTCCAGGTCGCCGACACCGAGCTCGGCCCGGCGCTCGGCCTGGGCGAGCGCGCGGTCGGGCGCGATGACGTAAAACCGCGCCAATCGGCGTTTCTCGCCTATCTGACCGAGCGGGTGAAAGTGACCAACGCCGGCTATCCGTGCGAGCCGCAGCCGCGCGGCGTCGAGCTGGCCGACAAGGCCGACGGCTTCTTCGCGCTCGCGACCATCGACTACGAGTGCAAGCGCACCGCCGCCGACGTGAGCGTCGACTACAACCTGTTCTTCGAGCTCGATCCGCGGCACCAGGGCTTCGCGCGCGTCACGCTGCCCGGCCGATCGCCGAACGAGCACGTCTTCAAGGAGTCGAGCCGCACGCTGCGCCTCGAGCAGACGGTGACGCTGTTCGATCACGTGCGCGACTACCTGCTGCTCGGCATCGAGCACATCTTCACCGGCTACGATCACATCGCGTTCCTGTTCGGGCTCTTGGTCGTGGCCGGTTTCTCGTCGCTGCGCGGCGGGCTGCGCTACGTGCTCGGCATCGTCACCGCGTTCACGGTGGCGCACTCGCTCACGCTGATCGCGTCGGGCCTCGACTGGGTGCGGCTGCCGCCGATCGTGGTCGAGCCGGCGATCGCGCTGTCGATCACCTACGTCGCGATCGAGAACCTGTCGACGCCGACGCCGCGCTTCCGCTGGCTGCTCACGTTCGGCTTCGGGCTGGTGCACGGGTTCGGGTTCGCGTCGGTGCTGCGCGAGATCGGGCTGCCGCCGCGCGGGCTGGTGCTGTCGCTGCTCTCGTTCAACGTCGGCGTCGAGATCGGGCAGCTGGCGGTGGTGGCGCTGGCGGCGCCGGCGCTGTACCTGCTGGCGAAAGGCGCGCTCAAGTCGCGCGAGCTGTTCGTGCTGGCGCTGATCTCGGCGGCCGCGTTCCTGCTGCTGCGCCGCTTTCACCTGCCGACCGCGCAGCTCGCGGTGGTGGTGATCGGCGTGCCGGCGATCCTGGCGCTGGCGGTGCCGCGCGTCGGCTACGATCGCGCGGTGCGCATCGGCGGCTCGTCGCTGCTGGCGGCGCTGGCGATCTTCTGGTTCTTCGAGCGGGTGTTGGCGAAGACGCTCCTGGGCGGGGCGCTCGGCTAGAACTTCGGCTGCAGCAGCTTCATGTCGTCGCCGCCTTCGCCTTTTTCTTTGCCCTTCTCTTTGCCGCCGACCTTGTCGTGGCTGTGGTGCTCTTTCTTCTTCTTGTCGTCGGAGGCGACCTTCTTGTCGTCGACTTTCTTGTCGTCGGGCGGCGGCGGATTGTTGACCGCCTGCACGACCTCGCCGGCTTTCTTCTCGAGCGGCACGACCAGCTTGAGATCGCGATCGGTGCTGATGGTGCGCGGCGTCGACTTGTAGTCGGCGAGCTTGACCAGGATGTCGAACGACGGGCTGTCCTTCTTGACGGTGAAGCTGAGCGGCGTCACGCCCGCCTCGTCGGCGCCGGTGTCGGCGCGATAGACCTTGGCGCCCGCCGGATCGCTGGTGACCGTGATGGTGACCTTCTCGTCGGCCTTCGGCTTCTGCGTGTCGACGGGCGGCTTGATGGCGTTGGTGACGTCGCCGCCCTGCGGCGTTTTGCCGTCGCCCTTGCCGCGCAGCGCGAGGAACCCGCCGACGCCCGCGACCGCCAGCACCGCGGCCGCCGCCAGGATGATCGGCGTCTTCGAGCGCGGCGCGCCGCCCGCGACTTCGCCCGCCGCGCCCGAGAGCGTCGTCGGCCGCTGGCCCGTGCCGGTCATCGGGCCGCGCTGGCCGGTGATCTGCCGCTGCGCGCCCGTCGGCGAACGGATGCCCGAGGCCGCCGCGTCGTCGAGCATCACGGTGCCGCCGCCCTGCGCCTGCGGCGTGTAGCCCGGCAGCGGGTTGTACTGCGCCAGGTGCGACGCCGGATCCGCGACCGCGGCCGCGAACTCGTCCATCGACTGGAAGCGCCGGTTGCGATCTTTTTCGATCGCGTGCATCACCAGCGCCTCGACCTCCGGCTTGATGTCCGGATTCAGCGACGACGGCGGAGGCGGCTGCTTGGTCAAGTGCGCGACGAGAATTTCGCCGAAGCCCTCGCCCGGGAACGGCACGCGCCCGGTGAGCAGCTCGTACATGACCACGCCGAGCGAGTACACGTCCGAGCGGTGATCGATGAGGCCTTTGCCTTCGCACTGCTCCGGGCTCATGTACGCCGGCGTTCCGATGACGAGGCCGGTGCGCGTCTTGTGCGACTGCCCGCCGTCGCCGGTCAGCTTGGCGATTCCGAAATCGAGGATCTTGATGAAGTTCTTGTCATTGCCGCGCGGGCACAGATAGATGTTCTCGGGCTTGAGGTCGCGGTGGACGATGCCCTTCTTGTGCGAAGCCGCGAGCGCCGAGCAGCACTGCGCCATCACGTGCATGGTCTCGGCGAACGAGAGGCCGGTGCGACGCAGGCGCGCCGCCAGGCTCTCACCGTCGAGGAACTCCATGATGAAGTACACGACGTCGCCGCCGACGTCCGACTTCATCTTGCCGAAGTCGACGATGTCGACGATGTTCTGGTGCCCGATGTCGTTGACCGCTTTGGCTTCGTTGAAGAAGCGCTGGACGATGTCCTCTTTCGCCGCGAGCTCTTCGAGCAGGACCTTGACCGCGACCCGCTTACCGATCAGGGGGTGCTCGCCGAGATAGACGGCGCCCATGCCGCCCTCGCCGAGCTTGGCCTTGATCTGGTAGTTCCCGATGCTCTTCCCAATCAGCGACATGGAGTCACCCCGTGAGTCAGGATACGAACTGGAGCACCTAAGAGTAGCGCGCTACTCTCGGATCCGTCAAGGCGCGGCTGGTCGTTTCAGTCGAAGATCTTGGGCTTGATCAGCTCGTCGCCCTCGTCGCCGTTCTTCTTTTTCTTGGCGTTCGGCTTGGCGACTTTCGACTTCGAGTGCGAGGGCGCGGCGGCCACCTGGCGCGGCTGCGGCGGCGGAGCGGCTTCGGCTTCTTTAGCGAGCAGCACGGCCATCTCGAGGTTGCTGTCGGTCTTCACTTCGCGCGACAGCGTCTTGTAGCCGTCGAGCTGGATGCGCACGTCGAAGCTGGGATCGCCCTTGTGCAGGTGAATCGTCATCGGCGTCACGCCGACCTCGCGGCCGCCTTGATCGGCGCGCAGCACGCGCGCGCCCGGCGGCTCGCTGGTGATGCTGATCTCGATCGGCGGATGCTCGTCGACCTTCGGCTGCGCGGCCGGCTTGGTCTCGACGGGCGGCGGCGTCTCGACCACCACCGGCTTCGGCGTCTCCGATCCGTGCAGCGCGAAGTACGCGCCCGAGCCGCCGAGCCCGATGACGATCAGCGCGATGGCCGCGAACAGCGGCGCGCGCGAGCGGCGCGGCGCGCCCGAGTTGGTCACCTCGGCGGCCGTGCCCGAGAGCGTGGTGATCTGCTTGGTGGTGTTCACCGACGGCGGCGACGCGGCCCACTTGAACGGCGCGAAGCCGCCCGCCGCCTCGATCGCCGCGCCCATCTCGTCCATCGTCTGGAAGCGGTGATTGCGATCTTTTTCCAGCGCACGCATCACGATGCGCTCGAGCTCCGGCTTGACCTGCGCGTTGATCGTCGACGGCGGCGGAATCGGCCGCGTCAGGTGCGCGACCAGGATCTCGCCGAACCCGTCGCCGACGAACGGCGTGCGCCCGGTCAGCAGCTCGTACATCACGATGCCGAGCGAGTAGATGTCCGAGCGGTGATCGATGAGCCCTTTGCCTTCGCACTGCTCCGGGCTCATGTACGCCGGCGTTCCGATCACGGTGCCGGTCTGCGTGCGGTTCGAGGTGCTGGCCGCGCCGGTGAGCTTGGCGATGCCGAAGTCGAGCAGCTTGACGAAGTTCTTGTCGGCGCCGCGCGGCACCAGGAAGATGTTGTCGGGCTTGAGGTCGCGGTGAACGATGCCCTTGGCGTGGCTGGCCGCGAGCGCCGCGCACGCCTGGGCCATCACGTGGGTGGTCTCCTGGAACGTCATACCCGCGCGGTGCAGCCGCCCGGCGAGGCTCTCCCCCTCGAGAAACTCCATGATGAAGTAGACCAGGTCGCGACCGTCGTCCTTGGTCCGGCCAAAATCCACGATGTCGACGATGTTGGGATGGCCGATGTCATTCACGGCCTTGGCTTCGCCGAAGAAGCGCTGCACGATGTCTTCGCGCTGCGCCAGCTCCTCGAGGAGCACTTTGACGGCGACGCGTTTACCGATCAGCGGGTGCTCGCCCAAATAGACGGTTCCCATACCGCCTTCGCCGAGCTTGGCCGTGATTCGGTAGTTCCCGATATTTTTTCCAATCAGGGACATTGCTCCCCCGTTTCCGCCCGGATTGTAACACGCACGACCAGGGCGGAAGTGCTAAAAACTCCTAACGCATGTAACTCAATGCGTCAAGTCAAGGGGGATCTAGCCGAGCGACTCCGGTGGCGGCGTGCGTGGCGAGAAAACGATTGCACTGATGATCGGCGGCCGGGACGTCGAAGATGACGAAGTGCCCGTCGCTGGAGCCGGCCTGCGCGTACTCGAGCAGCACCGAAGTCGCCGCGCCGCCGGCCGCGTTTCCGACGACCGGCGCGGTGCCCCAGGTCTGCCCGACCAGGTCGAGCCCGTCGATGTTGCCGCTCGGCATCGCCGACGGCTCGACGATCGGGTTCACCGGCTGGACGCCCATCGCCAACCCGAGCGCCTTGATATCCGGTACCGGCGCGTACGTGTCGACCAGCCCGAGCGACTGAAAGATCGACTTGGGCGCGAACCCCATCGGCGGCTCGCGGAACAGGAGCCGCGCATAGTTGGTCGGCTCCGAAGGCTCGAAGAACGTCTGCACCAGGCTGAGCATCGGGTGGAACTGGTCCACCGGATCCTGGAACAGCGCTCCGACCACTTTGGTGATGTCCACCGGCTGCGTTTTGTTCAAGAGCGACAGGATCAGCACGCCGCCCGCCCCCGACAGGATCGCCGCCTTGACCTCCGGCTCCGCCGCCAGGAACAGCGGCCCGGTCAACCCGCCCTGCGAGTGCCCCTTGAAGTAGATCTTCGTCGGGTCGAACGCGAACGGCAGCCCCGCGGTCGGGCCCATCGACTTGATCAGCCGCAGCAGCTGAAAGTCGTCGAGCGCCCCCTGCTTGACATTGTCTACCCCTGCCGCCGGGTTCGGGAAGTTGAAGAACGCCAGGTCGTAGTTGGTCCCCGCCGGCGAGCGCGTGCCGTGCAGCACCTGATCGATCGAGATCATCGCCATGCGCGCGATCTCGGTGCCGTCGGCCGCCTTGATCAGCGACGCGTCCTGCCCCGAGTGATCGCCCGCGTCGAGGAACGAGCGGTAGTCGCCGCCGGTGCCGTGCGCGTAGATCACCACCGGCCAGCCGGCCGCCGGCATCGGCGCGCCCGTCGGGATCGACATCGCCACGCGCAGGTTCTCGAGGTGGTCCATGATCGGCATGCCGCTCGAGTCGTACTTGATGTCGCCGCCCGAGCTGGCGTACGGCACGACGCCCGACTGAAAGTTCGGGCCCATGTACGTGCCTTCGTAGACCTGGTACGTCGCGCCCGTCTCCTTCGCGGTCATCCCGGCGAGCACCGGCGCGGGCGCCTGCGCGTAGACGGCGGCGCGCAGCTTGCCCATCACCGACGTGGCGTCGACGGTGGTGAACACGGTCGCGTTGATCACGTGCGCGGCGAGCCCCGGCTGCGAGGCGAGCCACGACGTGAACGGCGCATACGCTTTCGCCGCCGCCGCGATGTTGGGATCGCCCGAGGCCGCGGCATTATTTTGCAACGCAGCATTGAAGTCGGCGTCGCGCAGCACCGGCCCCCCGCCGGCCGCCTTGATCCCGTCGGTGAGCACCGCCGCGTACGTCGTCTTCTCGCGCAGCGGAATGCCGGGGAACGGCAGCAGCGCCAGCCAATACGGCCCGATGAACTGGTACGCGTCCTTGACGAAGTGCGCGGTCAGCGGCGTGCGCTTGCCGAACGTCGGCGACGACGGGGTCACGTCGACGATGAACGCGCTCGCGCTCGCGTCCACCGAGCCGTTCGGGTCCTGCGGCAAACTGCCGGGATCGATCGCCCCGTCGAAGCGAAAGTACGTCGCCGCGTTGGTGCCGAACCCGGTCACGCGCGCATCGAACGTGTCGACGTAATCGCCGAGCAGCCCGCCGAGCCGCGGATACAGCGTCAGGTCGATCGTGCCGTCCGTGCCCATGCGCAGATCGTTGGGAAACGGCAGCGTGTAGAAGTCGGCGTGCAGCGACGGCACGTCCGCGCGCACCGACGACTGATGCAGGTCGTGCAGCGCGGTGGTGGTCGTCGTCGAGTTACAGGCGCAAAGCGATATTACGAAGAGCCCCCAGTGCTTCATCAACTCACGATCTCCCGCGGCTTGGCTTGCCGGGAAGAGCGTACACCAGGCACCCCGCCGGCGTCGACGAGGTGGGAAAATCCGCGCCGCACCGACGCGTGCCAGAGCGACGGCTTGTAGACGTCGCCGGCGAGCATCGACGTGATGACCGCGCAGATGGTCGGGTGGCGCGCCGAGCCGAGCAAGAGCTCGCGAAGTTTTTTTCCGTAGAACTCGTGCACCAGGCTCTTGAAGATGTCCATGCCCTGCGCGCACTGCTCCTGGTAGCCGGCGAAGCGCTCGGCGCGAAAATCTCCGTCGGCGAGCGCGCGCTCGAGGTGCTCGGCGGCGAAACGCGCGCCCTGGACCGCGAACAGCACGCCGGTCGAGAACAGCGGATCGACGAAGGCGGCGGCGTCGCCGACCAAGAGCAGCCGATCGTCGTAGAACCGCCGCGCGCGATACGACCAGTTGCCCTGTGCGCCGACCGGCAGGATGCGCCGCGCGCCGCCGAGCCGCGCGCGCAGATGCGGCAGCGACGGCAGCGCGCCGTCCATCAGCTCCGCCGGCTCGGCGCCGCGGCGAATTTTCGTGAACGATTTTTCGAACACCATGCCGCACGACGTGTCGCCGTCGGCGAACGGGATCAGCCACCACCAGCCGCCGTCGAACAGCCCGAGCACGATGTTGCCGCCGTCGGGCCCGGCCTCGCGCTGAACGCCCGCGTACATGGTGTGGACCGCGCAGTTGGTGGTGACCAGCTCGTCGGGCTCCTTGAGCGCGCGCCGCCCCGCCATCAGCGCGTCGCGCCCGGTGGCGTCGACGAAAACTTTCGCGCGCGCCTGAAGCCCGCCCGACGCGCGCACGGTCACGCCGTCGGCGTCGAACTCCACGTCCTCGACGCGCGTCTCCTGCCGCACGTCGGCGCCCAGCTCGATCGCGCGCTCGAGCAGCATCAGATCGAACTCGGCGCGCTTGACCTGGAACGCGTACGGATTGCCCGGCCGGATCGCGCTGTCGAAGTGATAGATGACCTCCGCGCCCGACTCTTCATGGACGAAGTGCGCGCCCGGCTTGTGCTGGTAGCGCCCGTCCATGCGCTCGAACACGCCCAGCTCGCGCCACACGTCGTTGCACAGCGGCAGCAGCGACTCGCCGATGTGAAAGCGCGGGAAGCGCTCGCGCTCGAGCACCAGCACGCTGCGCCCGCGCTGCCGCAGGAAATTCGCCGTCGAGGAGCCGGCCGGCCCGCCGCCGGCGACGATCACGTCGTAGTCGTGCGCCATGGTGGAGGGAAGCTCGGCACCGCTGCCGCGCTGTTCAAGCGGCGTCGAGATCCGCCAAGAAGCGCTTGAGCTGCCCGTCGACCATCAGGTTGCGCTCGCGCGCGTCGTAGCGGTTCGAGCGATACCCCGACTGGATCTCGTCGAAGCGCGTGCGCTCCTCGGTGATGCGCTCGCGAAACTTGCCGACCTTGGACTGAATCTCTTTCTGGTTCTTGATGAAGTACGCGATCAGCGACGCGCCCGTCGCCGCCGTCAGCAAGATGCCGAGCGGCCCGCCGAGCGCCCAGCGCAGCGCGAGCCGGAGCGCCACCACGCCCACCGCGCCCGCGGCGACGTTGCGTAAGCCTTTCTCGCCGGTGACCGCCTGCCGGGCCATCTGCATGGTCTGGCCCGACGCCATCAGGAGCGCGATGAAGTTGGCGCGGCGATTCTTCCAGCCGCGGTCGTAGAACTCCTTGATGGCAAGGCGCAGGTAGTCGTCGAACGTGTCGTACGCCGCGGCTTGCGACTCGCCATCGGTCTTCTTGGGGTCGGCCATACCGGGCAAGGTAACAACGGTCCAGCAGATTGAAAAGCGCCGCCCGCCCGCGCACACTCAAAGCGCGATGGCTCGGCTGATCGGCGTCCTCTTGGCGTTGTGCGCGCTCTCCCCGTCGGTGCGGGCGGATTCGAAGAGCGACGCCGACGCGTCGAAGGGCGCGTCGTTGCGCGCGAGCGGAAAATACGCCGAGGCGCGCGCGCTGCTGGAAAACGCCACCGCGAAAGATCCGCGCGCGCTCAAGGCGCGGCTCGAGCTCGGCCTCATCTATAGATTGACCGGCGAGCGCGATCTCGAGCGCGCGATCTGGAACCGCTTCTACGACGAGTACGACGCGGGCACGCTCGATAAAAAGAGCGCGCGCGATCTCACGTACGTCGCGCTCGCCGCGCGCTACCTCGGCGGCTGGCAGGACGCCAACGACACCTTCCGCGACGCGGTCGACGCCGATCCGAAGGGCCCGGCCGGCGCGCGCGCCAACGTCGAGTGGGCGGCGCTGTTCCTCGAGAAGTACGACGCCGGCCACGCCGAGGCCTGCCTCGCCGACGCGCTGAAGATTCTACCCGACGACGCCGACGCGCACGCGCTGATGGCGCGCGTGAAATTGGAGCAGGGCTACGACGTCGCCGGCGCCGAGCACGAGCTGCATGCTGCGCTGCAAAAAAATCCGCGCCACACCGGCGCGCTGGCGATCAAGGCCGAGCTGCTCGCCGACAACGAGGAGTATCCCGCCGCGCTCGCCGCCTGCGCCGAGATCGAAAAGATCAACCCCGAGGATCAGCGCGCGCGCGAGCTGGCCGCCGCGGTCAAGCTCCTGCGCGAGGACGTGCGCGGCTTCGAGGCCGAGCGCGACCGCGTGCTCAAGGTGAACCCGCGCGCGTCGAGCTTCTTTCACGGCGTCGCCGAGATCCTCGTCAAGGAGCACCGCTACGTCGAGGCCAACACGCTCGAGCTGGAGGCGATCAAGCTCGATCCGAAGAACTTCGTCGCGCAGGCGGCGCTCGGCACCAACCTCTTGCGCCTCGGCGACGACGCCGGCGGGCTGGCCGCGCTCCAACGCGCGTGGGACGGCGACCCGTACAACGTGCGCACCTACAATTTGCTGAACCTGTTCGAAAAGGTCATTCCGAAGGCCTATACGCTGATCGACGGCAAGCCGTTCCGCTTCCGCGTGGTCACCAAGGAGCGGCCGATCCTCGAGCGCTACGTGCGCACCATGCTCGCGCGCGAGTACGGCGAGCTGGTCAAGCGCTACGGCTTTCAGCCCGAGCAGCCGCTCACCATCGAGCTGTTCGACAACCCCGAGCACTACGCGGTACGCACCGTCGGGCTGCCGGGGCTGGACGCGCTCGGCGTGACGTTCGGCCACGTGGTGACCGCGCTGTCGCCGTCGCTGGGCAAGTTCAACTGGGGCATGACGCTGTGGCACGAGGTCGGGCACATCTTCTCGATCCAGCTCTCGCGCTACCGCGTGCCGCGCTGGTTCACCGAGGGGCTGAGCGAGTACGAGACCGCGCGCGAGCGGCCGGAGTGGACGCGGCGCACGCACGCCGAGCTGTACCGCGCGCTGGCCGAGAACAAGCTCTTGTCGGTGGCGGAGCTGAACTCGGCGTTCGTGCGCGCCAAGGACGTGGCGCACATGGTGATCGCGTATCACCAGGCGGCGGAGACGGTGTCGTTCCTGATCCGGCGCTGGGGGTTCGACAAGGTGCCGCCCGCCTTGCGGCAATTTGCCGCAGGCAAGGACACGCCCGAGGTGATCCGCGCGATGACCGGCCTCGACGTAAAAGCGTTCGATTCGGCGTTTCGCGCCGATTTAGCCCAGCGGTTGAAAGTCTACGAAGGCACGTTCTTCGTCCGCAACTCCGACTTCTCCGACGTCGAGGCCTTGAAGGAGCAGATCGCCAAGCACCCGGACGATCTGCGCGCTACAGGACTCTACGCACTGGCTTTGGTGCACGCGCACCAGGGCGCAGAGGCGCAGAAATTGATCGACGAGGCGCTCAAGACCGGCGACGCGCAGCTCAAAGCGGAGGTAGTGCTCGCCGCCGCGACGCTGGCGCTGCAGCGCAAGGATCGCGCAGCGGCGAAGTTTTTTTTCTTGGGCTTGACCAGGAACCACGACGGCTACGACGCCCGCTTCGGACTCGGGCAAATTGCCGCAGCCGAGGGCGACATGCCGGAGGCGGAGAAGCAGCTGGCGCTGGCGAAGAAGCTCGATCCCGATCGCGCCGAGCCGTATCTCGAGCTGGCGAAGCTGTACCTGAAGACGCGCGAGGACGACGCGCTCAAGGAGCTGGAGGCGGCGGCGCTGCTCGACTGCATGGACCCGGGCCCGCCCAAGCTGCTCGTCGAGAAACACGCCGCCAAGGGGCGCTGGCAGAAAGTCGTCGAGCTGGCGCCGCTCGCGCTCTTCACCGATCCGTTCGATGTCGCGGTGCACACGCGGCTGGCGCGCGCCTACGTCGAGCTCGGCCGCCGCGAGGATGCGATCCACGAGATCGAGGCCGGCCTCGCCTGCGAAGCGACCGGCGAGCAGCAGCAGGCGCTGCGCGACCTCGCGCGCAAGATCGGCTTCAACTGAGCTAGCTGCTCGGCGGCTCGACGGTGGCGTTGAGCAGCCTGGCGGCGGCCTGCAAGACTTCGTTCAGGCGGATCGGTTTGTCGAGGAACACGTCGGCGCCCGCCGCCATCGCCGCCTCGCGCGCCGCCGGGCCGCCGGCCGACAGCGCCAGCACCGGCGTGCGCGCCGCGTGCGCGTGCGAGCGCAGGTGGCGCAGGAACGCCGCGCCGTCCATCACCGGCATGTAGACGTCGCAGATGATCAGATCGGGATCGATCTGCTCCAGCCGCTCGAGCGCCATCTGCCCGTCGCCGACGACGTCGAACAAGAACGCGATGCGCCCGGCCATCTCGCGCCGCGCGGCGCCGTCGAGCCCGTCGGTGATCAGCTCCGCCACGTGCGGGTTGTCCTCGATGAGGAGCACCCGGATGATGCGCGGCGCGTCGGCCATGTGCTCTTTTACTCCCCCGTCGTTCCCCGGGCAAGATCGCCCGGCTCGCGCGCGGGCGGCGCGTCGGCGCTCTCATTCGCCGCCAGCGCGGGCAGCCGCACGGTGAACGCGGTGCCGCGGCCGGGCTCGCTCTCGACGGCGATCGAGCCGCCGTGCTCGACGACGATCTGCTGCGTGAGCGCGAGGCCGAGGCCGGTGCCGCCGTCCTTCGTCGAGAAAAACGGATCGAAAATTTTCGCCAGGTGCTCGCGCGCGATCCCCTGCCCGGTGTCGGCGATGCGCAGCTCCACCGCCCTATCATTAATGAGGGCGCGCGCCGCGACCGTCAGCCGGCCGCCCGACGGCATCGCCTCGGCGGCGTTGCGCATCAGGTTGAGCAGCGCCTGGCGGAGCTGGTGCTCGTCGGCCGCCACCGGCGGCAGCGGCGGCAGCTCGAGCGCGACTTCGATGCGCCGCCCGTCGAGCTCGCTCTTGAGGAACACCACCAGCGACGACACGATCGCGCGCACGTCCTCGCGCTCGAGCTTCGGCCGCGGCAGCCGCGCGAAGCGCAGATACTCCTCGGTGATCTCGGTGAGCCGATCGACCTCCTTGACGATCGCGCGCGCGATCGCCTGCGCCTCCTGCGCCTGCGGCCCGCCGAGCGCCGCCACTTCCTCCTCGAGCAATTCGGCGTTGAGGCCGATCGACGACAGCGGGTTGCGCACCTCGTGCGTGATCTGCGCGGCGATCTTGCCGACCGCCGCCAGCCGCTCCGAGCGGATGAGCTGCTGCTCGCGCTCGTCGAGCGCGCCCGCCATGGCGTTGAACTCGCGCCCGAGCGCGCCGATCTCGTCGGGCGACGACGCGTCGACGCGCTGCTTGTAATCGCCGCGCGCGATCTGCTTGGCGCGCTCGGCCAGCCGCCGCAGCGGACGCAGCCGCCGCGTCGCCCACACGCTCACCAGCACGCCGACCGCCAGCGCCAGCACGACGAGAAGCAGCAGCACCCAGCTCGCGCGGTTCTCCTCCTCCTCGAGCCGCAGCCCCGACTGCTGCGCGCGCAAGGTCAGCTCCGTCGAGAGGCGCGACAGGCTGTGCTGGATCGCCTGCTCCTTCTGCATCAGCCGCTCGCTCGACGCCGCGAGGTGCGCCAGGTCCGAGTCCTTGCGCGGCGGCGCCTCGTCGCCGAGCGGCCCGTAGACTTCGTCGAACAGCTCCTCGTCGGCGCGCACGTCGGCCATCAGCCGCTCGAGCCGCCCGCGCAGCTGGTTGAGCAGCGCGTGCTCCTCCTTCGACGAGCGCAGCGCCTCCAGCCGCCCGACGTCGGCGATGGCGCGCGGGATCTGCGTCTTGAGCCGGTTGCGCCGCTCGAAGTCGATCGCCGACTTCACGATCCGCGGCACGTGCTTGAGCGCGTCGGGCCGCGCCTGCTGCTCGTCCATCACCTGCAGGAGCTTCGACTGCCCCGTCTGCATCTCGCTCGTGCCGAGGCGCAGATCGAGATAGCCGCGCGACACCAGCCGGACCTCTTCGCCGATCTGCCGCTGCGAGTAAAAGATGTACACGGAGACGCCGAAGAACACGCCGAGCACGACCAGGAAGCCGACGAAGATCTTGGCGGAGATCGACAGCCGCATCTCGAATGAGTGTATAATGCGCCTCGATGCGTCGCTACCGCGTGGCTCTACTGGCGATTCTTCTTCTGCCGTGCGCCGCCGCTCTCGCGCGCGCCGAGCCGTCGGTGGCGGTGCTCGGTCTCGAGCCGATCGACGTGCCCGAGGCGCTGGCGCAGCAGCTCACCGATGCGCTTCGCCAGCGCGCCGCCGGCACGAGCGGCATCCGCTCGGTGCAGGGAAAAGATCTGATCGAGATCAAGATGGTGTTCGGCTGCGACAGCGAGAACCCGACGTGCATGGCCAACGCCGGCCGCACGCTCGGCGCCGACAAGCTGCTCTACGGCACGCTGAAGAAAGCCCCCGGCAAGGGCAACCAGAACGTGATCGTCAGCCTCAAGCTGCTCGACGTGCGCTCCGCCTCCGTCGAGAAATTCGTGTCGACCACGGTGCAGAAGCGCGAGCTGGCCGCGGGCACGGTGAACCAATCGGCGGCGCGCTGGTTTGGCGATCTGGTCGAGGTGGCCAAGCCGATGCTGACGGTGACGTCGGATCCGACCGGCGCGGCGGTGACCGTCGACGGCGCGTCGGCGGGACGCACGCCGATCACGCTGCGCGATCTCCCGGCGGGGCAGCACCTGGTGACGGTGACCATGCCGGGGCGGCTGCCGTTCACGCGCAACGTCGAGCTGCGGCCGGGCGGCACGCACGAAGTGGTGGCGATGCTCGAGGCGGAGAAGGTCGCGGTGGTCGTCCCGCCGCCGCACATCGACACGCACCCGAAGGTCGAGGCCATCCCGACGCCGGTCAATCCGCAGATCACGCAGCCGCCGCCTCCGCCACCGCAGCGCATCGGCCATCCCGGCCTCACCGCCAAGATCCTCGCCGGCGTCGCCGTCGGCGGCGCGGTGATCACCGGCTCGGTGGCGATCTACACCTGGCGCACGTACACCGGCCTCGAGGACACCGCGCACGCCGACTTGCTCGCGCTGCGCCCCGCGGGCACGCCGCCGCCGGATCAGGCGCCGTTCTTCAAGAACCCGAACTGCTCGCCGCCGGCCAGCCTCGGCACTGGCTCGCTGGTGCAGAGCTACAAGAGCCACTGCTCGTCGGGCGAGACCTACGCCAACGCGACCACCGCGCTGTGGGTCGTGACCGGGACGCTCGCGGCGGCGGGCGTGGTGTCGTTCATCATCGGCGATCGCCAGGCGCGCAAGGCGCACGAGCGCGCGCCCTCGACCGCGCAGATCATCAAGCAGACGCTCACGCTCGCGCCGGTTTTCTCGACGGGGTCGGGCGGCGTGCAGGCCGCGTTCGAATTCTGATCGCGCTCGATTCCCCCTCGACATCGCGCGCAGCTGCAAACGAAAGTGGGCGGTCGTGACCGCGCGCGTCGAAGTTTCTCGACGGAAAATTGGTTGAGTCGCCAGCACGCTGTTTGCTACTTTGCGCGGCCGGGGGAGTTGAAGGAGCCGCAATGAAATTTTTCCCTGCCGCGCTCGCCCTCGCCGCCGCCGGTTGCACGGCCGCGTCTCCCGTCGGTGTCGAACGCGCGCCCATCATCGGCGGCACCACCGACTCGAACGATCCGGCGGTGGTGCTGGTGGTGATCCAGAGCGGCTCGCTGTGTACCGGTGAGGTGGTCTCACCCCACGTCGTCATCACCGCCGCGCACTGCGTCTCACCGGGCACCGTCGGAAACACCAAGTGGTCCATCTTCACCGGCAGCTCGATCGACTTCGGCGGCGGCGGCGCGATGTTCCCCGCCATCGCCGCGCACGCGCACCCCGACTTCGACGACAAGCAGGTCGGCCTCGGCAACGACATCGGCGTCATCATCATGAAGGACGCGCTGACCATCCCGCCGCTCACGATGAACCGCCAGGCGCTCGACTTCTCGAACGTCGGCAAGCCGGTGCGCTTCGTCGGCTACGGGCTGTCGTCGACGGCGAACATGAACTCGGCCGGCATCAAGCGCCAGGTCTCGAGCACGCTCGACGACGTGGTCGGCAACCTCCTGCAGTTCAACGATCCACAGCACGGCACCTGCGAAGGTGACTCGGGCGGCCCCGCGTTCATGAAGCTCGACGGGATGAACGAGGTGATCGTCGGCATCACGTCGTTCGGCACGCACACCGACTGCTCGCCGCCCGGCTTCGACACCGCGATGGACCAGTACGCCGACTCGTTCGTGCAGCCGTTCATCGCGCAGTACGATCCGCCGCCGCCGCCCGACATGAGCCCGCCGCCGCCGGGCCCGGACGGGTTTCCGCCGGGCGCGATCGGCTCGACGTGCGACGACGCGACGCCGTGCAACGCCGGTAACGTGTGCGCGCCGGCGCCGCTCGGCTACTGCACGGCGGGCTGCGATCCCTCGGCCGCGGGCGCGTGCCCGACGGGAACCCACTGCGGCTCCGTCGACAACCAGACGATCTGCGTGCGCGACGGCCAGGGCGGCTCCGGCTGCGCGATGTCCGGCGACGCTCCGCTCCCCGGCGCGCTGCTCCTCCTCGTCGCGCTCGCCTGCTTCCTCGCCTACCGCCGCGCCCGCTCCTGACGAAAGAGAGGGATTAAACGCCAAGACGCCAAGACGCCAGATATAAAGATATATTCGAATATTTTTATATATCTCTACTGGCGTCTTGGCGTCTTGGCGTTTAATCCCTCTGCGCTTTTAGTAGTTGAGGTGGATGCGCTCGTGCGGGACGCCGAGCGCGCCGAGCGTCTCGCGCACGCCGGCGATCATGCCCTTCATGCCGCAGACGAACGCGATCGTGGCGGCGCCGAGCCGAGTCGTGCGCGCGACGTCCTGCACGTGGCCGCGCTCGCCGCTCCAGTCGCCGTCGGGGCGCGAGGCGCACAGCACCACGCGCACGCCCGCGCGCTCCCACTCGGCGTGCTCGCGCGCGTAGGCGAACTCGCCGGCGGCGCGCTGGCCGTAGTAGAGCTCGACGCGTCCGAACTCGGCGCGAGCCGCGATCACGTGCTGCACCAGCGCGCGCACCGGCGCGATCCCCGAGCCGGCGGCGAACAGCATAAGATCGTGCCCGCGCGCGCCGTCGACGGGAAAGCCGCGCCCGAACGGATCGGACGCGGCGACGTGCGCGCCTTTCAGCGCGTCGGCGATCAGCGCGTCGGCGAGCGGCGCGCCGCGCTTGATCAGGATCTCGGCGTGGCCGGCGCCGCCTGCGCGCGGGCCGCTGGCGAGCGCGAAGTAGCTCTCGCCGCCGCCCGAGCGCAGCTTGAGCACCTGGCCGGGCGTGGCGTAGCGCGCGGCGCGCTCGCCGCCGAGGTCGAGCCGGATCGCGCGCAGCGACGGCGTCTCGTCCCAGGCGTCGAGGATCGCGGCGGCGGCGAACGCGGTTTCGGCGGCGGTCTCCGGCATGGCAGAGTTCTATCATGAGCACGAACGATCCGCTGGTCGCGCGCACGCTCCAGCGCTACCTCGAGCGCTACGGGCGCCAGCCGGCGGCGGCCGGCCCGTACCGCGACGACGGGTCGTTTCGCTGGGGCGATCCGCGCTACGCCGCGTGCCCGCGCTGCCGCACGCTGTTGCGCGTCGACGAGCAGTGCGACGCCTGCGGCATTTTGCCGCAACTGCTCGACGCCGCCGGCGGCGCGGCCGCCGAGGATCCGTTCGCCGGCTTCACGCTCTCGCCGCGCGCGGCGGTGATCGAGGCCGGCGTCGAGCTGACGTCGCCGATCACGCGCCGCGTGTGCGTCGGCTTCGCGCTGGCGCTGGTTCGCTGCCGCCACCCCCTGACGCTGCACGATCCGGTGACCACGCTACGCGACGGGTTCACCGCCGGCTTCAGCCTGCGCACCGACGACGATCGGCGGCTGCTCGAGCTCCCCGAGGGCCGCCTGCGCATCGCGCCGGCGCACCGGCAGTTCTACCCGGGCGGCGACGCGGACGAATATTTGAACATGTTCAAAATCCCCGCCGGCCCGTGCACGCACGTCGAGGAGTACCTGCTGCGGCCGGGCGATCGCGTCGAGCTGCGGAGCGCGCCCGCGCGCGTGCCTGCGCTGGCGCTGCTCGACGAGCCGTGGCGCGGCTAGGGCAGCTCGACCTTCCACGCGCCGGCGACGCGCACGCACGCCACCTGCTCGCGCTCGCCGTTCTTGCCGGTGACCTCGACGGTGGCGCGGTCGCCGGAGCGCTCGAGCTCGCGCGCATCGTCGAGGCGCCAGCGCGGCTGGAACCAACCGACGGCGAGCATCTCCTGCGGCGGCATGGCGCGGCGGCCGGAGAGCTGCGCGGCGCGTTTGGCGTCGGTCTCGAGGCGCGCGCGCGTCTGCGGGCCGAGCAGGCGCCAGGCCGCGTCGCGATCGCCGTCCTGCGCCGCTTCGCCGAGCGCGCGCACCGCGCCGACGGGCGAGCGCGTCCCCGCGCCGCAAGCGGCCAGCAGCAGCGCGCAAAAAAACAGGCCGCGCGCGCTCACGATCGATCGATCGCGCGCGCTCACCGATACAGGCCGAGCCGCTCGCGCACCGTCTTCATCGTCTCCTCCGCCACCCGCCGCGCCACCTGCGCGCCGTCGCCGAGCACCTGGTGGATGCGATCGGGATGCGCCTTCAGCTCGGCGGCGCGCTCGCGCAGCGGCTGGAGCGTGCGGATCATGTTCTCCGCCAGCGCGCGCTTGGAGTCGACGCAACCGGCGGTCGCCGTGCGGCAGCCGTCGTGCAGCTTCGCCGCCTCCTCCGCGCTGGTGAAATAATTCTGCAGGCTGCAGACGTAGCACTCCTCCGGATGCCCCGGATCGGCGCGGCGCAGCCGTTTCTCGTCGGTGAACGCGCCGGCGATCTTCTTGCGGATGATCTCCGGCGGATCGGCGATCTCGACGGTGTTGCCCACGCTCTTCGACATCTTCTGTTTGCCGTCGAGCCCGAGGATCTTGAGCGCCTTGGTGTGCAGCGGCAGCGGCTCGGCGAACGTGTCGCCGAAGCGCGCGTTGAAGCGCCGCGCGATCTCGCGCGCCAGCTCGAGGTGCTGCAGCTGGTCCATGCCGACGGGAACCTTGGTCGCGTGATAGAGCAGGATGTCGGCCGCCATCAGCACCGGATAGTTGAAGATGCCGGCGTTCACCACCTCGGCGCGCTCGCTCTTGTCCTTGAACTGCGTCATGCGGCCGAGGTCGCCGTACGGCGTGACGTTGTTGAGGATCCACTGCAGCTCGGCGTGCTGCGGCACGTGCGACTGCACGAACAGCGTCGAGCGCGTGGGATCGATGCCGCACGCCAGGAGCTCGGCGGTCATCTCGACCACGCGCACCGCCAGTTGCTTCGGCTCGTAGTCTTGCGTGAGCGCGTGCAGATCGACGACGCAGAAGAAGCAGCGATACTGGTCGGCGATCGCCACCCAGTTCTGCACCGCGCCCAGCCAGTTGCCGATGTGAAAGCCGCCGGTCGGCTGAATG
>DASREC010000371.1:0-4337 GCA_035652295.1 Polyangia bacterium
GGCTGCGCGACGCAGCCCGGATTGGCCGGGCGCGTGTCGAGCCCGAACGGCGCCGGAATCGCGCTCAGGTCGGGGGCGGGGACGCTCAGGTCCGCGCCGCTGCCCGAGCCGCTGTCGCATCCGGCGCCGACGAGAATAATCGTAAGCAGGATGTTGCGCATGCGCCCATCGTAACACGCGCGTGGCACGCCCACTGCTACGCGGGATCACCGGAGGTGCGCCCATGCCCGACGACAAGAAAGAGGAACGCACGAGCGATCTCGAAGGCGAAGGCAGCTACTCGGCCGATCGCAAATATCGCGAGGACGTGAAGAAGTTCACCGACGAGAACGACGTGGACAAGCTGGCGCGCGACGCGCGGCGCGACGTGGAGGCCGACGAGCCGACCTACCGCAAAGCCGAGGAAGAGGGCAAGCGCCGCATCGCTGAAGAGGATCCCGAGGACAAGAAGATCATCTGAACGCTCGATTGACGAGGCGGCGTCCGACTTGCAGTCGCGAGAAGCATGCGAGCAATTTGCATGGTGGCGGCCGTCGCTTGCTGCGCCGGTTGCGGGAGCGAGGCGGCCGCGCCGTCGGTGACGTCGGATGGCGGGACGCGCACGCCGAGCAGCATCGGCGGAGCGGCGGCCGCGTGCTCGACGACGCCGGCGCGGATCGCCGACGCGTTTCCCGTGGCCGCGAAGGACGGGGCGTTCTTCTACGGCTTCGGCGCGCAGGCGCTCGAACGCTTGCCGAAGGCGGGCGGCGCGGCGGCGGCGCTGGTGAGCGGGCTCGATCCGGCGCTCGTGCGCTCGCTCGCCGTCGACGGCGGCGACGCGTTCTGGCTCGACGACGGCTCGCCCGGCCGCGTCTTCCGCGCGCCGTCGGGCGGCGGCGACGCCTTCGAGCTGGCGCTCTCGTCGCGCCCGCAGCAGCTCATCCTCGACGCCGCGCACGTCTACTGGATCGACGCCGACGGCGCCGCGGTGTCGCGCGTCGCGCGGCGCGACGACCTGCGCCCGCAGAGCCTGCTGGCCGGCGCGGTGCCGGGCGCGAGCGGGCAGGCGATCGCCGTCGACGCCGCGTTCGTCTACTACGCCGTGAGCTACGCCGACGCGAGCGGCGCGGCGATCCACGCCGTGCGCAAGGTGCCGATCGCCGGCGGCGCGGGCGCGGAAGTGGCGCGCCTGCCGGCCGACGTCGCGCAGCTCGCCGCCGACGACGCGGCGATCTTCGCGGCCAGCGGCGGCACCATCGCGCGCATCGACAAGCTCACCGACGTGCAGCGCTCGCTGGCCGCGCCCGATCCGTTCGTCGACGCCCTGGCGCTCGACGGCGATCGGCTGTACTTCGCCTCGCACGACGCCGGCGGCGGCGGCCACCTCGCGCGCGCCGGCAAGGACGGCTCCGCGCTCACCGTGCTCGCCACCGAGCGCGTCACCACCCCGCTCGTCATCGACGGCGACAGCGTCTACTTCAACGCCATCGAACGCGTCTGCAAGTAGCCGCTCACCATCTCAAAGCGAACACCGCAATGCCATAAAGCGCCAATAAAAGACTCGACGCTCCAGCAATCAACATTGCTACTCTGACCACCTTGCGCGCCGGCGAATGATAGTAGCCACACAATGCCAAAGCATGGATCAGCGCGAAGGCAGCGAGCGATGCGCAGAGAGGGAGAAACGACCGACTGCGTCGAGCATAGATACTCAATGTAACGACGGCAGCAACGGCAACCGTCAGATTGATCCATGCCGCCCAAGGCCTGAATCTACTCGGCCACGCTGTCGGTTCGAAGACGATGACATCCTCCCGTGAAGCCGGCGACGACGACCACTATAGCATAGTGCGGCAATTTGCCGCATTGACCCCTATGGACGCATCTTGATACCGTCGTCACGTGACTTTGGACCAGAAGAGAAGATGGATAGTTCTGGGATCGTTTATTGGCGGGTTTCTCGGCGGTGCAGCTGCGGGCGCACAGATTACCGGACCACTGCTCGGCGAAGTGGCGGCGAATCCCTGGGGATTGGCTATCGTGGCCGGCTTTGCTGTCGTCGGCGGAATCGCCGCTTCATTTATTGCAATTGGACAGATGGCTCCCACGGAAGGCGGGCCGGATACCGGCGCAAGCGGCACGTCTCCCGACGGCGGAACGGGCGATTCGTCTTCCGATACTGGAACGTCTTCTGACACGGGAGCCTCTTCCGACACGGGAACGTCCTCGAGCTCGGAAGGCGATGTTGAACAAGATAAACAAAAGACAAAGAAGACGCCGAGTGAAGACTGACGATCAGGCGTCGAGGTCGATGTCGGCGAACTGGCCGGTGCCGGTGCGCTTCTCGTTGGCCTTGCGCAGGTTGTGATCGAGGATGCGCTTGCGCAGGCGGATCGCCTTGGGCGTGACCTCGACCAGCTCGTCGGCGTTGATGAACTCGAGCGCCTCCTCGAGCGTCAGCGACAGCGGCGGCGTGAGCGTGAGCTTCTCGTCGGCGGCGTGGGTGCGGATGTTGTTCAGCTGCTTGGCCTTGGTCGGGTTGATGATGAGATCGTTCTCGCGCGTGTGGATGCCGACGATCTGCCCGCCGTAGACCTTGACCTGCGCGGGAATGAAGAACTGCCCGCGGTCCTGCAGCTTGAACATGCCGTAGGCGTTGCTCTCGCCCTGGTCCTGCACGATGAGCGCGCCGGCCAGCCGCCCTTTGATGGTGCCCGCGTACTCGCCGTACTCTTTGAAGTTGTGATTGAGCACGCCGGTGCCGCGCGTGTCGGTGAGGAACTCCGAGCGATAACCGATGAGCCCGCGCGACGGACAGACGTACTCGACGCGCACGCGCCCGCCGCCCGACGGCGTCATCTCGGTCATGCGCCCGCCGCGCGAGCCGAGCTTCTCGATCACCGCGCCGACGTACGCCTCGTCGACGTCGATGGTGACCTCTTCGTACGGCTCGCACTTCTTGCCGTCGATGGTCTTGTAGATCACCTGCGGCTGCGACACGCACAGCTCGAACCCTTCGCGGCGCATGGTCTCGATCAGCACCGACAGGTGCAGCTCGCCGCGGCCGCTCACCTTGAAGACGTCCGGCGCGTCGGTGTCCTCGACGCGCAGCGCGACGTTCGACTTCAATTCTTTGTAGAGCCGCTCGCGCAGGTTGCGCGACGTGACGTACTTGCCCTCCTGCCCGACGAACGGCCCGTTGTTGGCGATGAACTCCATCGAGATGGTGGGCTCGTCGATGGCGTGCACCGGCAGGATGTTCGGCTCGGTGATCGACGTGAGCGTCTCGCCGACGTTCAGCTCCGCCATGCCGGTGACCGCCACGATGTCGCCGGCGGTGCCCTCGGCGATCTCGAAGCGCTTGAGCCCCTGCGACGCCAAAACTTTTTGCACGCGGAACTCTTCGCGCGAGCCGTCGCGGTGCGCCAGCAGGACGCGGTCGCCCATCTTGATGTGCCCGTCGATGATGCGGCCGACGGCGACGTAGCCGAGGTAGTCGTCGTAGTCGAGCGTGGCCACCTGCATGCACAGCGGCGCCTCGAGGTTGCCCTCGGGCGGCGGGACTCTCTCGACGATCAGATCGAGCAGCGGCGTGAGGCCCTGCGAGCGATCGTCCGCGGGATCGAGCACCGCGAAGCCCTGCCGCCCCGAGGCGTAGATCACCGGGAAGTCGAGCTGCGCGTCGGTAGCGCCGAGGTGGCAGAACAGGTCGAACACCTCGTTGACGGTGCCGGCGAGATCGCAGCCGTCGCGATCGATCTTGTTGACGACCAGGATCGGCCGCAGCCCGAGCGCCAGCGCCTTGCGGGTGACGAAGCGCGTCTGCGGCATCGGCCCTTCGAACGCGTCGACCAGGAGCAGCACCGAGTCGACCATGCGGAGCACGCGCTCCACCTCGCCGCCGAAGTCGGCGTGGCCGGGCGTATCGACGATGTTGATGCGCGTGCCCTCCCAGACGATCGAGGTCACCTTGGCGAGGATGGTGATGCCGCGCTCGCGCTCGAGATCGTTGGAATCCATAGCGCGCTCGGCCACCCGCTGGTTCTCGCGGAAGGCACCCGACTGCTGAAGGAGCCGGTCGACCAGGGTCGTCTTCCCATGGTCGACATGGGCGATAATGGCGATATTGCGAAGATTCATGGGATTAAATGCACGAGCGCGGGCCAAAACGGCCCGCGCTTTGATTTTTTGAACCCATGCAGCTCCGCAACGTCGCCATCATCGCTCACGTCGACCACGGCAAGACCACATTGGTCGATCAGCTGCTCGCTCAATCGGGCGTGTTCCGCGAGAACGAGACCAAGGTCGAACGCGCCATGGACTCCAACGACCAGGAGCGCGAACGCGGCATCACCATC
>DASREC010000372.1:0-19335 GCA_035652295.1 Polyangia bacterium
TCGGCCCGCTCCCCACCTGCACCTCGACCGCCATCCGCGGCTTCCAGCCCCTCGGCTCCGCCGGCGGCGTCGCCTCCCACGGCGGCATCGCCCCCGCCGGCTCCTCGATGGCCGCCGTCTGGGAAAACCCGACCGGCGCCATGGGCAACGGCGCCGGCTCGATCTACCTCGCGCTCGTCGACAACCAGGGCCGCGTCGCGCCGGCGCAACAGATCGCCACCGGCCAGGACCCGGTCCTCTTGCGCAGCGATCGCCTCTCGCTTTTCTGGCGCCAGGGCACGAACATCATGTTCCAGCACGTCGCCGACGACGGCAGCACTCCCGATCCGCCGGTCACCGTCTATAACGCGGTCGCCGATTACTTCGACGTCGCGTGGGACGGGCAGTCGTTCGGCATCGTCATGAACGGCGCGGGCGCCGATCAATACGAGATCAACTCGATCAGCGTCGCGCCGGACGGCACGCTGCTCGCCGGTCCCACCAAAGTTCCCGACGGCGGCAACAACTCCGTCCTGCCGGCGATCGCCTGGGCCGGCAGCTACTACGCGGTCGCGTGGGCCGACACGCGCCCGGGCTCGCCGGCGATCTTCTACGCGCGCTTCGATCGCCAGTGGAACCGCCTGGCGCCCGACGAGCAGCTCTCTCCGGCCGGGCTGCGCGGCTCGTTCCCGTCGGTGGCGCAGCAGGCGACCGGCGGCGTGGTGGTCTGTTATCAGGTGCGCGTCACCGCCACCAACGACGACGTCTACTGCAGCCGCCTCGACGACGCGGGCCACGTCACCGCGTCGCCGCAGCTCAGCAAGACCGCCTACGCGTCGCAGGATCCGACGGTGGTGACGCACGGCCACTCGACGTGGGTCGTGTGGGACGAGGCCACCGCCGCCGGCGAGCAGACGCTCAACTGGCAGTTCCTCGACGACAGCGGCATGCCGATCCTGGCCACGCCGTACGACAACTCCGGCGTGTCGCCCGGCTCGCGCCCGCACGCCGCCGTCGGGCCGGACGCGCTGTACCTCACGCAATACGATCTGCAGAACAACGGCAGCACCAACGCCGAGGTCTTCACGATCAACTGCTTCTGAGAGGAGCGTCGCCGATGCGCCGATTGAAGCGCCTATCAATGGAGGGCCGCGCGTGAAGCGGGTCTGCGTGTTTTGCGCGTCGAACGCGGGCAACAAGCCGATCTACGCCGACGCGGCGCGCGCCCTCGGGCGGCTGCTCGTCGAGCGCGGCCTCGGGCTGGTCTACGGCGGCGGAAACGTCGGGCTCATGGGCGCGATCGCCGACGCGGTCGTGGCCGCCGGCGGGGAATCGATCGGCGTGATCCCGCAGGCGCTGGTCGATCGCGAGCTGGCGCACCGCGGGCTGACCGCGCTGCACGTCGTGCCGTCGATGCACGCGCGCAAGCAGCTCATGCACGAGCTCTCGGACGCGTTCATCGCGCTGCCGGGCGGCTTCGGCACGCTCGAGGAGCTGCTCGAGACGCTGACGTGGGGGCAGCTCGGCCTGCACGCGAAGCCGTGCGGCGTGCTCAACGTCGACGGCTTCTACGATCCGCTGCTGGTGCTGCTCGATCGCGCCGTCGACGACGGCCTCCTGCGCCGCGAGCACCGCCGCCTGATCCTGGTCGACGCCGCCGGCCCGTCGCTGCTCGACCGCTTCGCCGACTGGCGCGCCCCGACCCTGCCGAAGTGGATCGATCGGCAGCAGACCTGACGCCGCCTCCGCTCGGCGCCGGTCAGTCGAGCGCGTGGCGCGCGATGGTCGTCAGGATCTTGTAGCCCGCGCCGATGACGCCCTTGATGGTGCCGGAGATCTTCGAGCGGCCGCCGCGGCGGCGGCGCCAGCTCACCGGCACCTCGACGACGCCGACGCCGCGGCGCAGCGCCTTCACCTGCATCTCGGCGGTCCAGCCCCAGTCGAGATCGCGCATGCCGAGCCGCTCGAGCGCCGCCAGCGTGATGGCGCGGTACGGCCCGAGATCGGTGTGGCGCGCGCCGTAGAGCGCGCGGATGAGCGTGGTGGCGACCAGGTTGCCGGCGCGCTGCGGCGGCGTGAGCGCACCCGGCTCGACGCGCGACGGATCGAGCACGCGCGAGCCCAGCACCAGCTCGGCGCGTCCGGCGGCGATGGGCGCGAGCAGGTCGTCGAGCTCGGCGGGATCGTCGGCGCCGTCGGCGTCGAGGAACACGATCACGTCGGGCGGCGGGGCGCCACGGCGGCACTCGGCGATTCCGCGCAGGCACGCCGCGCCGTAGCCGCGCCGCGGCTCGTCGACCACCACCGCGCCGTGGGCGCGCGCCACCTCGCGGGTGCGGTCGCGCGAGCCGTTGTCGACGACGATGGTGCGCCGAACGCACGTGCGCTGAAGCTCGCCGAGCACGCCGGGGAGCGCCTCCTCTTCGTCCAGCGCGGGGATCACGGCGTCGACGATCACGCGCGTATGGTAATCGCAAACCGCATCTTGACGATATCGAGGTTTAGACTTAGTCTAAATTCATGCTCAGCGACATCGCCGCCCGCCTCCGCGCCCATGGCGTGCAGCCCTCCGCGCAGCGCGTCGCCGTCGCCGAGTTCGTGCTCGAGACCGACGAGCACCCGTCGGCGGACGAGGTGTTCCGCGGCGTGCGGGCGCGCTTCCCGATGGTGTCGCGCGCCACCGTCTACAACACGCTCAACCTGCTGGTCGAGAAGCGGCTGCTGCGCGAGGTGGTGCTGTCGCCGGGGAACGTGCGCTTCGATCCGATGATGGAGCAGCACCACCACTTCATCGACGATCGCACCGGGCGGATCTTCGACGTGCCGTGGTCGGCGGTCGAGGTGAAGCACGTGGGCCGGCTCGAGGGCTTCGAGGTCAAGCAGTACGAGGTGGTGATGCGCGGGCGCGCGGCCGGCAAGAAGCTGCAGCGAAAATAGAAAATTTTTTGCGACCAATTTAGACGATGTCTAATCCAAGACGGTATCTAGGAAGGAGCAGGATCATGTTGGAGAACGAAAACGAGAAACAGAAGCAGACGGCTACGGCTACGGCCACGGCCACGGCCACGAAGACGCGCGCGAACCTGGAGGCGGCGTTTGCGGGCGAGTCGATGGCCAACCGCAAGTACCTCTACTTCGCGAAGCTGGCGCGCGAGAAGGGCGACGAGGAGGTGGCGCGACTGTTCGAGGACACCGCCGCGCAGGAGACGCACCACGCGTTCGGCCACCTCGACCTCCTGTATCCCGCGGACGCGCTCACCGTCGCCGATCTGTTGCGCATCGCCCGCGACGGCGAGCTGTACGAGACCAACCAGATGTACCCCGAGTTCGAGCGCGTCGCGCGCGCCGAGAAGGACGCGGCGGCCGTGCGCGAGTTCGCCGAGCAGCGCGCCGAGTCGGCCGATCACGCCGAGCTGTTCGCGGCGGAGCTCGCCAAGGCGGAGCGGCGCTTCGGCGCGCTCGCGAAGGTGGAGGCGCGCCACGCGGCGCGGTATGGTGCGGCCCTGGAAAAGCGAGGAGGGGGCTCCCGATGAGATACCGGTGCGTCATCTGCGGTCACGTCTACGATCCCGCCGAGGGCGATCCCGCGACGGGCGTTCCGCCCAACACGCCGTTCGCCGAGCTCCCCGAGGATTGGGTGTGCCCGGACTGCGGCGCGGCCAAGAGCGACTTCGAGCCGCTCGACGACGAAGCCGTCGCGTAGCCGCCACGTGGAGTGACGCGCGCATGAAGCGACTGCACCGGCGCGACCTGTTCGGCTGGTCGTGGTTCTACGAGCCGCTGAACATCGACTTCAACAGCGTGGCGTGGATCCGCGACGGCGGGAACGTGATCGTCGATCCGCTGCCGCTGTCGGCGCACGACCGCGCTCACCTCGAGAAGCTGGGCGGCGCGGCGTGGGTGATCGTGACCAACTCCGATCACGTGCGCGCGACGCGCGAGCTGGTGGCGGCGTTCGGCGCCCGGGTCGCGGGGCCGGCCGCCGAGCGCGACGCGTTTCCGCTCGCGTGCGACCGCTGGCTGGCCGACGGCGACGAGCTGGCGCCGGGCCTGGCGGCGTTCGCGCTCGACGGCTCGAAGACGCCCGGCGAGCTGGCGCTGGTGCTCGACGGCACGACGCTGATCACCGGCGACCTGGTGCGCGCGCACCGCGCCGGCGCGCTGATGATGCTGTCGCCCGAGCAGAAGCTGAAGGACGCCGCGCGCGCCCGCGGCTCGATCGCCCGCCTCGCCGCCCTCCCGATCGAAGCCGTCCTCGTCGGCGACGGCTGGCCCCTGTTCGCCGACGGCGCCCGCCACCTCGCCAACCTTACAGCGTAAGTCGATCCGCCTTACGCTGTAAGGTTGGCAGTCGTTGGCGAGCGTCGTGCTCGATCCGCCGCTGCACTCCGCGCGCAGGCGGGTTGGGCGCGCCTCCGCGAAATCGCCCGTTACCGATTTCGCTCCGGCGCGCCCAACCCGCCCGCACGCTCCGTTCCGCTGCCGCGGCGAGAACTCGTAAAGACGCTCCGTTTGGCGATTCCGGGCGGTTTACGACGTCGCGGCTGCGCTTGGCGGACGACGATTCGTAAAGTAGCTCCGTTCGGCGATTCCAAGCGGTTTACGCGAGGCGAGCCTTGCGCGTAACGCAGCGCAGTCACTCGAGCGTCGGGAGCCGGGCGCCGGCGGTCAGCGTTCGCTGTCGAGGTGGGCCATTTGCGCGGCCTGGTAGCGGTCGCCGGCGATGGCGTCGGATGGGAACGCGGCCTCGAGCTCGGCGACTTCGGCCGGAGCCAGCGGGCGGGACAGCGCGCCCAGGACGTCCTCGACCTGTTCGGGCGTGCGGGCGCCGACGAGCGGCACCAGGCTCGGCTGCTTCGCCAGCGCCCACGCGACGCAGAGCTGCGCCGGCGTGCGCCCGCCCGACTCGGCGATGGCCCGCAGCCGCTCGACCGCGCCCTGGTTGCGCGCGCCCGCCTCGCCGGTGAAGCGCGGCAGGTACGAGCGGAAGTCGCCCGGCCCGGTCGGCTTGCTCCCGCTGAGCAGGCCGCGCGACAAGACGCCGTAGAGCGTGGCGCTGATGCTGAGCTCGGCGAGCGCCGGAAAGATCTTCGCCTCGGGCGCGCGGCTGGCGAGCGAGTACTCGATCTGCAGATCGACGATCGGGTGCGTCGCGTGCGCGCGCCGGATGGTCTCGACGCCGACCTCGGAGAGCCCGACGTGGCGCACGTAGCCCTTCTGCACCAGCTCGGCGATCGCGCCGATGGTGTCCTCGATCGGCACCGCGGGATCGAGCCGCGCCGGGCGATAGATGTCGATCACGTCGACGCCGAGGCGGTTCAAGCTGTACGCCGCGAAGTTCTTCACCGCCGCCGGGCGCGCGTCGAAGCCGAGCCAGCTGCCGTCGGGCGAGCGCAGCCCGCCGAACTTCACCGAGATCTGCACGCGGTCGCGCCGCCCCTCGACGGCGCGCCGCACCAGCAGCTCGTTCCGGCCCATGCCGTAGAAGTCGCCGGTGTCGAGCAGCGTCACGCCGCGCTCGATGGCCGCGTGGATGGCCGCGATCCCCTGGTCGTCCGAGGCCTGGCCGTACATGCCGGACATGCTCATGCACCCGAGCGCGATGGGGAACACCTCGGGGCCGGTCTTGCCGAGCTTGGTCTTGGTCGGTTTGGTTGGGCTCATGCGCAGAATCTAGCGTCGCGGATCGGATAAAAACAGTGAATAGTATATATGGTTAACATGAACGATATTTATGGGACGCGGCTCGACCTCAACCTGCTGCGCGTGTTCCTGGTGGTGGCGGATCGCGGCAGCGTCACGGCGGCGGCGTCGCAGCTCTACCTGACGCAGCCGGCGGTGAGCGCCGCGCTGCGCCGGCTCACCGACGCGGTGGGCGCGCCGCTGCTGGCGCGGCAGGGACGCGGCGTGGCGCTCACCAGCCGCGGCACGCGCCTCGCGGCGGCGGCGCGCCCGCACGTGGCGGCGCTGGTCGAGGCGGCGCTCGCGCCGGCGCACTTCGAGCCGGCGACCAGCGAGCGCACGGTGCGCCTCGGCCTCTCCGACGCCGGCGAGGCGTGGCTCCTGCCGGCGCTCTTGCGCACGCTCGCGCGCGAGGCGCCGCGCATGCGCCTGATCGTCCAGCCGGTGCAGTTCCGCACCGTGGCCGAGGCGCTGGCGTCGCGCCGCCTCGACGCCGCGGTCACCGTGGCCGACGAGCTGCCGTCGAGCATCCGCCGCCGCGCGCTGTTCGATGACACGTTCGTGTGCCTGTTCGATCCGCGCCACGTGCGCCTGCCGCCACGGCCGAGCGAGCGCGACTACTTCGCGCGCGAGCACGTCATCGTCTCGTACAACGGCGATCTGCGCGGCATCGTCGAGGATCTGGTCGGCAAGGCGCGGAGTGTGCGCTGCTCGGTGGCGAGCTTTCACAACCTCGGCCCGATCGTCGACGGCTCGGCGCTGGTGGCGACGGTGCCGGCGCTGGTGGCGGAGGAGATCCGGCGCACGCGGCCGCACTTGCGCACCGCGCGGCCGCCGTTCCGCTTCGAGGGAGTGCCGATGGAGCTGCTCTGGCCGGCGGTGGACGACGACGACGCGGCCGGCGGCTTCGTGCGCGAGCGCATCGTCGAGATCGCCGGGGCCCGCGCCGCCCGCCGCCATCGAGCGCGGCGAGACGGCTGATTACCGTCGAGACTTACGGTGTAAGGCGAGATGACTTACGGTGTAAGGTGAGATGACTTACGGTGTAAGGCTGCGCGTCAGGCGGTAAGGCCGGTCAGCTTCGCGCTCACGTCCCAGAGCTTGCGTGCGGTGTCGTCGTCCTGGGCGCGGCGCGAGGGCGCCTTCTCGCGGCACTTGGCGAAGTACTTGCCGCTCACGTTCGCCACCTCGGGCGACGACGCCAGCCACAGCGTAGTGGCCGCGCCCTGCGCCGGCGAGATGAAGAAGACGCCGGCGATCTTCACGCCGAGCGCCAGCAGGCCGCCGTCGCCGCGGCCGAAGCCGGTGCGCACCACGCCCGGGTGCAGCGCGTTGGCGGTGACGCGCGTGCCGTCGAGGCGGCGCGCCAGCTCGCGCGTGAACAGGATGTTGGCCAGCTTCGACTGCCCGTAGGCGCGAAAGCCGGCGTAGCCGCGCTCGCCCTGCAGATCTTCGAAGTCGATGCGCCCGCTCGAGTGCGCCGCCGACGATACATTGATGATGCGCGCCGGCGCCGCCTTCTTGACCGCGTCGAGCAGCAGGTTGGTCAAGAGGAAGTAGGCGAGGTGGTTGACCGCGAACGTCATCTCCAGCCCGTCGACGGTGACCTTGCGGCTGGTGTTGATGGCGCCGGCGTTGTTGACCAGCACGTCGAGGCGATCGTGGCGCGCGAGGAACTCGCCGGCCAGCTTGCGGACCGACGCCTGCGACGATAGATCGGCCAGCAGCACCTCGACGGCGGCGCCGCTCGCCGCGGCCGCGCGCACCTCGGCCGCCGCCGCCTCGGCCCGCGCCGCGTCGCGCGCCACCAGCACCAGCGTCGCGCCCTTCTTCGCCAGGCCGAGCGCGGTCTCCTTGCCGATGCCCTGCGTGAACCCGGTGACGAGACAAACCTTGCCGCTCAGCTCGCTCATGCGCTCCTCGCTCCTTGAATCGCGTGCGCGACAATCATATAGACAAGAGCATGCCTGCGCCCGATCTGCGCCTGCTGCCTCGCGCCGCCCATTCGACCTATGATGCGTACCTCGCGGCGGTCGGTGCGAGCGCCGTCGAGAAAGCGCGCAAGCTCGCCCCCGAGGTGATCCTGCGCGAGCTGCGCGCGTCGGGGCTGCGCGGCCGCGGCGGCGCCGGTTTTCCGACGGGGACCAAGTGGACGTCGGTGCACCGCAACCCGTGCCCGATCCGCTACGTGGTGGTCAACGCCGCCGAGGGCGAGCCGGGCACGTTCAAGGATCGCTGGCTGCTCCGGCAGAATCCGTACGCGATGCTCGAGGGCATGCTGATCGCGGCGCACGTGGTCGGCGCGCGCGCGGCGTACATCGCGATGAAGCGCTCGTTCACGCGCGAGCTGGATCGCGTGCGCCGCGCCGTCGAGGAGATGACCGCCGCCGGGATCATCGACGCCGACACCTCGGTGCAGCTCGTCGAGGGGCCGGAAGAATATTTGTTCGGCGAGGAGAAGGCGCTGCTCAACGTCGTCGAGGGATCGGAGCCGCTGCCGCGCACGCCCGACAATCCGCCGTACGAGGTCGGGCTGTTCGCCACGCCCTCGTCGCCCAATCCGGCGCTGGTCAACAACGTCGAGACCATGTCGCACGTCGCCGGGATCGTGCGCCACGGCGCCGACGCGTTCCGCGCGCGCGGCACCGCCGATACGCCGGGCACGCTGCTGGTGACGATCTCGGGCGACGTGGCGCGGCCGGGCGTGTACGAGGTCGACGCCGGCACGCCGCTCGACGAGGTGCTCGAGACGCACGCCGGCGGTCCGCGCCCCGGGCGCAAATTCGTGCTCGCGCTCTCGGGCGTCTCGACGGCACCGCTGGCCGCCGAGCGGTTTCACGTGCCGCTCGAGTTCGGCGCGCTCCAGCACGCGGGCGCGGGGCTCGGCTCGGCGGGCTTCGTGCTCGTCGACGACGCGGCGTCGATCCCGCGCGTGGCGCAGTCGGTGGCGCGCTTCCTCTACGTCGAGTCGTGCAACCAGTGCTCCGCGTGCAAGGCGGGTTTGCGGCTGGCGTCGCGCGCCATCGACGAGATCTTCGATCCGGCGCTGGCGACGCCCGACGATCCGGAGCGCGCGCTGTTCGGCGCGGCCTCGGCGCCGCAGGGCAACCGCTGCTACCTGCCGGTGCAGGGATCGATCTTGATTCCGTCGCTGCTGCGGCGTTATGCCGCAGCGTTCAGCGATCAGGTCGCGCACCCGTCGCGCGAGACCGCGCCGTGGCCGATCCCGAAGCTGGTCGACTACGACGAGACCGCGCGCGCGTTCCGCTACGACGAGCGGCAGGCGCTCAAGCAGCCCGACTGGACCTATCGCGAGCCGAGCGCGCCTGCGCCCAAGCGCGAGGCGCCGCGTCCGCGCGCGGCGGTGGCGGTGCGGCTGGCGCCCGATCTCGCGGCGCGGCTGCACGAGGCGGCGGAGTCGTCGGGGCTCGAGCTCGATCGCCAGGTCGACGCCGCGCTGCGCGAGTGGCTGGCCGCGCGCGGCTCGAAACCCTGACGCGCGCGCCGCGCGGATCGCGGATTTCTGACGCGCGCCTCGACGGGATCGCGGAGTTGCGCGGCGTGCGCGACGGCACGGCATGTGCGTTGTCGGGCGGCGGAGGTCGACATGCGGAACGTGGCTCTGGCCGTCGCGCTGCTCGCGGGATGCACCCGCGCGCTGCCGATCGACGGCGGTGACGGCGGCGCGGGCGGCGGCTGCGCGGCGCACAAGGACGCGGCGACCTGCGCGGCCGACGCGAGGTGCATCGCGCTCGGCTGCCCGCAGTGCGACGGGACGCAGAGCTTCATCGGCTGCTACGACAAGAACGGGCCGCTGCCGGGCATCGGCTGTCCCGGGCTGGCGTGCGCCTCGTGCCACGCGCTCGACGAGCCGAGCTGCCGCGCCGCCGCGTCGCGCGGCTGCGTGACCGGGACGTGCTGCGGCTCGTTCACCGGCTGCTTCGATCCCGGCGAGCCGCCGCCCGCGTGCGCCGCCGACTGCGCCAACATTTGCGCCGGGCTCGACGAGGCGACGTGCGGCGCGCAGCCCGGCTGCCGCGTCGATCGGTGCCCGGGCTGCGGGCCGGGCTCGACGTACTTCGCCGGCTGCAGCGACAGCGGCGGGCCGCCGAGCCCGTGCGTGACGCCGTTCTGCCCGGCGATGCCGTGCGACCAGCTCACCGCCGCCGACGCGTGCGCCGCGCGCTCCGACTGCCACGAGGTGTTTCAGCCGGGCGCGTGCGGATGCGCCGGCTGCTGCTGCACGATCTTCGCGCGCTGCGCCGACGGCGGCAAAGCCGACTGCAAGGGGCCGGCGTTCTGCAACAGCGCGCCGCCCGACTGCGGCGATCCGGCGTGCGGCGGCATGTACGCCGTCGCGTACGCGAATAGCTGCTACGAAGGCTGCGTGCTCGCGAGCGCCTGCGCGCCGTAGACTGCACTCTCTTCAGATTCGGAGAACCGCCATGACGCCAGCAGACGCCAGGAAAAAGCCGCCATCAGAAATTAATAATTTCTGAATTGGCGTCTTGGCGTCTTGGCGTTTAATCCCTCTGATCTCGTTACTCGTCGAGGCGGCGTTTCACGAACTCGCTCTTCAGCTCGCCGCGGAGGCGGCGCGACCAGTCGTCGGCGTCGCGTAGATGGCGGCCCGACGGGAACGCGCGGGCGTAATGCGCCAGGCGCGCGAGGCCGGCGTCGAGCGGCTCCTTGCGTGCGGCGCCGAGCAGCGCGCTGAAGTACGCGTCGTCGAGCACGTCCTCGTCGAGGACGCGCGCCTCGCGGTCGAGCTCGAGCGCGCGATCGTAGTCGGCCACCGCGTCGACGAAGCGCTCCAGCATCGCGTACGCCGACGCGCGCTCGAACCAGTGCTCGGGGTTGTCGTCCTCTTTCTCGATCGCCTTGGTCGCCTCGACGGCGGCCTGGTCGTACTTGCCCTTCTCCAGCAGCGTGGCCGCGACGCTGATTCCGTAGATGCCCGACATGGGTGGCTCCTTATTTTTTCGCCAGCGCGCGCCGGAACGCCAGCGCCTCGTCGAGCGCCTCGTCCGCCGAGTCGGCGCGCACGATGAAGTGGCCCATCTTGCGCCGCTCGCGCGCGCCGCGCTTTCCGTAGAGCGTCACGTCGAGCACGCGCGGATGATCCGCCCACGCCGCCAGCTCGAGCTGCTCGCGCCCCTGCGCCAGCCACACGTCGCCGAGCAGGTTGCCCATGCAGTACGCGCCCGGCCCGGCGAGCCGCGGCTCACCGACGGGAACGTCGAGGAGGATGCGCGCCAGCGCGTCGAACTGGCTGAAGGTGCACGCGCGCAGCGTGACGTGGCCGGAGTTGTGCGGGCGCGGCGCCAGCTCGTTGACGAACAGCTCGCGCTCGGGCGCGCGCGCGCTGCGCCCGACGAAGAACTCGACGGTGAGCAGCCCGCGCACGTCGAGCGCGCGCGCCGCCTCGAGCGCCGCCTCGCGCGCCTGCGCCGCCAGCGCCGGTGAGATGCGCGCCGGCACCAGCGTGCGATCGAGGATGTGGTGCTCGTGCAGGTTCTCCAGCACCGGGAACACGCGCTCCTCGCCGCCGGGCGCGCGCGCCACGATGCAGCTCACCTCGCACGCGAGCGCGATCGGCTCCTCGATCACCCAGCCGCTCGCGGACGGCGCGATCGCCTGAAGCTCGCGCTCGTCGCGCACGAAGCGCTGTCCCTTGCCGTCGTAGCCGCCGCCCGCCGTCTTGACGATCGCCGGATAGCCGAACGCGCTCAGCGCCTCGCGCAATTCCTCGATGGTGCGCGCGGCGCGGAACTCGACGCGCGGCAGCCCGGTGCGCTCGAGGAACTGCTTCTCGCGCAGGCGGTGCTGCGCGGTCTCGAGCGCGTCGAGGCTCGGCAGGACCGGCGGCAGCGAGGCGAGCGCGCGCAGCCCCGAGGTCACGATGTTCTCGAACTCGTAGGTGAGCACGTCGCAATCGCCGGCGAAGCGCGCGAGCGCCGCCTCGTCGGTCCACGCCGCGGTCACCGTGTCGGCGAACTGCCGCGCCGCCGGCGCTTCCGGATCGGGATCGTAGAAGCGCGGCCGCCCGCCGAGGTTTCGCACCGCGTGCGCGAGCAGGAGCCCGAGCTGCCCGCCGCCGAGAATGCCGACGCGCTTCATTTTCCCAGCTTGTCGCTCGACGCGATCGCGCGCTCGGCCTCGGCCTGGCGAAACTCCGCCAGCTTCGCGCCGAGCGCCGGATTGACGAGCGCCAGAATGCGCACCGCGAACAGCGCCGCGTTCTTCGCGCCCGCCGCGCCGATGGCGAACGTCGCGGTCGGCACGCCCGCCGGCATCTGCACGATCGACAGCAGCGAGTCGAGCCCGTGCAGCGCCTTCGACTCGACGGGCACGCCGCAGACCGGCAGCGGCGTCAGCGACGACACCATGCCCGGCAGGTGGGCCGCGCCGCCCGCGCCGGCGATGATCACGCGCAGCCCGCGCCCGGCCGCGCCGCTCGCATATTCGAACATGCGCTCCGGTGTGCGGTGTGCGCTCACCACCGCCACCTCGTGCTGCACTGCAAAATAATCCAACACCTCGACGGCGTGGCGCAAGGTTTCGAAATCCGACTCGCTGCCCATGATGATTCCGACGGCGGGGGCGCTCATGGCGAGGGAGAATATCGTATTTGCCGATACGCGTGACAGTCGGCGTTTAGATTTGCGGCCATCTAGCAGTACAATGATGCAGGGCCATGCCGTTCGTATGTCAGAAGGGGGCGCGGGTGGGCGGACGCTACGAGCTCGCGCGCATGCTCGGCGAGGGCGGCATGGGCGAGGTCTGGGCCGCGGTCCACACCGTCACGCGCAAGCCGGTCGCGCTCAAGTTCTTGAAAGCGAGCGCGCGTCCCGACGATCGCCGCCGCTTCATGCGCGAGGCGCGCGCGGCCAGCGCGGTGCACCACCCGAGCGTGGTGCAGATCCACGACATCCTCGAGGCCGACGACGGCACGCCGGTGCTGGTGATGGATCTGCTGGCCGGCCACACGCTGGCGGCGCGGCTGGCGCGCGCCGGCTCGCTCTCGCTCGGCGAGACGGCGCTGATCCTGGCGCCGGTGATCTCGGCCGTCGGCACCGCGCACGCGGTCGGCATCGTGCACCGCGATCTCAAGCCCGACAACATCTTCCTCGTCGAGCACCTCGACAACCGGCCGGACGTGAAGGTGCTCGACTTCGGCGTCGCCAAGCTGACCGCCACCGAGGGCGACGCGGCGCAGACCGCCGGGCTCACGCGCACCGGCGAGATCCTCGGCACTCCTTATTACATGTCGCCCGAGCAGGTGTTCGGCGAGCACGACGTCGATCACCGCGCCGACGTGTGGTCGCTCGGCGTGATCCTGTACGAGTGTTTGGCGGGCAAGCGGCCGTTCGAGGGCGACAACGTCGGGCAGGTGCTCAAGCGGGTGATGATGGGCGGGCTCGAGCCGCTGCACCAGGCGGCGCCGCACGTGCCGCAGGCGATCGCGCAGCTCGTCGATCGCATGCTCTCCGTCGAGCGCAAGGGGCGGCCGGAGCTGCGCGAGGTGATCGAGCTCTTGCGCGTGCACACCGACGTGACGGTGCTGAGCTTCGCCGATGCGCGGCCGCCGCTCGCCGAGCGCACCGATCCGTTCTCCAGGACCGAGGCGACCGACGCGCCGGTGGCCGCGCCGCGCCCGCGCCGCCGCCGGCGATCGCTGGCGTGGCTGATCGCGGGGTTCCTGGTGTTCGATGGCGCGGCGATCGGCGGGCTGTGGTGGTGGCGCCACCGCGCGCCGGCCGAGCAAACGACCGTGCCGGTTTCACCGCAAAACCCGCCGCAAACTTCACCGCAAACGGCGCCGCAAAATCCGGCGCAAACTTCACCGCAAAACACGGCGCAAAATCCGCCGCAAACTTCGCCGCAAACCGCGCCGCAAAATCCGCCGACCGTGGCGCCGGTTTTGCCGACGGTGGCGGTGACGCCGGCGCCGCCCGTCCACCACGTTACGAGCAAGCATAAACCGTCCGTCAAGCCGGAAAAAGAAAAGCCGAAAAACAACACGCTTCCAGGGGGCGTAGTGAACGAGGTTCCGTTCTAATCCATGGGCGCGCGCTGGCTCGTGCCCCTGCTGCTCCTGGCTCGCGTCGCGTCGGCGGCGGCCGACGACCCCGCGCGCGTCGCCGAGGCGCGCAAGCTGTTCATCGAAGGCGCCGACCTGGTCAAGCGCGCCCAATGGCCCGAGGCGCTGGCCGCCTTCGAGCAGTCGGCCAAGCTGCGCCCGCACGCCATCACCACGTACAACATCGGCGCCTGCCAGCGCGCCATGGGCCACTACGCCCGCGCGCGCGAGACGTTCGGCCGCGCGCTCGCCGAGTCCGACGCCTCCAACCACCAACTCCCCGAGAGCCTGGCCGACGAGGCGCGCGCGTTCGCCACCGAGCTCGACAACCTGCTGGCGCGCGTCGACGTGTCGATCGATCCGCCCGAGGCCTCGGTCGCCGTCGACGGCCGGCCGCTGCAAGTCACCGGCGGCGACGCGCGTCCCGGCCGCTATCGGCTGGTGCTCGATCCCGGCGTGCACGTCTTCATGCTCGCGCGGCGCGGCTTCAAGGACGTGGTGCTCAACAAGACGTTCGAGCCCGGCGCGCGCACCTCGCTCGAGCTCAAGCTCGACTCGCTGCCGGCGACGCTGCACATCAGCGCGTCGCACGACGGCGCGATCGTGCACGTGGACGGCCGCGACGTCGGCGCGGCGCCGGTCGACGTGCAGCGCCCCGCCGGCAACTACCTCGTCGGCGTGAGCAAGGCGGGCTTTCTCGACTACTCGACGCGCCTCAGCGTGAGCGCGGGCGAGGAGGCCAGCCTGCGCGCGCCGCTGGTCGAGAAGAAGACGCCGATCTACAAGCGCTGGTGGTTCTGGACCGCGGCGGCGGTGGTGGTGGCGGGCGCGAGCATCGGCGGCTACTTCGCGGCGCGCGCGGCCGAGACGCCGGCGCTCGACGGCGGCGGGCTCGGTTGGGTCGTCAAGCTGCGCTGATATACTCGGCGCGCGTGAAGCTACTCGACGGACTGATCGCGGGATCGATCGCGCTCGTGCTCGCGGGTTGTCACGCCGCGCCGGCCGGCCGCGCGCCGATCGCGCCGACGGGAAACGCCGGCGCGGGCACGAGCGCGGGCGCGCCGGTCGCCGGCGAAGTGCGCTCCAACATCCTGCGCGCCGACTACGCCGGCTCGAAGGCGTGCGAGCGCTGCCACGCGTCCATCTACCGCGACTGGGCCAACTCGCCCATGCACCAGATGACGCGCCTGCCGCTCGCCGCGCGCATCCAGGCGCCGTTCAACGACGTCGAGTTCCGCTTCAAAGACGATCGCGTGATCCTCGAGCAGCACGACGGGCAGCGCTTCATGAGGCTCGAATCGGCGAAGTACGGCAATCGCCGGTTTCGCGTCACCAAGGTGATCGGCGGCCACCACCGCGAGGACTTCGCCGGCGTCGAGATCGCCGACGGCGGCGACGCGCGCGGCGAGCGGGTGCTGCCGGTCTCGTTCATGCTCGACACGCGCACGTTCCGCTACAAAGGCTATTCGGTGATGGTGCGCGAGCGGCCGGGTATCCGGCCGGGCGGCGCGTGGGCGCAGACCTGCATCTTCTGCCACAACACGGTGCCGTTCTTCTCGACCATCTTCGGCGCGCTCGCTGGCCCCGGCTCGAAGCCCTATCAAGGCGAGGTCGTCGACGCGCTCCTGCCGCCCGAGCGGCGCTGGTCGTTCGAGATCACCGACGAGGCGGCGCTCGCCCGCGCGCTCGACGCCGAATTGGCGCTGCTGCACGGCGGCGCGGCGAAACCCGACGAGCGTCCGATCGAGCACGCCGTCAAGATCACGCGCGCGCGTTTCAATGAATCGCATCTCTTGGAAGTCGGGATCGGCTGCGAGTCGTGTCACGGCGGCAGCCGCGAGCACGTCGAGCACGTCGGCGTGAGCCCGTCGCTCGAGCCGCGCGCCGCGTTCCTGCGCGTGCGCGCGCCCGACAAGTCGCGCGCGCAGCTCATCAACCGCACGTGCGCGCGCTGCCATCAAGTGCTGTTCAGCCGCTATCCGTTCACGTGGGAGGGCGGCCTGCGCGGCGGCGCGCAGCCGGGCGGCAGCAACATCAACTCGGGCGAAGCGCGCGACTTCCTGCTCGGCGGCTGCGCCGGCGCGATGTCGTGCGTGACGTGCCACGATCCGCACGCGCCCGACAACCAGGAGCGCATGGCCGCGCTCGACGGCCTCGCCGGCAACCGCGTCTGCCTCGGCTGCCACGCCAAGTACTCGAGCGACGAGGCGCTGCGCGCGCACAGCCACCATTCTACCGACGGCGACGGCGAAGGCGCGGTCTGCATGAATTGCCACATGCCGCGCAAGAACATGTCGCTCGACACGCGCCTCACGCGCTACCACCGCATCGGCTCGCCGACCGACCGCGCGCGCGTCGAGAAGGATCGCCCGCTCGAGTGCGCGCTCTGCCACGCCGACAAAAGCGTCGGCGAATTGGTCGATACCATGGAGCGCTGGTGGAACAAGAGCTACGATCGCGGCGCGCTGGCCGCGCTCTATGGCGACTTGAAGGTCAATGCGCTGTTGGGCGCATTGCGCACCGGCAAACCGCACGAGCAGACGGCGGCGATGGTGGTGCTCGGCGAGAAGCGCGTGAAAGAGGCCGCGCCGCTGGTGGCGGCGCAGCTCACGCACGAATATCCGCTGATTCGCTATTACGCGCGCATCGCGCTCGAGCGCCTCGGCGGCCGCGCGTTCGAGATCGATCTGCACGCCGACGACGCCAAGATCAGCGACGGCGTGGCGAAGTATCTGAGCGCATGCGACCTCGGCGCCGCGGCGCCCGCCGGCCCGGCGAAAGTCGAGAGCGGCGAGGACTAGAGACGACATTCGTGCGGCGCGCGCAGCCGCGGGGCTTCCCTCTGTCGGAGCCGCGGTCTTCAGACCGTGGATCCCCCTCTAAGCGTCGCCGTCCGCGCCGTCGTCGTGCTTTTCGGGGCGCGGGCCGCTTGATCGCACCGCCTTGCTGAGCGCGTCGAACCAGAACGGCGCGCCTTGCGACAGCGCCAGCATGGTGAGCAGCAGGCCGATCAGCTTGTAGAACACCACGCGCCAACCCCAGTGGCCGAGATCGCGCAAGTAGGGCGGGGCGAAGTGCCAGCCGATGGGCAGCTTGTCCGCTTGCAGCTCGGCGTAGGACGCCGAGGCCGTTTTCCATGATTGGACGGGAAACTGCGGCTGCGTCGGCGCAGCTCCCGTCGGCGGAGCTCCCGTCGGCGCAGCGCCCGTCGGCGCACCTTCCGCAGGCGCAGGCGCGGGTGCAGGCGCGGGCGCTTGCGGCGGCTGATGCGTATTGATGTAATTCGTCGCCGCCTGCGAGACCTCGTCGCGCAGCGCCGGATCCTTCCAAAGCGCCTTGCCGATGGTAATGGTATCGGCATTACACGCAAACGCGACCAGCGCCGCGCAAATCCACGTCTGAAACTGCGCGCGCCGTTTGTACCAACCCGACACGCGATCCATCGCGTCGTCGTACCAGGTCGCCAGCTTGGCGCGCGCGCCGTCGAGGTCCACCACCGATTCGTCCAAAAGCGACTTCAAAGACTTCTTCAGATCGGCATTGGGCAGCAGCTCGATCGCGTTCTTCATCTCCAGCACCACGTGCGCCTCGGCCAGCGGCCCCTGCGGCGCCGCGCCGGCGACCGCCTGGTTCGCCACCGTCGCCGCCTTCTCCTTCAACAGATCGAGCACCGCGGTGGCGAACGTGCGGCTGGGAATGTACGACGGCAGCATCTGCCCCTGCGCCAGCGTCTTGACCAGCGCGTGATCGTACAGCCACGTCACCATCGGGCCCGTCGGCGTCTTCATCATGATCCAGTGGCCGAAGCGCCCCCAGAGGTTCTTCGGCCCCGGCTCGCCGAGCAGCGTGGCGATGCCCTGCCGCAACGTCTTCGAGCGCAGCTCGAAGAACCACGCCGCCACCTCGTTCATGGCCGTGCAGATCAAGCTCAGCAATAAGTAGGTGAACGCCAATCCGATGATGACGCCAAAGATCTGCGAGGTGGCCATGACTCCCCCTGTGAAAGGCCACTCATTTGAAGACCGCGCGCGGGTGTTGTCAATCTCCTGCGCCGCCGTCGAGAAACGGCACGCACTGCCCGTCGATCACCGGCGGCGCCGAATCGTCCCAGCGATAACCCGAAGGACACTTGGAATCGGCGAACGCGCAATACGCGCGCCCCGCGCCGCCGGCGACACAGATCCCCTGCACGCCGTCGATCACGCAGCTCTGGTCGTCGCGGCAGATATAGACGTGATCGCCCGTCGAGCATCCGGCGATCGCCAATGCAAACCCGATCACCAGCGCTTTCAAAACGAACCTCCGACCATCGCCCCATTTCCCGTCGGCGCGATCCACAGTCGCGCGCGCCGCTTGCTCTGCGCGCTGCCGACGATCCCGAGCATGATTCCCCCGAGGTTCCCCACCAATCCCCCGACCACCAACATCGCCACGCCCGCCGTCTCGAGGTTGTTCCCATCCCGCGTCATGCGCCGATAGTCGGCGATCGTCCCCGCCGTCGGCGCCGCGTTGTACTCCTCGAGACCCAACGCCACCATCGCCGCTCCGCCCGCCGTCGCCGCGACGCCGACCGAGACGACCACGGCGATCGCGATCTTTCGCCCGCGCGTAATCTCCGCCCGCGCCGCGCCCGCCAGACAAACCACCGCCGCCAGCGCCAACGCCATCCGTCGTGCCATGGCCGCTCCGACGCGCGCCTCTGTGGTTTATTTATTCAGCGCTCGAAAAAACCGACCTACTGACAACGCTCGGACCAGCGCAACAACCACTCACGCGCGCGTCCGGCGGCGGCGCTGCTCGTCTTGCCGAGCACGAGCGCGATGACGAACGTACCGAGCGCGCCGCCGACGAGCCCATAACCGGCGGTGCGCACGTCCGGCTGCGAGGTATCGGTGGCAAAGCCCATGATCAGCCCCGACAGGAGCGCCGCCGCGCCGATCGATCCGAGCGTGATCAGCGCCAGTTGCTGCGCATACGCGCTCTCGGCGTCGCCGTGCGCCGGCGTCCCGACCGAGAGCTGCGCCAGTTCGCGCGGCGTGAGCCGCGGCAAAGTCTCGCGCGACGCCTGCAGCATGCGGCAGGTCGACTGCAGCTCGTTCGGCGGCCCGGCCGCGCAGCCGAGCATCAGCGCACACCCGAGCGCGATCGTTCGCATGCGCTAAACCTATTTTAGAACGCGCGCGCCGTAAAGAATCAGTTGTCGTTGGCGCCTTGCGAGATCCAGCTATTGAGGTCGTCGATCGCCGACTGCGGCAGCGCGCCGCCGAGCGGCATCTTGGCGCCGGTGATCGACGGATCGCCCGTGACCTTCAAGTACAGGTACGACTTGCTCGCGTCCGACTTCGTCACGAACGGCAGCCCCAGCTTGTTCTCCGTCGGGCCATTGCCGCGAATGCCGAGCAGCACGTCATACGTCTCCTCGAGCGAGTCCATATAGAACGTCGTCGACTGTGTGGTATGCGAGTTGTGGCAGCTCGCGCACGACGGCTGCAGCACGTTCGTGTACACCGACGAGAACGTGATCGCCTCGCCGTCCTGGTGCATGACCTGCGGCATGGTGGTGGTGTCGCACGCGGCGTAGTCGATCGGCC
>DASREC010000373.1:0-2133 GCA_035652295.1 Polyangia bacterium
CACCGATCCGTGGGGCCAGCCGTGGCGTCAGGTGGAGCGCAAGAAGGCGACGCGAATCGCGCGGCTGCGCTCGAAGACCATCCTGGCGTCGATCGGCGCCGACGGCGTGCCCGACACCAAGGACGATCTCTACGCCGTCGACGCCTCGTGGTCGCGCAGCCTCGACGGGATTCACGTCATGACCGCCAACGCGCAGATCGCGCTCGGCGACGCGGCCGGCGTCGGCGGGCTCGGCCTCATCGGTCGCGGCGCCGGCGGCGGCGGCTTCGGTATGGGCTACGGCTCGGGGATGGGCCGGCTCGGCACCGTCGGGCACGGCATGGGCAGCGCGGGCGGCGAGGCGCGCGTACGGCGCGACTTCCCCGAGACCATGCTCTGGCTGCCGCAGCTCACCACCGACGAGAACGGCGACGTCACCGTCGACGTGACCATGGCCGACTCGATCACCACCTGGCGCCTCAACGCCGAGGCGATCGCGGCCGACGGCCGGCTCGGCGCCGCCAGCGCGGACGTGCGCGTGTTCCAGGACTTCTTCGTCGATCTCGATCTGCCGCCGGCGATCACGCAGCACGACGAGCTGGCGGTGCCGGTGGCGGTCTACAACTACCTGACCACGCCGCAGCGGGTGACGCTCACGCTCGACGATGCGCGCTGGTTCACGCGCACCGGCGAGGCGGAGCAGTCGATCGATTTGGCGCCGTCGCAAGTCGGCGTGCGCTACTTCCGCATTCGCGTGGCCGGCGTCGGGCGGCAGAAGCTGCTGGTGCGCGCCCACGGAAGCGTCGCCTCCGACGCGATCGAGAAGAGCGTCGAGATCCGGCCCGACGGCTCGGAGCGCGCGCTCGCGTTCCAAGATCGGCTCGAACCGGGCGCGGTTCGCCACAGCTTCACGCTGCCGCCCAACGCGATCGCCGATGCTTCGATCGCGAGCCTCAAGATCTACCCGTCGACCACCACGCACGTGATCGAAGGGCTCGAGTCGATGCTGCGCATGCCGGGCGGCTGCTTCGAGCAGACCAGCTCGTCGACCTATCCCAACGCGATGATCTTGCAGTACCTGCATCAGACCAAGAAGTCGACGCCCGAGATCGAGAAGAAGGCGCGCGAGTATCTGGCGCTCGGCTGGCAGCGGCTGCTCTCGTTCGAGGTGCCGGGCGGCGGCTTCTCCTGGTTCGGCCAGGCGCCGGCGAACCAGGTGCTCACCGCCTACGGCATCGAGGAGTTCGCCGACATGGCGAAGGTCTATCCGATCGACAAGCGCGTGATCGAGCGGACCCAACAGTGGCTGGTCTCGAAGCAGCGCAGCGACGGCAGCTGGGCGCCCGACACCTACTTCATCAACGAGGGCGCGACCAACCACTTCAACTCCGACGTGCTGCGCATCACCGCGTACATCGCGGGCGCGCTCGAGCGCTCGGGCCATCGCGGGCCGGCGCTCGACAAGGCGCGCGCCTACGTGGAGCAGGCGATCAAGGACAAGCCCGAGCGCGACGCGTACACACTCGCGCTGGTCGGCGAATTGTTCGCGCGCGATCGTTCGTCCGCGCTCGACGCGGTGCTCGAGCAGCTCTGGCGCGCGCGCTCGGACGATGGCAAGACCGCGTCGTTCGAGACCAAGGAAAAGACGATGACCTACGGTGCGGGCAAGAGCGGCATCGTCGAGGCGACCGCGCGCGCCGCGCACTCGCTCCTCGTCGGCAAGGCGTCGGCCGCGCGCGTCGATAAGGCGATCGCCTACCTATTGGGCGCCAAGGACACGTTCGGCAACTGGTACTCGACGCAGGCGACGATCCTGTCGCTGCGCGCGCTACTCGACTACGGCGGCGCGGCCAAGCCGGCGCGCGGGCGCGTCACCGTGCTGGTCGACGGACGCGACGCGGGCGCGCTCGACGTCGACGCCAACAAGCTGTCGACCGCCGGGATCGATCTGCCGGCGCTCACGCAAGTCGGCGCGCACAGCGTCGAGGTGCGCTTCGACGGCGCCGGCCAGCTCGCCTATCAGCTGGTCGGGCGCTGGTGGGAGCCGAACGCGGGCGGCGAGCCGGCGAAGTCGGAGCTGGCGGTCGCGACCACGCTCGACCGCGCGCAGGTGAAGCCGGGCGACACGCTCACCGAAAAGGTGCGCGCCGAGTC
>DASREC010000374.1:0-10930 GCA_035652295.1 Polyangia bacterium
TCGGCGGCGGACGTGGCGCGGCTCTCGGCGCTGTGCGAGCGGCTGCGCTCGGCGGAGGCGCGCTTCGACGAGCCGCTGCCGCGCGTGCTCCTCGACGGCTGCCGCTTCGGCGCGCGCCATTGCGTCGGCGAGCGCGGCGCGGCCGGCGCGATCCTCGACGAGGCGGGCGGCGTGCGCCCGTGCACGCGCGGCGAGGTGGTGGCGCGCGCCGAGGACTCGCTGGCGCAGCTCGGCGCGCGGCTCGCCGCGCTCGACGAGGCCGCGCGCGTGCGCCGCGGCTGCTCGCTCTGCTCGGCGCGCGACGTGTGCAGCCAATGTTTGTTTCCGGTGTTCCTCGACGAGCCGGCGTACTGCGACTTCGTGCGCGCGCACGCCGCCGAGCTGCCGCTCCTGCACCGGCTGTTCGAGACCGTGGCGCGCCTCGACGAGCTCAACGCGCCGCCCGGCCCGCTCTCGATCCGCCGCGCCCCGGACGGCGCGTGGCACGTCGAGCGCGGCGGCTTCGCTACGACCCTGCATCATTAATATGTCGCGCGAGCGTCTCTCCGTAGCCGTAGCCGTAGCCGTAGCCGTAGCCGTAGCCGTAGCCGTCCACGATCACGGCCACGTTTACGTTTACGGCTACGGCTACGGCCACGGCCACGTTTGGCGGATTCAGGCCCAGGGCACGAGCATCGCCGCCACGCGATCGGCGTCCGCGATCTGCTGCTGGCTCATCCACGCGCGCGCCGCCACCGCCGCCTCGCCGCCTCGCCGCAGCCGCGCGGCCGCCGCGTGAAGCTTCATCTCCGCGCCGGCGAGCTCGCGGATCGCGTCGTCGAGCCGCGCGTTCGCCCGCTCGCGATCGCCGCGCTTGTGCGCCACGCCGGCGTCGAGCAGCGCCGCCAGCGCCGAGCTCCACGGCGCCCGCTCGCGCGCGAGCACGCGCGCCCACTTCTCGACGGCGCCGAGCAGCGGATCGTCCGGCCCGCCCGCCGCCGCCAGCGCCGCCCGCGCGCGCAGCTCGAGCATCAGCAGCCGGATCTGCGTCAGCCCGAGCAGGAACGACTTCTCGAGCGCCGGCCATCCCGCGCTCATGCGCTCGTGCGCCGCGCGCCCGTCGCCCGCGTACAGATCGAGGTGCGTCTCGGCGAAGAGATCGAAATAGGCGCGCTGCGTGACCCACGGTTTTCCCGCGCGCGCCGCCCGCGCGGCGGCGATGTCTCGACGGGCGCGCTCCGGATCGCCCGCCACCAGCCACGTGAGCGCCGGCTGTCCGGTGCGCAGCGTGATCAGCGCGTGCAGGTCGCCGCGCTCCTCCGCCTGACGCGCCGCTTCGGGCAGCCGCTCGACCAGCGCGCGGTGCTCGCCGAGGTACACCAGCGCCAGCAGCGCGAACACTTGCGCGTTGCCCAGCTCCCAGCCGACGCCCTCGCAGTCGCGGTACAGCTCGGCGGCGCGCTCCGACGCATCGGCGGCGCGGCGCCAATCGCCGAGCAGGAAGGCGACGATGCCCGCGCCCATCTGCGCCTGCGCGCGCGCGGTCGCCGCCAGCCGCCCCGATTTCTGCGCCAGCTCGTCGGCGATCGCCAGCAGCCGCTCGGCGCGCGCGCGCCCACGCTCCCCGCGCGAGGCGGCGCTCACCGCCTCGGTCGCCAGCGCCTTGCACAGCCGCGCCGGCTCGCCCGCGCCGAGCGCGTAGCGCACGTGACGCGTCTGGAAGTACGCGCCATAGAGCAGGTTCGCGACCGGCGTGCCGACCGCCGCGGTGCCGCACACGTCGATGCGCGCCAGCGTCTCGGGCGCGAGCTCGCGCTCGTCGCGCACGCGGTGGCCGAGGCCGCGCAGCCGGAGCTGCGCGCGTCCGAGCGCGAGCCGCCACAGCGCCGCGCGCGGGCTCGACGGCAGCGCCAGCCCGACGGCGGCGAGCGCCTCGCCGAGCAGCGCCAGCCCCTCGTCGATGTGGCCGCCGCGCAGGAGGTGCTCGGCCGCGCGCCGCTTCAGCTCGACGGCGTCGAGGCCGCTCGCCAGCTTCGCCGCCGCGAGGAACGCGTGCGCCGCCTCGACGCCGCGGCCGATGTTGTGCAGCGCTTCGCCGAGTCGCGTCCAGTCGGCGGCGGGCGGCGGCTGAAGCTCGAACGAGCGGCGATAGAGGCGCACCGCGCGCTCGAACGCGAGCGCCTCGGCGGCTTCGTGCGCGGCTTGCAAGTAGAGCGCGGCGGCCTTGGCGCGCTGGCCGGCGCCGAGCCAGTGGTGGCCGAGCGTCTCCGGATCGGCGCGCCCCGAGTCCTCGAGCGCGCGCGCCAGGCGCTCGTGGCGATCGCGCAGCGCCTCGCCGTCGAGGTGCGCCAGCACGGCGGCGCCGACGCGATCGTGAAACGCCTCGACCGCGTCGGAGGCGCGCGCGCCGCCGGTCGAGATGAAGTGCGCCGCGCGTAGCGAATTGGTGAGCGGCTGCAGCTCGGCGAGCGGGCAGTCGGCGGCGCGCGCGATCACGTGCGCGGGCAGCGGCGCGCCGGCCACCGCGACGATCTCGAGCAGGCGGCGCGGCGCCTCGTCGAGCCGCGCGATCTGCGTCCACAGCGCATCTTCCAGCCGCTGCGGTCCCGCGCCCGCGCGGCGGAGCAGCTCGCCGACGAACAGCGGATGGCCGCGCGACTCGTCGGCGATCGCCGCGCGCTCGGCGGGCGCGAGCTTGCGCGCGTCGAGCGCCGCCAGCGCGTCGATCAACTTGAGCGTCGCCTCGCGCGGCAAGCTGTCGAGATGGAGCTGCTCGACGGCGCACGGCAGGCGCGCGGCCAGCTCGCGCGCGGGCGGCAGGCCTTCGCCCGAGCGCAGCGTCGCGACGACGAGCAGCGCCGGCGCGTCGGGCGCGCGCAACAGCTCGGCGACGAGCGCCAGGCTGTCGGCGTCGGCCCAGTGCAGATCGTCGACGATCACCACCAGCGGCCGCCGATCGGCCAGCCGCGCCAGCAGATCTTTCAGCGCCGCGAACGCGCGCAATCGCCGCTCGTGCGGATCGGGCACCGCCGGCCGCGCCGCCGGCGCCTGCGCCACCGCCTCGACGCGATACAAGACCGGGAACACCTGCGCCAGCAGCGACGCGTGGCGCGGCAAGAGCGCCGACGCCTCGGCCACCGGCAGCCGCGCCAGCTCGCGGCTGAGCGCGTCGACCACGCCGTCGACCGCCTTGAACGGCACCGACTCGCGCTCGTGGCAGCGGCCGGCGAGCACCACCGGCGCGTCCTCGCGCGCCTCGAGCACGTCGGCGAACTTCTGCGCGAGCGCGCTCTTGCCCACGCCGGCCTCGCCCTCGACGATCACCACGCCCGGCGCGCGCGCGGTCACGCGCTGGTAGAGCTTCTCGAGCGCGTCCAGCTCCGCCTCGCGCCCGACGAACGGCGGCCGCGCCAGCTCGAGCCCGCGCGGCTCCAGCGCGTCGACGCGCAGGCGGCGCAAGATCTCGCGCGCGCCCGGCCTGAGCTCGGGCGAGTGGCTGAGCAGCTCCATGGCCAGCTCGTCGAGATCGGGCGGCACGCGCGGCACGAGCGCGCGCGGCGGCTCGGGCGGCCGCGGCGCGGCGGCGGCGAACAGCTCCATCGCCGGATCGAGATACGGCAGCCGCCCGGTGAGCGCTTGATAGAGCACCACGCCCGCCGACCACCAATCGGCCGGCGGCCCGACGGGGAGCGCCGCCGCCTGCTCCGGCGCCATGTACGAGATCGTCCCGGCCACCGACGAGGCGGTGCGCTGCCCGTCGATGCCCTTGACCAGCCCGAAGTCGACGATCACCACGCGCCCCGCCGGTGTGACGATCACGTTGTGCGGCTTGATGTCGCGGTGCACTTGACCCGCGCGGTGCAGCGCCGCCAATCCCTCGGCGAGCTGCGAGAACGCCGAGCGCAGCCGCGCCTCGTCGTAGCGCGGCGTCGGGTCGATTGTCGGCGGCGCCGACGGCGCGCGGCGCGGCGGCGCGGGCGCGCGCAGATCGGCGGTGTGCGGCGACTCGCGCGGCGCGACGTGCTGCGTGGTCGCCACCGAGTCCGGCGTCGTCACCGGCGCGCGCGGCCGCACCCACGACAAAAAATCGGCGCCCTCGATCAGCTCCATGGTGAAGAACCAGCGCCCGGCGTCCTCGTGCAGCTCGCCGAGCTGCGCGACGTTGGGATGATCCAGCTCGGCGAGCGCGCGGAACTCGTTCTTGAAGCGCAAGAGCACCTTCGGTCCCGAGAGGCGCATGGTCTTGAGCGCCACGCGCGCGCCGCGCTCGCGATCGAGCGCCTCGTAGACCACGCCCATGCCGCCGCCGCCGAGCCGGCGCACGATCTGGTAGCGCGCGGTGCCGGTGAAGTCGGGAGGAGGAGCGTCCGGATCAGGTCTCATCGCGCAGGCCGAAGCGGCGCAGGGCCCGCTGGATCAGCTTGCGGTTGCAGCCGAGGAGATCGGCGGCGCGGCTGACGTTGCCGCCGGTCTGCTTGAGCGCTTCGGTGATGTACGCGCGCTCGAGCACGTCGACGTGGCGCTCGACGGCGAGCTTGAGCGGTACGGCGAGATCGACCACCGGCGCCGAGAGCGCCGCCGGATCTTCGTTGGCCGGCGCCGCGGAGCTCTCGCCGCCCGCCGCCGCCGCGCCGAGCGACACCGCGCGCGCCACCGCGTTGCGCAGCTCGCGCACGTTCCCCGGCCACGCCTGCGTCTGAAACCCGCGCACCGTCGCGCGCGGCAATTCCGCCGGCGCGCCCGACTTCGAAAGTTGTTTGGCGAAATGATCGACCAGCAGCGGGATGTCCTCGGCGCGCTCGCGCAAGGGGGGCAGCGCCACGCGCACCACGTCGAGCCGGTAGAACAGATCTTCGCGGAACGCGCCGCGCTCGACCTCCGACGCCAGCGTGCGGTTGGTGGCGGCGACGATGCGCACGTCGACGGTGCGCGGCGCGTTCTGCCCGATGCGCCGCACCTCGCGCCGTTCGAGCGCGCGCAGGAGCTTCGGCTGAAGATCGAGCGGCAATTCGCCGATCTCGTCGAGGAACAACGTGCCGCCGTCGGCCGCCTCGAACGCGCCCATGCGCTCGGCCACCGCGCCGGTGAACGCGCCGCGCACGTGGCCGAACAATTCGCTCTCGATCAAATTGGCCGAGATCGCCGAGCAGTCGAACACCACGAACGGCCCCGCCGAGCGCGCGCTCTCCTCGTGGATCGCCTCGGCCACGAGCTCCTTGCCGGTGCCGGTCTCGCCCTCGACGAGCACGGTGGTCTCGGTGGGCGCGATGCGCTCGAGGATGGCGAACAGCCGCCGCATCGCCACCGAGCGGCCGAGCAGCGAGCCGAAGCGATCCTTCGACGACAGCGGCAGCTCGATCACGTCGTCGAGCAGCCGCAGCGCGAGCGCCGAGTTGCCGAGCGCGATGTTGGAGTCGGGCCGCGCGTAGGCGTCGCGGATGCGCAGCCCGTCGACGGTGGTGCCGTTGCGGCTGCCCTCGTCGATCACGCGCACGCCGTTGGCGTCGATGCGCAGCGTGAGGTGGTGCCGGCTCACCGTCGGATCGTCGAGCGCGAGATCGCAGCCCTCGGCCGAGCCGACGCGCGCCTCGGGCCCCGGGAGCTCGGCGACGCGCCCGGCCTGAGGCCCGGCGGTGACCTCGACGCGCAGCTTGCGCGAGCGCAGCTTGCGCCCGGCCTCGTCGGTGACCAGCGACTGGGTAGGCGGGTCGGGCGGAGCGCTCATCGGGCCGAGTGTATCGCGCCTCGCCTCGCCGTCACATCGTGAACTTGCACTCCTGCTTGGCGTTGCAGGTGCCGGTCGACGGCGGCGGGCAGCACGTCGCGTCGCAGACATTGTTCGGGCACATGCGCGTGCAGCGGAAGACGGTGCCCATCGCGAAGCGATCGCAGAACAGCCCCGGCGCGCAGTCGGTGCTGCCGGGCGCCATGCACATTTCGCCGAACTGCTTTCCGCTCGTCGACAAATCGGGCATCGCCGCGCTCGCCAGGTCGGGCGGCGTGAAGTCGCTGAGATCGGCGCCGGCGAGATCGAGCGGCGCGCTCGCGAGATCGATCGTCGCGCTCGTCAGATCCGGCGGCGGCTCGACGGCGAGATCGCCCGACGGGCCGCCGCACGCGCACGCGTCGTAGAAGCCGTTCGTCATGCACGCCTGGATGGCCTGATGGCCGTCGGGGCAGACGCAGCTTCGGCGATCGCCGCTCAGGCACACGCGCTCGGCGCAGCCGGCCACGAGCCACGCGAACGACGCCAGCGCGAGCATCGCGAACGCTCTCATTCCCACACTCCTTCCACGGTCGCCGTCGCCGTCGTGCCGAGCGCGTTCAAGCCGGGCAGGAGTTGGTACGTCGCGTTGGTCAGATTGTCGACGCGCAACGACGCGCGAATGGTGCTCGACAGGCGCGCCCACACGTCGAGCTCGAGCAGCGTGTAGCGCGGCAGCACGCTCGACTGCACCAGCCGCTCGGAGACGAAGCGCACGCGCGCGAGCGCGCCGAGCCGCTTGCGCCACACGGTCGACGAAACGTACGCGTCGATCTTGTGATTGGGAAAGTTGGCGATCGGCTGATTGCCGAGCGTGAGCGAGTACGCGTCCTCGAACACGTAGGTGAAGCCGCCGCCGACGACGCGCTCGCGCGCCACGTCGAAGCCGGTCTCGCAGCCGCGCACGTTGATGGTGTCGAGGTTGGCGTTGAGCGCGTTCATGTTGCCCATCCCGCCGCCCGTCGTCGGATCGAGGCGAATGGTTCCGTCGATGCGGCGAAAGTAACCGGAGAAGTGCAAGCCGAGGAGCGGGTGCGGCCGCGCTTGAAACTGCACCTCGCCGTGCCAGACGAACTCGGGGCTGAGCTTGGGATTGCCTTGAATCGGATCGTAGAGCTCGCGGATCGTCGGCAGCCGCCCTTTGCGCGCGCCGATGAGGAGCACGGTGAGCCCGCGCCACGGGCGCACGCCGACGGTGACCTTGGCCTCGGGCCAGGCCGCGCTCGGGTTGCCGAACGGAAGCAGCCCGCCGACCGCCGCGTCGACGCGCAATCCGCGCCAGTCGACGCGCGCGCCGAGCGCCAACTCGCCGAACGTCGAGATCCCCGAGGTCACCGGCAGGCTCGTCTGCGCGATGCGCGCGCCTTCGCCGTCGACCGACAGCCGCGCCGAGAAGCGGATGCGCACGTCGCGCACGCGCCACGGGCGATCGAGCTGCGCGGCGATGCCGGCGCGCCCGTCGATGAGCTTCTGGCGGCTGACCTTGGTCGACTGCGTGTAGTCGGTGTAGAAGTCGGTCGACTGCGAGAGCAGCTCGCCGTAGCCGCCGACGGCGAGACGAAAGCCGCGCGCGAAGATCTCGCTGCCGACCACCGCGCGCATCGCGTCCTGGCCGGTGATGTTTTGCAGGAGCACGCCGGTGAGATCGGTCGGCGGAATGTAGTAGGCGCGGTGCCCGTACCAGACGTCGCCGGTCACGCGCGCGCGCGCGGTCGCGTACTCGAGGCGCAGCGCCGCGTACTCCTGGTGGTCGCGATCGAAGAACGTCGCGGTCGTCATGTTCGCGCCGGCGACCGGATAGCCGGCGTCGGAGAAGTGGGCGCCCGCCGAGGCGCGCAGCGCGAGCGCGCCCGAGCGCACGAGCGGAGCGCGGCCGGTGACCGCGCCCTCGCCGTAGGGCTGGGTTCCGCCGACGACGCGGCCGTCGATGCGCCGATCGCCGGTCGCGCGCAGCGTGAACACCTCGACGATGCCGCCGTCTCCGCCGGGCCCTTCGAGCGGCGAGGCGGGCGCGAGCTGCACGCGGATCTCGACGATGTCGGTGATCGGGATCGAGCTCAGCTCGAACGCGCCGTTGTACGGCTCGTCGATGGGAATGCCGTCGAGCAAGAGCAGGATCGAGCGCTGCTTGGCGCCGCGCACGTCGAGCCGCGTGCCCATCCCGCCCTGGCGGATCTGCACTTCCGGAATCAGATCGAGCGCCTCTTTCAGGTTCTGCGCGCCGCGCTGCTGGAGCTCGCGGGCGCTCAGCACCAGCACCGGATCGCCGTCGTCGCGGCGCGGGCGCGCGTGCACCGTGCTCTCGTAGCCCTTGCTCGGCTCGGGGCTCTGCGCCGCCGCCGGCGCCGCGAGCGCGATCCCGACCAGCGCGGCCAGCGCGCGCGTCACGGGCCCTTGTGCAGGATCGCCCCGTCGTAGCCCGCGACCCAGAGATCTTTCGGTCCGCTGCCGCCGACGGCGGTGAGGCCGCTCGCGAAGCCGCTCGCTTGTCCCGTCCAGCTCATGCCGTCCCAGTGGGCGATGGTGCCGACGGTGCCGACGACATACAAGTCATTCGGCGCGCTGCCCCACGCGCTGGTGAAGTCGGCGCCGGCCGAGAGCGTCTGCGCCGTCCACGTCGTGCCGTCCCAGTGCGTGACGGTGTTGGCGTGGCCGACGGCGTAGACGTCGTTCGAGGCGAAGCCGAAGAGACCGTCGAGCTCGTTGGTGGTGCCGCTCGCGCGCGGGGTCCACGCGCTGCCGTCGAAGTGGAGCATCGTGCCGCTCTCGCCGGCGGCCCACACGTCGTTCGGCGCCGCGCCCCAGATCGTGTGCAGCTCGACGGTGACGCCGCTCGGGGACGGCGACCACTGCGTGCCGTCCCAGTGGAGGAGGGTGCCGCCGGTGCCGGCCGCCCACGCGTCGCCGTCGGCCGCCGCCCAGACGCCGTCGAGCCACACGCTGCCGACCGACGACGAGGTCCAGCTCGTGCCGTCGTAGTGCGCGACAGTGCCGAGCTGCCCGACGGCCCAGACGTCGCTCGCGCTCGCGCCGTGCACGGCGTTGATGGCGTACGGCGGCGGATTCGGCGCGTCGCTCCACGACGAGCCGTCCCAGTGGCGGATCGCGCCGACGCCGACCAGCCACGCGTCGTTCGCGGCGCGCACCCAGAGCGAGAAATAGGGATCGCGCGGGCCGCTCGACTGCTCGCTCCACGAGACTCCGTCCCAGTGCAGGATCGTCCCGAATTGACCGACCGCCCACGCGTCGGCCGCGCCGAGCGACGAGACGCCGTAGAGGAAACGGTTGGTGCCGGTGGCGATCGGCGACCACGCGGCGCCGTCGTAGTGCTGCGCCATGCCCTGCGTGCCGACGGCCCAGACGTCGTGCGCGCTGGTGCCGTCGATCGAGCTCACGCTCTGCGGCGCCGAGGGCGCGACGTTCCAGCTCGCGCCGTCGAAGTGCAGCATCGTGCCGTCCATGCCGCCGGCCCAGACGTCGGCCGCGCCCGAGCCCCAGATGGCGCTCATCGTCTTGGGCGTCGGCGAGGTGAGCGAGCTCCACGTCGTGCCGTCGAAGTGCAGGAGCGCGCCCGGGTGGCCGAAGATCCAGAGATTGGCCGCGCTCGCGCCCCAGATGGGACCGAGATAGGCGTTGGTCGAGGTCGGCTGCTGCGGAAACTGGGTCCACGCCGTGCCGTCGAAGTGGAACAGGTGGCCGAGGTCGGTGACCAGCCAGACGTTCGACGGCGAGACGGCGTAGAGGCCTTCGAACACGTAGTCGGCGGGATCGGGATCGACGAAGCTCGTCGACCAGGCGCTGCCGTTCCAGTGAATCACCGTCGTCGAGCCGGCGGCCCAGATGTCGTTCGGGCCCGTCGACGTGAGCAGGAACAGCTCCTCGGTCACCGGGCTCGCGGCGCTCGACCAGCTCTGCCCGTCGAAGTGGAGCAGCATGCCGCGCGCGCCGATCGCCCAGACGTCGGCCGGCGAGAACGCAGCCACTTGATAGAGGTCGTTCGCCTGCGGGAGCGGATTCACGAAGCACCAATGGTCGGCGCTGCAGACCGCGCCGGCGGCCGTCGCCGCGTCGCTGTTCGCGCCCGCGTCCGCGCTCGTGCCGAGCTCGCTCGGCGGCGCCTGCGCGAGATCGCTCGCCGCCGCGAGATCGTCGGAGACGCCCTGGTCGCGCGTCTCCTCGGCGCCGCCGCAGCCGATCGCGAACAGCCCCGCGAGCGCGAGCGCGCGCATCAGCCTCCCGTGGTGCTCACGACCAACCCCGGGTCGCGATCGATGCCGCCGTAGATCGTCGTCGGCACCGCGGGATCGATCGCGAGCGCGCGCACCGCCACGCCCGGCAGCCCGGACAGCGTCCAGGTGGCGCCGCCGTCGATGCTCTTGTACACGCCGCTCGACGTGCCGGCGTAGATCGCGCCGCTCGTCGGGTGAATCGCGAACGAGAGCACCTGGAGCGTGGTGTCGCCCGGCTCGGTCGTCGTCTGCGCCCAGGTGACGCCGCCGTCGATGGACTTGAAGACGCGCCCCGGCCCGAGGACGCCGGCGTACATCGTCAGCGCGTTCGACGGATCGATCGCCATCGTCCAGATCTGATCGCGGCTGGTCGCGTCGATGCCGGTGTCGCTCTCGGTCCACGTCACCGCCTTGTCGATCGACTTGAAGATTCCGCCGGTGCCCGCGCTGCCGTCGGGCTTTGTGCCGTTGACCGCGACGAACAAGAGGGTCGCGCTCGAGCCGGCGATCACGCGGCCGGTGCCCGTCGACGCGGCGACCGCGTGCGCGACGCAGGGGTTGACGCCTTGATGCGTGATCACCACCGCGCCGCCGGTGCCGCCCGAGCCGTTGTCGTTGCCGGTGCCGAGGTTCCCGACCATCGCCTGGAAGCGGATGCTGTTCAGATCGAAGTCGCGGCCGGTGCCGATGGGGATGCGGCAGTCGAAGCCGGCCCACGTCGGGCTCGGGTTGCCGGTGTTGGCGGTGAAGACGTGCGGCGAGCCGATCGACTGCGCGCCGCTCACGATCAGGTTGGTGGGCGCCTGCGCGTTGAAGCCGATCGAGAGCCCGGGGAACGTGCCCGGCAGGCCGCTGTTGAACGCGCTCCACGTCGCCGCGCCGTCGGCGGAGGTCTGCACGCCGGCGGCGGTCGTGAGCACGTCGATCGGCGTCGGCGTCGCGCCGGTGGTCGGCAGGA